>DBEG01000145.1 GCA_002293965.1 Actinobacteria bacterium UBA912 | reverse complement strand
GCGGGGATCTGCCCCGTCACCACGTGCCCGAAGGGTCTCCTCAACGGGCCATGCGGAGGGATGTGGGATGGCAAGTGCGAGGTACTTGCCGAGAAGGAGTGCGTGCACGTGAGGATCGTACAGCGACTCGCCTCGCAGGGCAGGGCCCCCAGCGACACGATGTCGCCCAAGGACCACTCGGCGAAGCAGAAGCCGGGTGCGGTCGACCTGCGTGCCGAGCGATCGCGCCGCTCGCAGGGTGAGGACGGCCCCGCATGAGCCGGCTGAGAGAGGCGCTCGAGGCCGGGGAGTTCGTAATCACGGGCGAGCTGTCGCCGCCGCTTGGCGCCGATGTGGCCGCGATGCGCAAGAGCGTCGAACTGCTCGGCAGGGCGTGTCACGCCATCAATGTCACCGACAACCAGGGCGCGACTCTGCACATGTCATCTATGGGCGCATCCAAGTTCGTCCTCGATGCAGGGTTCGAGCCGATCTTCCAGCAGACTTGCCGCGATCGCAACAGGCTTGCGCTCCAATCCGACCTGCTGGCGGCATGGGCGCTGGGGCTCGAGAACCTGCTCGTCGTCACCGGCGACGATCCGCGCGCGGGGGACCACCCGCAGGCCAAGGGCGTGTTCGACCTCGATTCGACGCAGCTCATACAGATAGCTGCTCAGATGAACGCAGGCACCGATATGCTCGGAAGGCCGCTTGTCGGCGGCACGGGATTCTTCATCGGCGCTGCGGCTTTCCCTGAGGCTGAGCCTTACGATGTCCAGATGCTTCGCGCGAGTCGCAAGATCTCAGCCGGCGCGAGTTACTTCCAGACGCAGGCGATCTTCGACCTGGACAAGCTGGAGCGCGCGACGCGTGCCCTGCGCGCCGAAGGGGCGTGGGTCATCGCCGGGATCCTCCTGCTCAAGAGTCCTCGGGTCGTCGATTTCGTGAACAACAAGCTCGCCGGCCTGATGATCCCGCCGCACCTCGTGCAGCGCATAAAGACCGCCGAGGACCCTCTTGCCGAAGGCCTGGCGTTAGCCGCGGAGCAGGTGGCGGCTTGTCGGGAGATCTGCGACGGCGTCCACATCATGCCACTCGGTCTCGATGAGGCCGTGGCCCAGATCGCTGGCAACCAGTGAGCGGGCGCGAGCGACGCTGTGCGCCAGCGGCTGCTCGGCGATCACCCGCCGCAGCTTGGCTATCCAAGGAGGGAAAGCGATGAGGATCACAGTGATGGGCGGCGGCCCGGCCGGGTACGCAGCAGCTTTCGAGGCGGCGCGCCTCGGGGCGCAGGTCACGCTGGTGGAGAAGGACCGCCTCGGCGGGACGTGTTTGAATCGCGGCTGCATTCCTACGAAGACCATCCTGCGCTCGGCGAGGATCGTGGCCGACACGCGCGCGGCTGCACAGTTCGGCCTGCAAAGCGAGGTGGCCCGAGTTGACATCGCGGCCCTTCGTACGCGCAAGGACGCGGTCGTCGTCGAGCTGGCCGGACAGCTGCAAGCCCAGGCGAAGCGCCTTGGAGTACAGATCGTCCATGGCACCGGGCACCTGATCGACGCGACCGCAACGCGGGTGCTCCTGGCGCAAGGCGGGGAGCAGACTATCATTAGCGATGCCGTGATCCTGGCTTGCGGCTCGGATACACTGCGGCTGCCCGGGATCGACCACGGACTCGAAGGTGTGTGGACCAGCGACGAAGCCGTCGCCCTCAGTGAGATCCCAAGAGAAATCCTCGTCATCGGCGGCGGCGTCATCGGACTCGAACTCGCCTGTGCGTACGCGGCTTTCGGCACGCGCGTCGTAGTGGTCGAGCTCACCGATCAGCTCCTTCCCGGTGTCGACAAGCGCGTCGCCCGCGTCGCCAAGGATGCGCTCGGTCGCCTCGGCATCGAGTTCCGCCTCGGCGAAGCGGTCGAGAGCGTACAGCGACTCGCCGACCGGCGCATGCGCGCAGTGCTGCGCAGCGGCGAAGCCATCGAGACCGACATCGTGCTTTCCGCCGTGGGCCGAGTGCCCCAAAGCTCGCAGGCCAGCCTTGCCGAGGCAGGCATCCGGATGCAGCGCGCAACCGTCGAGGTCGACAGCCTCTTCAGGACCTCGGTCGACGGCGTGTGGGCGGTAGGCGATCTCATTGGCGGCATGATGCTTGCGCACGTCGCCGAGGAGGAGGGTGTGGCAGCAGCCCGCAACGCCGTTCAGGTGCTGCGTGGAGAGGAGCCCTCCCACACCGTGCGTTCGGAGTACATTCCGGCTTGTGTATATACTTTCCCCGAGATCGCCGTTGTCGGCATGGGGCGCGAGAGCGCACAAGCCAAGGGTCTCGACGCAGTCGTAGGAATCGCGAAGTTCTCGGCGAACGGTAAGGCTATCGCCGAAGGTGAGTCCGAAGGATTCGTCCAGCTTGTAGCGGAGCGCACCACCGGGCGGGTGCTTGGATGCCAGATCGTCGGCCCTCATGCAGTCGAGATCATCCACGAGGTCGCCACCTGCATGCGCAACGACGGGGTCGTCGGCGACATCGCGCGGGCAGTGCACGCGCACCCGACTGTGAGCGAGGTCATCAGGCACGCTGCGATGGAGTGTGCGAGCAAGATCGACGGAAAGGGATAGGATGCGCTCGATCATCATCGAGGGCGGTAGCCCTCTGGCAGGAGAAGTCAGGGTAGAGGGCGCGAAGAACTCGGCGCTCAAGCTCATGGCGGCAGCACTGCTCGCTAGCGGGACCTCCCGGCTACGCAACGTGCCCGACATCAGCGATGTGCACACGATGGCCGAGGTGCTGGCTGGACTCGGGGCGCGGGTCACTCGCACCGACCACGAGCTCGCAATCGACACCTCGGGAGTGACCTCATTCGAGGCACCCTACGAGATGGTCTCGAAGATGCGCGCTTCAATAGTGGTCCTCGGTCCGCTCATCGCGAGATACGGGCAGGCGAAGGTCGCGATGCCGGGCGGGTGTGCGATAGGTTCTCGCAAGATCGACATGCACGTGCGCGGCCTCGAGAGCCTGGGCGTGCGCGTCACACACGACCACGGCGTCATCCACGCCACGGCACCTCAGGGCCTCCGAGGCGCACCGGTCGTACTCGATTTCCCCAGCGTGGGTGCAACAGAGAACCTGCTGATGGCCGCTGTACTCGCCGAAGGAACCACCACGATCGAGAACGCCGCACGCGAGCCAGAGATCGCCGACCTAGCGGACTTCCTGTGCTCGATGGGTGCGCGGATCGAAGGCGCGGGCAGCGGCGAGATCACCGTGGAGGGTGTCGAGCGGCTGCATCCCGCAGATGGTCACTCAGTGGTCGGAGACCGCATCGAAGCCGGAACCTTCCTGGTCGCCGGTGCTATGGCGCGAGGACCGGTCACGGTGCGCGGATTCGATCCGGCTCACCTTGAGATGCTGCTATTCAAGCTCGGACAGGCTGGCTGCAAGCTCGATGTCCACGGCGACGGAGTGACGGTGACCGGACCTGCGCGACCCAGAAGCGTGGACATCCAGACGTTGCCACACCCAGGCTTTCCCACCGACATGCAGGCTCAGTTCATGGCAATGATGTCGGTTGCCGAAGGAAGCTGCGTGATCACCGAGAACGTGTTCGAGAACCGGTTCATGTTCGCCGACGAGTTGGCCAGGATGGGTGCGGACATCCGCATCGACGGCCATCATGCTCTCGTCAGGGGTGTCGAAACCCTCTCGGGTGCGCCAGTGAGCTCACCCGACCTGCGCGCCGGTGCCGCGCTCGTAATCGCTGGACTCGCCGCAGACGGCGCCACGAAGGTCATGGACGTCCACCACATCGAGCGGGGCTACGAGAGATTCGTCGAGAAGTTGGCACTCCTCGGCGCCGACATCAAGGTTGTCGAGGAAGAAGGAGACGGACATGCTCGATAGAGATGCCATCAAAGCCATCATTCCGCACAGGGAACCCTTCCTCCTTGTCGATGAGATCACCGACCTGGTTCCCGGAGAACAGGCGACTGGTCTGCTCGCGGTCACCGAAGACGCCTTCTGGGTCCCGGGTCACTTTCCCGGCCATCCGGTGATGCCGGGCGTGCTCATCGTCGAAGCGCTCGCCCAGGTTGGCGCAGCGGCGCTTCTCGCGTTGCCCCACAATGCCGGGAAGATCGGATACTTCGCCGGAATCGACAAAGTGCGGTTCAAACGCCAGGTCGCCCCCGGCGATACACTTCGACTCGAGTGTCGTATCACCAAGAGCCGAGGCCCGATCGGGTTCGGCGAGGCAGCAGCCTACGTAGGCGATGAAATCGCATGCAGTGGAGAGTTGATGTTTGCGATAAAATAGTTCGGTTCATGACGGAGATGATCGGAGAGCAATGGGCTTGGACGAGCGCTTGGAAGACGGCACAGCGGTTCTCGGCGTTGTGGGCTTGGGTTATGTAGGCCTTCCGCTCGCTGTCGAGATGGCTAAGGCGGGTTACAGGGTCATCGGAGTCGATGTCTCGGCGCAGCGGGTGGCTCAGCTCGACCGCGGCGAGAACTACATCCCCGACGTGGATGGATCCGAGCTTGCGAGCCTCGTTGGGAGGGGGATCATCAGCGCGACCACGGACTTCTCGGCGATGGCGGACTGTGATGCGATCGCGATCTGCGTCCCGACCCCGCTCGATGAGATGAAGCAACCCGACACCTCCTATATGGAGTCAGCCGCACGCTCGATCACACCGCATATCAAGGCTGGCGCGCTGGTTACGTTGGAGTCGACCACGTATCCGGGCACGACCGAAGAGGTCATCCGCCCGATACTCGAGTCCGGCGGCCGCAAGGTCGGCGTCGATCTGTTCCTAGCCTTCTCGCCAGAGAGGGTCGATCCGGGCAACCCTGTGTTCCAGACCCGCAACACTCCCAAGGTCGTTGGAGGCGTGACCAAGCAGTGCACCGCACTCGCGGTGGCCATGTACGGGCGTTTCATCGATACACTCGTGCCGGTATCCTCGACCCAGGCTGCCGAGATGACCAAGCTTCTCGAGAACACATTCAGGGGAGTGAACATCGCGCTCGTCAACGAGTTGTTGCTGCTGTCCAATCGCATGGGGATCAACCTGTGGGAGGTCATAGACGCTGCGAAGACCAAACCGTTCGGCTTCATGCCGTTCTACCCGGGCCCCGGTCTGGGCGGACACTGCATCCCGATCGACCCGCTCTACCTGTCATGGAAGGCTCGCCAGTACGACTTTCGGACCGAGTTCATAGACCTGTCCGGCAGGATCAACGAATCGATGCCCTACTACGTGATCGAGCGCCTGATGGACGCACTCAACCGTCACCGCAAATCGCTCAACGGCTCGCGCGTGCTCGTGCTCGGCGTCGCCTACAAGCCCGACATCAGCGATATGCGCGAATCCCCCGCGATCATCGTCACTGAGCTGCTCGCCGAAAAAGGCGCCGAAGTCGTCTACCACGACCCCCATGTGCCGACTTTCTCGGCAGGTGGGGTGGCAATCCCCAAAGTCGAGCTGACCGCCGAGGAGGTCTCCTCGGCAGATGTCGTGCTCGTGATCACCAACCACTCCGGGGTCGACTACGACCTCGTGCTGCGCGAGGCGTCGCTCGTGCTCGATACCCGCAATGCCCTGAAGGCTGCCGGCGACCCGAAGGTGGTGTTGCTGTGAGCGCGCCGGTGAGGTTGGGGGTCGTAGGCTTCGGCTACTGGGGTCCCAACGTCGTGCGCAACCTCGACAAACTCGCGGATGCCCAGATCGTGGCCGCCGTTGACACCGACGCGCGCAACCTTGCGCGATTCGCCGATCTCTACCCGTATGCCGATACCACCACTGACCTCGACGCCATGCTCGCGCGCGCCGATATCGACGCCGTGGTCGTGGTCACCAGTGCGCCAAGCCACTTCGCGATCGCGAGCAAGGTCATCGCTGCTGGCAAGCACTGCTTCGTGGAGAAGCCGCTTACGCTTACCAGCGCAGACGCCGAGAAGCTCGTGCTCGCCGCGGATGCCGCCGGAGTCATACTGATGGTCGGACACCTGATGGTCTACCATTCGGCGATCGACTGGATCAAGAACTACATCGAGTCAGGTGAGATGGGCGATCTGCTCTATCTATATATGCAGCGCCTGAACCTTGGAAAGGTCCGCACCGAGGAGAACGCCTTCTGGTCGCTCGCGCCACACGATGTATCGATCGTGTTGCATCTGCTAGGCGAGCGGCCGGATTACGTCAGCGCCAACGGTGCGGCCTATGTCACGGACGGAGTCCAGGACACCGTCTTCGCGAACCTGCACTTCCCGAGCGGTAAGATGGCTAACATCCACGTAAGCTGGCTCGATCCGCACAAGGTCAGGAAGCTTACTGTCGTCGGCACTACGAAGATGCTCGTGTTCGACGACATGGAGGCCACCGAGAAGATTTGGATCTACGACCGGGGCGTGGGCGAGCCGGAAAGCGCCATGGCCTACGGCGAAGACCTCACCTTGCGTTTCGGGGACATCAACGTGCCCTGGGTCCCTCTCAAGGAACCGCTGTCCACGGAGGTTCAGCACTTTCTGGATTGCTGTCGCAGCGGGCAGACGCCCAGGAGCGATGGCCGAGCAGGCCTTTGCGTCGTACGTGTGCTCGAAGCCGTCGATGAGTCGATGAAGGGCCTAGGCGCACCGGTCTCGACCAAGCTGGAGGTATAGCCGATGGGTCACGGCATGCACCTCGCTGATAGCGCCGTCGTCGGTGAGGGCTTTGAGCATGGGCTGGGCGTTTCCGTAGGCGAAGATGTCAGAATCGGCGAGGGCGTGACGGTCGGCTCGTTCGTGGTGATCGAAGCTGGGGCGCACATCGCCGATGGATGCTCGATCGGCAACCACGTGACGATCTGCGTAGGGGCTGAACTTGCCGCCGGTGTCCATGTGGCGGATTTCGCGGTTATCGGCAGGCGGCCCCGGCTAGCGGCATCATCGACAGCCAAGCGCGAGGAACTTACCGGCGTGCGGCTCGGCGCGGGCTGCTCGGTGGGAAGCCACACGGTGCTGATGGCCGGCACCACCTTCGGCGAGCGTTGCATCGTCGGTGACAACGCGGGCGTCCGGGAGCGGTGCATGATGGGCGATGGCGTCGTCATCGGCCGCTCGGTCACCGTCGAGAACGACACCACGATCGGCTCGCGCACGAAGATCCAGAGCGGCGCATACATCACCGCCTACGTCATCCTCGAGGAGGACGTCTTCATCGCGCCCATGGTGGTGACCACCAACGACAACTTCATGGGCAGGACGCAAGCGCGGTTCAAGCACCTTCGCGGATGTACCGTCCGCCGAGGAGCCCGCGTGGGCGGCGGCGCACACATCCTGCCCGGCATCGAGATCGGTGCCGAGGCGTTCATTGCGACCGGCGCTGTCGTCACAAAGGACGTGCCCGCGAATACGATCGTGATGGGGGTTCCGGCCAAGCCGGTCCGCCCGGTACCCGCCGAGGAACTGCTGGAAAACGCTGAGGGTTAGTTACAGCCGGATGACGAGTTGGCACGCACTGCGCTGTGATGCCCCAAGATGTAAGCTGGACTTCGACTGATTAAGGAGAGTCACCGTATGGGAGTACCCCTTCTTGACCTGAAAGCGCAATACATGGAGCTCAAGTCCGAGTTGGACGCAGCTATCGGCGAGGTCATGGCCAACGCCGCGTTCATCGGCGGCCCCAAGGTCAAAGAACTCGAGGAACAGATTGCTAGCTACTGCGGCACCAAGCACGCCGTTGCTTGCGGGAACGGTACCGACGCGCTCTTCCTCATATTGGCGGCGATGGGGATAGGCAAGGGCGACGAGGTCATCACGACTCCGTTCACCTTCTTCGCGACCGTTGAGGCGATCGCGCATGTTGGGGCCACTCCTGTCTTCGTCGACATCGAGCCCGGGACCTATAACATGGACGTCTCAAAGCTCGAGGCTGCTATCACCGAGCGCACCAAGGCCATCATGCCCGTGCACATCTTCGGACAGTGTGTGGACATGGATCCCCTGCTCGCGCTTGCGCGATCACACGACCTGCTGGTCATCGAGGATGCTTGCCAGGCGATCGGCGCGACGTACAAGGGCAGGAAGGCAGGCTCGCTCGGACATGCTGCTGCGTTCTCCTTCTTCCCGAGCAAGAACCTCGGGTGTGCCGGAGACGGCGGGATCGTGACCACCGATGACGAGGTTCTCGCTAAGAAGATCCGTAACCTCGCGCAGCACGGGACGACGAAGAAGTACTTCCATGATACCTTCGGCACGAACAGCAGGCTGGATTCCCTGCAAGCCGCGATACTGCTCTGCAAGTTGCCGCACCTGGATGGGTGGAATGTGCAACGCCGCGAGGCTGCAGCGATCTACGACGAGCTCCTTGCCGACGTGTCTGCCTTGGAGCTACCGGTGACGCGTGAGTTCGGCGAGCAGGTATACCATCTCTATATCGTGAAGGCCCAGACGGCTGGGGCAACAGAACAGGTCATGCGGGCTCTGACCGCTGCGGGTATCGGCACCGCGCTTTACTATCCGCTGGCCTTGCACGAGCAAGAGGTGTTCACCAAGAAGCCGGGCTACGTCCAGCCTTCTTTGCCGGTTGCGGAGTCGTGTGATGCCCGGACATTCGCTCTTCCCGCGTTCCCGGGAATCACCCGAGAGCAGATAGAGCAAGTCGTGGCAGTAGTGAAGGCGGCGGTAGTGTGAGGCGACTCACTGTCATATCGGTCGTCGGAGCCAGACCGCAGTTCGTGAAGGCTGCACCGGTCTGCCGCGCTTTGCGCGAGTCACACGATGAGCTGCTCGTACACTCGGGCCAGCATTACGACTATGCGATGAGCGACGTGTTCTTCGAACAGCTGGGTATCCCGAAGCCGGACTTCAATCTTGCGGTGGGGTCTGGGTCACATGCCAGACAGACCGGCGAGATGATGCCGATGCTAGAAGAGCTCTTCATCGAGAAGAACCCCGATCTGGTGGTCGTCTATGGCGACACCAACACGACCCTGGCAGCAGGACTGGCGGCGGCCAAGCTCAGCATCCCAGTAGCACATGTCGAAGCCGGGTTGCGCTCGTTCAACAGGTCGATGCCAGAAGAGATAAACCGAGTTCTGGTCGACCACATCTCAGAACTTCTGCTTTGCCCCACACGTGTATCCGTCGCTAATCTCGCCGCCGAAGGCATCACAAGGGGCGTCCATCTGGTCGGTGACGTGATGTTGGATACCGCCAAGTTCTTCGCCGAGCACGTCGATCCGTCACAGGCGCTGCAGCAATACGGAGTGAAGCCCGGCGAGTTCTACTTCGCCACTGTGCATCGCGCCGGCAATAGCGACAGCAAGCCTCGCCTCCGAGAGATCATCTCGGCGTTTGCGCGTTTGGACCTGCCTGTGCTGTGGGCGATCCATCCCCGAACCAGCAAGAATCTTGAGGATTTCGGCCTGGGAGCAACTGTGGCTTCTGCCGAAAACATCATTGTCGTGCCCCCGATCTCCTACATCGACACCGTTTCGCTGCTGCGTAGCGCTAAGGGAATCCTCACCGATTCCGGCGGCATGCAGAAGGAGGCCTATTTCTTCGGCGTGCCCTGCGTGACCATGCGCGAGGAGACGGAGTGGACCGAGACCGTGGAGCTCGGCTGGAACACGTTGGCTGGAGCAGATAGCGAGAGGATCGTTGCGGCTATCTCCGTCATGGCTAAGCCTGGGGCGAAGCCATCGGTCTACGGTGACGGCAATGCTGCAGTGCAGATCGTGGATGCGATCGAAGCAAGGTTCGGAGGCTGATAGTGTCTGCAAGCCCCTCCGGCGGTCCGCGTTTGTGGATCGACATGACCAACTCTCCACACGTCCTCGTGTTGCGCCCTATCATCGATGAGTTCCAGAGGCGTGGATGGGACGTGTCGGTCACAGCACGCGAATTCGCTCAGACCATCCCGCTACTCGAGCGATTCGGAATCGAGCATACGGTCATTGGCAGACACCGAGGCAAGCGGATGGCCGCTAAAGCCTGGGGTATGGCGGCCCGTTCGGCACAGATGCTTTCCTTCGGCGCAGGGCGAGGATTCGACTTGGCGCTGTCGCATGCTAGCAACGATCTACCCGTTGCCGCCCGACTCCTCGGCATTCCGCACGTCACGATGTTCGATTATGAGTTCGCGAAGCTCTCGCACTCGATCAATGTCAGATTTTCGACCAAATCCCTGATACCGGATGCCATACCCGCCGATGCGCTGCTCCAGTACGGCGGACGGCCAGAGCAGGTGGACCGGTACCCGGGACTCAAAGAGGAGTACTACCTGGCTGACTTCGAGCCGGATCCAACGGTTGTAGAAGAGCTGGGATTGGATACCGACAAGATCATCGTGGTCCTTCGTACGCCCCCATCGCTGGCCGCATATCATCGTATGGAGAACATGCTGTTCGACGAGTTCTTGCAC
Source organism: Actinobacteria bacterium UBA912 (assembly GCA_002293965.1). Taxonomy (GTDB): domain Bacteria; phylum Actinomycetota; class Coriobacteriia; order Anaerosomatales; family UBA912; genus UBA912. The sequence goes on along the minus strand of DBEG01000145.1, from coordinate 7,367 downwards.
ATCGTGGCCGGTCGTGAGGATGTGCAAGGCGTAGTGCTGCTTCGCACCCCGGAGCAGCGGGATGGCGTCGCGGCTATCGGTGCCGACAACCTCATCATTCCAAGCAAGGTCGTCGATGCGCAGAGCTTGGTGTACTACTCCGACCTCGTCGTCTCCGGCGGAGGAACACTGAACCGGGAAGCCGTTGCACTTGGCACCCCCGCATATACTGTATTCAGTGGAGTCATGGGAGCGGTCGACAAGGATTTGATCGCCCAGGGCAGAATGAGCCTTCCATCCAAAGCAAGTGAGATAGAGTTAGTGAAGAAGCAACGAGCGGGTTCTCGTGTTTCTCGTGATGTCGGAGAACTTGTGGACAGGATCGTAGCTGTCGCAAAGAAGACATCGAGACCTGGAAAGAGCTGTTCATGAGTGATGACTATATAGGTCGGCCACCTCGGGGGCGTAGGTCCAGACGCCCCGGTCGAATAGACAGACTTCAACCCAAGACACGATCGTTCGAATCCCCCGCTCAGCAATCACGCAGGACGGGCAAGAGGGACTTCGGCGAGCGGCGTCGCAGGGCGATGCGACTTCGGCGCAGGCTGGTTGTGTCCGGCGTCGTCCTCGGTGTCGTTCTGCTTGTCGGACTGGCGGCTGGATTGCTGTTCATCTCCGGCATCAACGATCGCCTTCAGGCCCGGATGACTACCGATGACCGCGCTGTTGAGTTGTTGCAGGAAAGCAAGACCATCGAGCGGGACGATCCGTTCTATGCATTGATGATCGGAGTCGACAGTCGTCAAGATGGCGAACGCGCACGAGCGGACACGATCATCGTAGCCAGGATCGACCCGAAGCAGCAGTCGGCCGTTCTGATCTCGATCCCGCGTGATACCTATGTCGAAATACCCGGACATGGCAAGAAGAAGATCAACGCCGCTACCGCTTATGGTGGGGCCTCACTTGCCATCGAGACTGTACGCGATTTCACCGGCCTACCGATAAGCCACTACATCGAGATCGACTTCGCTGGATTCAAAGAAGTGGTCGATGCGGTCGGAGGAGTCACGGTCTCTGTCCCCAGTCGCGTCAATGACCTGGAGGCAGCTAGCTACGTCAGGTCTGCGGCAGTGATCGAGGCGGGGGAGCAGCACCTGGATGGAGAGAAGGCGCTTACCTTTGTGAGGACCCGCGATTTCCCTACTGGTGACCTTCAGCGCATAGAGAACCAGCAAGTCTTTTTGCGGGCGCTCCTGAATGAGTTCTTCAAAGCGCAGAACGCCTTGCGAATCCCCTCGATGGCCAATGCGGTAGCCCAACAGGTGACGACGGATATGTCCGTGGGAGAACTCGTCGGTCTGGCCAACCAGATGCGCGGCATGCAAGGTTCAGCATTCCAGACAGTGACGATGCCCGGCGCACCGAAGCGCATTGGAAACGGATCGTACATCGTTGCGGACGAAGAGGCGTTTGCGGCAATCTTGGAGAGAGTCAAGGCAGGTCAGCCCCTTGAAACCGCAGAGGAAGCCGCGGGCACCGAAGTTGCTCCAGAACAGGTATCGGTCGCCGTGCGCAATGGTGCGGGCATCTCTGGAGTCGCCAACGACGCAGCCGCCCGTCTGCGTGCTGGTCGATACAATGTCGCCGATGTCGGGAACATGAACCAGTTCGTCTACGATGAGACGTTGGTGGTATACAAGGATGAGGACGAGCCGTTGGCCCAGATGGTTCTGGATACGATCGGGCAAGGCAGAGTGCTGCACTATCGCGGCATGTACGCTTTCGACACCGACGTGCTCGTGGTCGTAGGTAAGGACTGGCAACTGGGTCGAACTCCGGCAAGCCGAGGAGCGACTCAGGAGTGATGGCCTCAGATGGAGTCCGGGTGAGTCAGAACGGAGTGATACGATGACTACCCAACGGCATAGACCTCGATGGAGGAGCGCCCTGTGCGCTCTCATGATGCTGCTCTTGGTTGCGAGTGCCCTGCCCGCCCCATCGTATGCGCAACCGAACTTCACCTTCATGAGCAGAGGCTTCGGTCACGGCGTCGGGATGAGTCAATCAGGGGCGAGAGGGTTCGCCGAAGCGGGCTATGGTTATGTTCGTATCCTCAGGCACTATTACGGTTCCGGAGGCACCGACGCCAATACTGCTGTGTCGACGGTTCTACCCGAGCCTTCACGCGACGTCAATCTGGACGGTGCCGCCAACTATGACGCCGACGGCAATGCCGGGTTCACGCGGCAGGTCTGGACACTCCGCCCGGGCAATGCTGGTTCCGGACTAGCTGTTCGAGCAAGCAATGTCACCACTACTGTCGCGGACGGATGGTCAAGCTTCGAAGCCTCGGGGTCCAACATCGTCTTCAGGGGTCCGGGACGCCCACCGCAGACGTTCACAGGGACGATCGCGGTGTGGGGCGCTTCGGGAACTCCGCGGTTGACGCAGGTCAGGGAGGGCACAGGTCAGTACGATCACCAGTTCGTACGCTTCAGAGGTGAGTTGCGTTTGACGGCTTCAGGCGGCCGGTTGAAGCTCATCAACCGAGTGAACATGTCAGAGTACCTGTACGGGGTTGTTCCCCGCGAGATGCCGGCCAGTTGGCATCTGGAAGCCCTGAAGGCACAGGCCGTCGCGGCAAGAGCCTACTCGTGGACCTCGGGGACCGGCGAGTTATACAGCACAACAGAGAGCCAGGTATATGGCGGACATTCGCGCGGGGAGAACAGGGCGAGCCCAACAGCACACGAGCATACAAGGTCGAACAGCGCGGTCGATGCCACCGTTGGCCGAGTCGTCACGTATGGCGGTACGACTGCCGCGCAGATAGCTCGCACCTTCTATCATTCGACATCGGGTGGCTATACCGAGAACAGCGAGAACGTGTGGGCGGCGAGGCTTCCGCATCTTCGGGGCGTTCCAGATCCTTACGAGGTCACGATCGGGGCTTCCAGACACACTTGGACTCGTCAGACCTTCACGGCTGCACACGTCAGAGACCAACTCATGCGCGCGGGCGCAACCGCTTCACAGATACCGACCCCACTCGTTAGCGTACGGGTTACGGCGCGTGGAGTTTCAGGTAGGCCTACGCGGGTGGAGTTCAGGAGCCCCACGGCTGTCGGTACGTTCAGCACCAATGCGCAGACCCAACGATTCAGGAATGCTTTCGGCTGGGGGGATCATTGGTTCTATGTGAACCCACGGACTCAGCGGATTGCGGGATCCGATCGATTCGGGACGGCGGTAGAGGCATCGAGACGGGTCTTCGCCCCTCAGGCTGCCAGCCCCCACATCGTGGCCAGAGCCGCAATCGTGGTCAACGGGCATGCTCCCGTCGACATGTTGCCTGCCTCCTCGTTGGCAGGTGCTGTTGGTGGCGCACCGATCCTCATGGTGACCCAGACCAGTGTTCCAGCCTCTACATCGGCAGAGATCCGAAGACTGGGCGTGTCCAGGGTGATAGTCGTCGGTGGGACCGGTGTCGTTGGTGAATCCGTGGTATCCGAGCTGGCTGGCATTGCGGGTGTGACCAGGGTCGATCGATTCGGTGGGACAGATCGCTATTATACCGCGGCGAACGTGGCTAGGGAGGTGGATCGTCTGGTCCCTGCCAACAGAGCGATCGTCGTCAGCGGAGAGAGTGTGGCCGATGGCATCGCTGCTGCCGGATTGGCTTACGCACAGGACCTACCGGTGATACTGGTGCGAGTCGGATCCGTGCCCGCTCCGTCGGCTCAGGCGCTTACATCGATCTCGCCAGCCTCGACTCTCGTCATCGGAGGTTCAGGGGTTGTGTCCGATGCTGTGATGAGCCGATTGCCAGGGCCTAGGAGGATAGCTGCTGGTGCGAACCGTTATGAGACGGCTTCGATTCTTGCACGACATCTTGTGACGAGCGAAGGATTCAACGTTGGAAGTGTCTATGTCGCCTCGGGGGACACCCTCGTGGATGCGCTGGCCTTCGGTCCGCTCACAGGACACAATCGAAACCCTTTGCTGTTCGTGCGCAACTATGAGTTGCCCGCAGCCACGCGCCTGGAACTCGATGCGAGGGCCGCCGGCATCAATCGAGTGTTCATCGCTGGCGGTGAAGGCGCCCTTTCCGGATGGGTGCAAGGGCAGATCGAGCAGGTGCTGGAGTGAGCGGACCACAAGTTGTCTCGGGTAACCGTGACAGTTCGGATGCTCAACCGCAGACGGTACACTGTTTCTGTGACGTAACCTGCTGGGAGTTTATCAGCCACCCAATGGCTGTTACAATAAACCACGCCGAAGTCAGCCACTTGTCTGTTGTCAGCATGCCTGCGCAACGTCTGGAGGAGTAGTCTTTTGAAATTACTTGATGAGAAAAAGCGTTTGTTCGGAGTTGTCAATCCGGTTGATCTGGTCGCAATTCTTCTGGCTGCGACACTCATCTTGGTTTTGGTCACAGTTTTGTTCGGGAGACCAGATTCTGCACTGGACTCAGATGTGGCTAGTGACCGAACGGTCGAGATCGTCATCTTGGGGGTCCTTCCCGCAGCCGATTCTTATCCAATTGCTGAGGGGCAGCCAGTCAGCCGTTTTGGGGGTGCAGGACTGATGGGCGATCTGTACTCGTATGAGACCCGGTATTCTCCTCGAGAGATTCTAATCGGAGATGAGCTCACTATCATGGATGCCGTAACGACGAAGGATGTCGAACTGACCGTGCGGGGACCAGGTTCGATCGAAGCAGCTGGAGCGAGCATCGGGGCGGAGCGTGTCCGTCACGGGCAGATGATTGAGGTGCAGCTACCATACTTCCAGATGAACGGGCGCATAATCTCGCTCCGAGAGGTTGAGTGATGTTGAGAGACCAGCTGTCCGCGGCCAAATGGCCGGGCTTGCTGGCTATGATAGGTATATCGTTCGTTCTTGTGATGGTCCCGCTTTTTCCGGATCGCACAACATTTGGCGGATTGCCCCTGGACAAGGTTATCCTGAGTGTTCCGATAGGCATCCTGCTGAGCGTTCCACTATTATCGAGGACTCGTAGTCAAGATTGGCCCCACATAGGCATCGAGCTTCCCGCATCCTTGTTTCTTGGGTGGGCCATGCTTTCGACGCTGTTCACTGGGGCAGAGCCCGGAATGCTTGCAACATGGACTCGGTATGCCGCATACATCATCCTTGTGTATGCAGTGGCTGCAATCGCCATTGACAAAGGTCGTCTTCGGGCGATGCTATGGATATTGACACTTTCAGGCTCCGCCACAGCCCTGTATGCGTGCTATCAATACATGAACCCTAGGGAATTCATCGGCATGTGGGGTCTCTACGAGGGAGTGGCGACTAGGGTTTTCTCGACGTTTGTGAACCCGAACTTCTTTGCGGAATTCCTGATCCTGCTCATCGCGACCTCTCTGGGACTCTTCTTCACCGAAAAAGGATATCTCCGTACGACGGTCTCGGCGCTCTTGATTGTGCAGATCATCGCATTACTCCTTACCTTCACGCGGGGAAGCTGGGTTGCGCTCCTAATCGGGCTGGCAATCGCCCTGTTGCTCATAGACTTCCGATTGCTGCTGCCTTTCGTATTCGGGGGAGCTGCGGTAGCGTCAGTGATTCCAGGGGTTCTCGATCGATTTCTTTCAGTGTTCAGTCTCGAGGGTTCTTCAGGTTTCCGGCTGGGGTTGTGGCGTGTTGCTGGGGATGCGATGGCGGAGCGCCCGATCTTCGGTATGGGGCCAGGACGTTTCTATGATGCCTTCACCGAGGTAGTGATGACCAATCCCGAACATACAGTCGGGTACCTTTTCGTTGGGGCGCATCAGTCCTACTTCCAGCTTGGAACAGAAGTGGGGATCATTGGCGGAATCGCCTTCGGATGGATGGTTTTCAGAGCCTGCAGGATGGGCTTTTTCTACAATGCAAGGATTGATGGTGACCGTGGGGCGAGACTGTGGAACGCATCCCTGAGTGCTGGGATAATCGCGTTCGCTTTCAACGGTTTGACCAGCGGCGCTTTCCAACATCCTCAAGCCGCGGTCTTCTTTTTTGTTTTGCTGGGAATGCAAGCCGGCAATGGTTCTCGATTCTGGGACAGGTCTGACTCGTCAGCCAGCCGAAGTGTCGGCGACCCTGAAGGGGTATGGGGGTCATCCCTCGTTGGCGGAATACTTTCTCGTGTGATGAGCGGTGCTGCCGTTATATGGCGGGCCAGCCTTGTCGGCAGGACAATGGTTAAGAAACCGATAGGAAGCGGACATATACTACCGCACAGTGTGATTGTGAAACGGCTACTCGGATTGAGGGATACGACCGCTGGTGACACCATCGCACACCCCCGGTAACGGGCTTCGGCTCCTCGTGATCAGCGGCCTGTGGCCCGCCGCGCCAGCCGCCGCCTTCGGCGGCTTCGTCGCGCGCCACGTGAGCGCGCTACGCTTTGCCGGCGCACAAGTCACCGTTGTGGCCAACACCGATCCTCGCGCCGGCAAAGCCGCAGCCGCCGCCAAGTACTCCTCGCTTCTTGCACGCGCTGTGGTGGCGGCGGCTGTAGGCCGCGGCCGCTACGACGCTGTCGTGGGCCACTACCTCTATCCGGCCGCGGCCATAGCGCGCATCGCGGCGCGCGTCGCCGGCGCGCCCTACGCGCTCGTGTCGCACGGCACCGATGCGACCAGTGTGACTCGCGGCGACACGATCGCGAGGGCGTCGCGGGCGGCGGTGGGGGGCGCCGGGCTGGTGGTCGCGGTCTCCTCGGCGCTTGAGGGCTACCTGCGCGAGAGCGGGACGCTTCCGGCGTCAGTGCCTTCGGCGGTCGTGAACATGGGCTTCGACTCCGACGTCTTCCGGCCCGACCCGCAAGCTCGCGAGCGACTGGGCATCCCTGCTGACGAGCGCGTCGTGCTTTTCGTCGGCAACCTCACGCAGGGCAAAGGCGTCGATGTGCTGCTGGAGGCGTTCATTCGCTTGTTGGAGCGCGACTCCGCAGACCGCCTGGTGTTCATCGGCGCGGGTTCGTCCGACTTCATGTCCCCTGCGGTCACCGCCGCCCACTTCGGGCGCGCCGGCCGCACTGACTCCGCTGACCGCGTTTCCTTCCCGGGTGCTGTCGACCAGGCCGCGCTCGGTTCGTGGATGTCGGCAGCCGACGTCCTCGCCCTACCCAGTCGCAACGAAGGCCTCGGCCTGGTGCTCCTTGAGGCGATGGCGTGCGGCACGCCGTGTGTCGGCACGCGAGTCGGCGGCATCCCCGAGATCCTGGCGGTGCCTGCCTGCGGGCGGATCGTCCCACCTGAAGATCCTGAGGCTCTTGCAGCCGCCCTCGAAGAGATCGTGGGCCTGGGCAAAGGTCATTTCGAAGCCGCCTGCATCGCCAATGCCGCACCACACGACTCGAAGGCCAAGGCCGC
>DBEG01000024.1 GCA_002293965.1 Actinobacteria bacterium UBA912 | reverse complement strand
TCAGAGTATGCGATCACCATCCCGCGACCACCCAACACGTAGCTAGGCCTGACGAGTAGCGGAAAGCCGATCGTGCGAGCGACTTCTAGGGCCTCTTCGTGAGTGCGAGCGGTGCCTGCCGCCGGATACGGGATGCCCAACTCATCGAGTAGTTGCTGGAATCGCTTGCGGTCCTCGGCAAGATCGATGGCCTCTGGGCCCGTGCCAATCATAGGCACCCCGGCTTCGGCGAGTGCTCCCGCAAGCTTCAGGGGAGTCTGCCCGCCAAAAGTCACGAGCACTCCTGCAGGCCTCTCGACTTCGACGATATCCATGACGTCCTCGAAGGTCAGCGGCTCGAAGTAGAGGCGGTCGCTGGTGTCGTAGTCGGTGGAGACCGTCTCGGGGTTGCAGTTGACCATGATTGTCTCGTAGCCCTCCGCCGAGAAAGCGTAAGCGGCATGGACGCAGCAGTAGTCGAACTCGATGCCCTGGCCGATGCGGTTGGGACCTGCGCCCAAAATCATGATCTTCGGGCGATCCGAGGTTTCCCGGGTCTCGTCCTCGGACTCGTACGTCTTATAGAAGTACGGAGTGTATGCGGCGAACTCGGCTGCACAGGTGTCGACCGCCTTGAATGTCGGCTTCACCCCAAGGTCGAGCCTGCGCGCTCTGACCTCTGCCTCGGGTTGCGCCGTAAGCCAGCCGATCTGAGCGTCACCGAGTCCGTGCTGCTTGGCCTTGCGCATCAGCGGCTCACCGACGGCACTCAGATTACCTGCCGAAGCGACCTCACGCTCAACCTCTACCATAGCCTCGATTCTGCGCAAGAACCAAGAATCGATCCGGGTTAGGTGATGGACATCCTCGACCGTGCGCCCCCTTCTAATGGCCTCGGCGACATAGTAGATGCGATCCTCGGTAGGAGTAGAGAGCATGTAGTCGAACTTGTGCTCATCGAAGGAATCCTTGCCGTCAGCACCCATGCCGTCTCGGCCGTTCTCCAAGGAGCGCATGGCCTTGCCGAGGGCTTCTTCGAAGGTACGACCGATCGCCATCGCCTCGCCGACGGACTTCATCTTCGAAGTGAGTCGGACATCAGCTCCTTCGAACTTCTCGAAAGCCCACCTTGGGACCTTGACGACAGTGTAGTCGATGCTTGGCTCGAAGCAGGCGGGTGTCTCCTTGGTGATATCGTTCGATATCTCATCGAGCGAGTATCCGACCGCTAGCTTCGCTGCGAACTTGGCGATCGGAAAGCCTGTCGCCTTCGAAGCCAATGCACTCGAGCGCGAGACCCTCGGGTTCATCTCGATGACCACCAGCTGGCCGTTTGCCGGATTCACAGCGAATTGCACATTGCTGCCTCCGGTCTCGACGCCGATCTCGCGCATGATCGCGATCGAGGCATCGCGCATCATCTGGTATTCGCGATCGGTAAGGGTTTGAGCAGGGGCTACCGTAATGGAGTCGCCGGTGTGCACGCCCATAGCGTCGAAGTTCTCGATGCAGCAAACGATCACAACGTTATCATTGCGATCCCTCATGACCTCCATCTCGAATTCTTTCCATCCCAGCACACTCTCCTCGACGAGCACCTCACTGGCCGGCGAAAGAGCGACGCCGCCAGCGACGATCTCACGAAGCTCGTCGATGTTGAACGCGATTCCCCCGCCGGCACCTCCCATCGTGAACGACGGGCGGATGACCACGGGAAGGCCTATTTCAGCCACGATCCTCTCAGCGTCGGCGATAGAGTACGCATAGCCACTGCGAGGCACCTCGAGCCCGATCCGACGCATCGCCTCGGCGAAGAGCTTGCGGTCCTCGCCTTTCTTGATAGCATCGAGTTTCGCGCCGATGAGCTCGACTCCGTACTTCTCGAGCACGCCGGATTCTGCAAGCGCAACAGCGCAGTTCAGGCCGGTCTGTCCACCAAGGGTGGGCAGTAGCGCATCGGGGCGCTCACGCGCAATGACCTTCTCGACGAACTCGGGGGTCACCGGCTCGACGTAGGTCCGGTCGGCCAGTCCGGGGTCGGTCATGATCGTCGCAGGGTTGCTGTTGACCAGGATGACCTCGAAACCTTCCTCCTTGAGCACCTTGCATGCCTGGGAGCCAGAGTAGTCGAACTCACACGCCTGACCGATAACGATCGGCCCGGCTCCGATCACGAGGATCTTGTTGATGTCTGTCCGGCGGGGCATCAGGCTCCTTCCATCATCTGCATGAACGAATCGAACAGGTAGCGGGAGTCATGCGGACCGGGCGCGGATTCGGGGTGGTATTGCACCGAGAACGCCGGGTAGTCCAGAAGACGGATCCCCTCCACAGTCATGTCGTTGAGATTGACGTGGGTAAGTTGCACGCGGCCGAACTCTTTGGACGCAACGACCGGTGCCACCCCGGAGGCCACCCAGGCACCGAGGTCCCCGGGATCGTGATCCAGACAGCCGCTGTCTTCGGCGAGCAGAGGTCCGATCGAAGAAAAGTCGACGCAAAAGCCGTGGTTCTGGCTTGTGATCTCAACCTTGCCTGTCAGAAGCTCCATGACAGGTTGATTCCCCCCTCGATGCCCGTACTTGAGCTTGTAGGTCTTGGCTCCCAGCGCCAACGAGAGCATCTGGTGCCCGAGACAGATCCCGAAGATCGGCACCTCACCGAGCAGCTCGCGCAATGTTGAGTACAGATAGTCGACCGCGGCCGGGTCACCGGGGCCATTGGCGAAGAACAGGCCTTCGGGGCCCAGCGCCATCACGTCGGAAGCCGACGTGTCCGGTGGGACAACCGTGACCTCGCATCCCACGGCCTCAAGCCTACGCAGGATGTTGTATTTGATGCCCGAGTCGAAGGCCACGACTCGCCGCCTTTGCCCGACAGGCGAACCCTCTAGCTGAACCTCACGGTCGATGTTATCCGGATGGGTTTCCCACGCAAAGGCCTTCCCTGCCGTCACCTCGGCGACAAGATCCCTGCCGACAAGCCCCGGCGACCCTTGGGCCTTTGCCACCAGAGACGCCGGATCGCTATCCAGCGTCGAAATCACCGAGCGCATCGCTCCGGCCTCGCGGATCCGCTTGGTGAGACTGCGGGTGTCGATGCCCTCCAGGGCAACGACCCCATGACGGATCAGGAAGTCGGGTAGGCTTTCCTGGGCGCGCCAGTTGCTCGGGATGTCGCACATCGAGCGGACCACAAAGCCGCTCGCGAAGACACCGCGCGACTCCATGTCCTCCGCGTTGACCCCGTAGTTGCCTATATGCGGGGAGGTCATCGTGACGATCTGACCAGCGTAGCTGGGGTCTGTCAGAACCTCCTGGTAGCCAGTGAGCGAGGTGTTGAACACAAGCTCGCCGAAAGCCTCGCCCGGTGCACCACACGAGATGCCGCGGAAGACCGTGCCATCCTCCAGCGCCAAAACAGCTTGCTCTCGACTCATAAGCTGACCACCTCTCCAGACCGCAATGCGAATCTTCCGCCGACGATGACTTCGGTGGCCCGCCCCTTCAGGGTCAGGCCGACGAACGGTGAGTTGACTGACTTGCTCTCGAACCTATCAGCCTCGACCTTGACTTCAGCCTCAGGATCGATGATGGTGATGTCCGCATCCGAGCCGGAGGCCATCTTGACTTCCACGAGGCCCAGCGCTGCCCGAGGTGCGATGGCAAGTGCGCGTGCAAACTGACTCCACGACATCTTCTCCGTGGCCACGAGGTTGGTCACCACAAGAGGCACCGCGGTCTCAAGACCTGTGATCCCGAAAGGTGCGAGCTCAAACTCGCGCTCCTTCTCGTGCAGGCCGTGCGGCGCATGGTCGGTGGCCACGCAATCGATCGTCCCATCCAGCAACGCGGCCACCAGCGCTTCTCGGTCGTTGGCAGTGCGTAGCGGCGGATTCATCTTCAGGTAGGTATCGTAGCGACCCGCAAATGCGTTCTCGTCGAGGAACAGGTGGTGCGGTGTGACCTCGGCGCTCACACGGATACCGCGAGCCTTGGCCTGCCTGACCAGCTCAGCGCTACCTGCCGAGGAAAGATGCGCAAGATGTAGCCGGCAGCCGGTGAGCTCGGCGAGCATGATGTCGCGAGCGACGATGACCTCCTCGGCGATCGCGGGCTGACCTGCGAGTCCCATCGAGGTGGAGACCGCACCCTCGTTGACGACGCCGGAGGCAGCCAGGGACTCGTCTTCGCAGTGCGAGATGATAGTCGTCTCGAAAGCCTTCGCGTAATCCATGACCCGGCGAGTCATCCCCGCGCTCTGCACTCCTCGGCCGTCATCGCTGAAAGCCACAGCGCCTTCCGCAAGCATGTCGCCGATCTCGGCGAGCGACTCCCCCTTCTGGCCGGTAGTGCACGCCCCGATCGGATGGACCCGCACGATCGCATCAGCGGCTGCGCGCTCCACGATGAAGCGGACCTTGGCCCCGGAATCGATCGGCGAGACGGTGTTGGGCATCGCGCAGACCGCCGAGAACCCGCCGCGGGCGGCCGCGCGGGCACCGGTGCGGATCGTCTCGAGGTCTTCTCGGCCGGGCTCACGCAGATGCACGTGTAGGTCAACCAGTCCGGGCACCACCACGCGGCCCGTGCAGTCGAGCACCTCGCACCCTGCGGTGTCGAGATCCACGCCGACTTCGGCGATGAGGCCATCCTTGATGAGCACGTCGGCGACCTGATCGAGCTCGACCTGAGGGTCTACCACACGTCCACCTTTAAGAAGCAGATTCAACATCTACACCTCCAAGCAGCAGATACATGACCGCCATTCGGACCGCCACACCGGCAGTGACCTGATCGAGGATCACAGCTCGCGGTGAATCCGCCACCGCCGAGGATATCTCGACACCTCGGTTGATTGGCCCGGGATGCATCACAATGGCCTCAGGTTTCATCGACGCAAGCCGTGCGGAGTTCAGCCCGTAGAATCTGGCGTACTCACGCAAGCTCGGGAATGGCATCCGATCGCTGCGCTCGCTTTGGATTCGCAACATGTACGCCACATCAAGGTCGGGCAGGACTTCATCCAGGGAGTACGAGACCTCTGCGCCGAGCACATCGGGGCGGGATGGCATCAGCGTCGGCGGCGCAACGACCACCACTGACGCTCCCATCAGCCTGAGCGCGGGTATGAGTGAGCCTGCGACCCGCGAGTGTGCGATATCCCCGATGATTCCGACCTTCAGCCCCGCAAGCCGCCCAAGATGGGTGCGCATCGTGAACAGGTCGAGCAGCGCCTGGGTCGGATGCTGATGCTTGCCGTCTCCGCCGTTGACCACGTGCGAATCCATGCACTCCGCAAGTATCTGGGCTGCCCCTGCGTACGCGTGCCTCACGACCACAAGGTCACACGCCATCGCCGAGAGGGTCTTGGCTGTGTCGCGTAGCGACTCACCTTTGACGGTCGCACTCGCAGAGCCTGTCATGTTGATCGCATCCGCGCTCAAGCGTTTCGCTGCGATCTCGAAACTGGTTCGCGTTCGAGTAGAAGGCTCGAGGAACAGATTGATAATCGTGCGACCCCGAAGCGTAGGTAACTTCTTGATCGTGCGCTCGGACACCTCGATGAATGACTCGGCTGTATCGAGGATCTTTGCGATATCCTCGGCAGTCATATCCTGGACCGTCGTGATGTGCTTGCAGCTTAGCAACTCACTGCCCTCCTTCGGCGAGTCCGAGAATCTCCACGGCATCACGTCCATCGACCTCTTCGAGGAACACCTTCACCTGCTCGAGGCTACTGGATGGGACGTTCTTGCCGACGAAATCCGCCCGAATGGGCAGCTCCCTGTGACCACGGTCCACCAACACGGCGAGCCTGATGGTTTTCGGGCGTCCGTAGTCCATGATTGCGTCCATGGCAGCCCGGATCGTCCTGCCGGTGAACAGCACATCGTCGACGAGGATGATGTCACGATCCTGGACCTGGAATGGAATCTCTGTGCGGTGGACCTCGGGGTTGAGGCGCACGCCCACATCGTCGCGGTAGAAGGAGATGTCCAGGGAACCTGTGGGCACCTTGACTCCCTCGATCTGCTCGATGCGCTCCGTCAACCTGGACGCCAGCCTCGCCCCGCGCGTCAGTATCCCCACCACACCGATGGTGCTTGCACCCTTGGTCGATTCGAGGATCTCGTGTGCAATGCGCGTAAGGGAACGGTCGATTGATTCGGAGTCGAGGACCACTGCCTTGGTCACATACTTCATAAAAACGCCTCCTTGCTCGACCGGCAAGAAGGCTCATAGTCCAAGGTCAACCCATCGGGTCGATCCACCGCTATTCTTCCCTTGCCGGCCTCACGGGACCGAACTTAAAGGTCTTTCGATAACCATAACAGCGAAGCACTTGATTGCCAATAGGCATTTGCGACGCCGCGGGATATCATCTAAAGCCGACCACCAAGAATCTGCGTCAGGAAGGCCGTGTCCGTGCAATCCACCCATTACCTTCGCAGAACAATCGCTGCGGGACTATGCCTTGCGCTGTGCTTCGGGGCGATCAACGCTGCTCCCTCGATTGGTCTGTCCGCTTCTGCGGTGCAGGAGCCACCCGGCATCATCGTAATCTACGCCGATGACCACATGTCCCTACAGGACTTCCAGGCACTCGCCGAAGACGGCATTCCCTCCGCATCAGTTGAGGTCCTCAACACCCGGCTGGCCACTGTCGAGCTACCACCTGACGCCAGGCCCAAAGAGGTAATGGAGGCCGTTCGCGACAACCCAGCAGTTCTCGAAGTGGCACGGGACCGATACGTACAGACGCTATCCTCCATGCCGAACGACCCTCGCTATCTCGCTCAACGACACTACCTCGGTCCTACGAATCTCTTCCAACACGCGATCGGAATGGAACGAGTCTGGAGCGCCACGCGAAATCCGGAGCTACCATTCTCCCTCAACCGATTCCGCGAGGGAGCGACCATGGCAGTCGTGGATACCGGAGTCTCACCCTGCTTGCTCGAAGATGCTGGCCGCTACGTTGCCGTACACAACTACATTACCGGAACCTCGGATACGACGGATGATTCACGGAACTCTCATGGCACAGCTGTGGCCAGCGTGATCTCCGCAAACACGAACAATGGATTCAATGTTGCAGGAGTCCTGCATGACTTGGATAGTAGGATCCTTGTGTACAAAGCCCTCAACGCACAAGACCAGGGCAAGGCATCCGACCTGATGGCGGCGATGATGGCAGCCAGTGATCGGGGTGCCCGAATCATCAACGCCTCCTTCGGACACCCAGCCACGATTCAGGATAGTCGCATGGCGACCGCACCTCCGGACCTTGAGATTCGAGAGATGTGGCAGCACGCTATCGACTACTGTACCGCCCGGGGAACGCTGGTAATCGCTGCTAGCGGCAACTACACGGCTCCAGACAGCCATGCCGTCTTTTATCCCGCCGCAGCCAACGGGGTCCTTGCAGTTGGATCCATCAATCCGATGATCGGCACTCGCTCCGGATTTTCCAGCTTTGGGCCAGAGGTAGACGTCGTGGCGCCGGGAGAAGCCGTCTGGGTGAGCCTGCCAAGCGGAGGGAACCGGACTGCACTAGGAACCTCATTTGCAACTCCGCTGGTTTCCGGAGCAGTGGCCTACTTATGGTCTTTGGTCCCGGGGCTCTCGGCAACACAGATGTACTCTCTGATCACGTCCAACGCAGTCGCAACGTACGGGCCGAACCCTGGCCAAGATCCAGAGACAGGGTATGGAAGATTCGATGCATACCGGATATACACCGCGATGCGCGAGACAATCGACGTCCAAGACCCCGTTACGATGGCGGTAGCCCCTGTCTCTGGTAGGCAGGTCCGCCTCACATGGAGTGCCGCCGAAGGCCGCGGGGTATTCTATCGCTTCGGCTACGAGGGTGGCTCGACCTACCAGACCACTAGCCGAGAGGGCCGTCTCGTCCTTCCCTCAGACGGCACCCACACTGTCTGGGTTCGCTCGTACGCTTCGGACCGCTGGGGAGCGGCGGCTCCGACCACCGCGACCGTGACAGTGACTTCAGGATCGCCCGCAGTCAGCGCAGCGCGATATGAAGGCAGAGATCGGTTCAGGACTGCACTCGCTATTAGCCGTGCGTCTCACCCGACGACCGCTTCGGCGATAGTCATCGCTTCAGGTGAGAACTGGCCTGATGGGCTGTCGGGAGGCGTCCTCGCTGCAGTAGCGGATGGTCCGCTTCTGCTCACTCGTTCCAACCGACTTTCTCTCGAAGTCAGAGACGAGATCCTGCGCCTCAATCCCTCCGCTGTCTATATCCTGGGGGGATCGGGAGCGGTCTCCCCCGCCGTCGCAGATGCGGTGCGCAGTCTACCCGGAACCAGAACGGTGACCCGTTTGCACGGCGTCGATCGTTATGAAACCGCCGCGCGGGTGGCTGCGCGAGTGGCTGCGTATAACTCAGGTCAACCACAATTACAGGTCATCCTCGCCTCCGGAGAGACCCACCCAGACGCACTATCTGGCTCCGCCCTAGCGGCAGCCACACGCTCCCCTATACTCTTGACCCGACGCGCGAGCCTGCCTGCTGCTACGGCATCTATCCTTTCGACCCTAAGCCCCACGCGCACCCTCGTCCTGGGCGGCACTGGAGCCATCTCCCGAGATGTGGAACTCCGACTCACCGGATCTTTCCGCCTTGCGGGGACCGATAGATACCACACCTCGCGCATAATCGCTGCGCATGGACTTGCCGGCGCACAGCCGGCCTTTCGGCAAGACGCTTTAGGCTTTAGCACCGGTCGAGCATTTCCAGACGCACTAGCCGCTGGACCTTTCATGGGCGCAAGGCGCACTCCGATACTCTTAGCCGACGGACTCACTGTCCCCCTGTCTGCCTGGTTGACGGGGAGGCCGCCCACGCCGATGAATGTCAGTTTCTTCGGAGGACCAGGGGCCTTCAGCTACTCGCTCGAGCTCGACGTTCGACAGACTCTTTCAAAGAGGTGAGCGTATCGAAGCCTAAGTGTCTTTGCGAACAATAGGCAGGTAGATCTCGAAGGTCGACCCCTTGCCTGGATTGCGAATGGCCTTGATTCTCCCGCCGTGCGCCGCGGTTAGCTCTCGGGCTATGAAGAGACCTAGACCCAAGCCTCCGACTTCGCGAGTGGATGACATATCCCCTTGCACGAAGGAATCGAACATCGATTCGAAATCGTTGGATGGTATACCCAGCCCTTCATCAGAGACCGCGATGACAGCCCATTCGCCGTCTTGACTCAGCGAGACCTCGACCTCGCTGCCGGCGGGAGAGTACTTCACGGCGTTTTCGAGAAGATTCAACAGTACGGTCTCGATCTGATCCGGATCGATGTCGATGCGCGATGGAAATACAGGAAGTGACAACTTCAGGCTATGTGTCGAGTCCTCAAAGTGACGCGTCGAAACCTCGCGGACCAATCGGACAAGATCGATGTTCCGAACTCGGATCTTCTCTTGGTCTACGCGGCGATGTACTGCCGAAAGCAGCTTGTCCACAAGTGCCTGCATCTCGGACGAATTCTGCTTCAGGGCAGCGATCGACTTTGCCCGAGAGCTTGCATCAAGTTCATCCCAGCGATCCAGCAGATCGACATAGCCAGATATCTTTGTGAGTGGGGTGCGCAATTCATGTGAGATCATTGCCGTAAAGTCGCTCTTGAGACGCTCAAAGCGCCGGGCCTCGCTGATATCGCCCTTTACTATGACTACATGTGATGCGGTGCCCGACTCGTCAAGCACTGGCGAGATAGTCACACTCTCTGGATACTCTCTTCCTTCGCGGGTGCGATTTAACACCTCTCCTTGCCATTTCCGACCTTTTCGCACCAACTCCCATGGGTCTCGAAACGCCGGTTCAGAGTACCCTCTCCCGCCAGCGAATATGTTGACCCCTACTGCATCTGCGATGTCAAATCCTGACATCTCTTCGAAAGCAGCGTTGGCCCAGGTTACAGTCCCTTGAGAATCCGTGATGACGATACCGCTGGCCGTTGCATTCAAGGCCGAGCCCTGGAGCAGCAGCATCTCCCGAATCTCGGTATAAGCCAGTGCAACCCCTAGTCGCTCTGCGACCATCTGGATACCCTGGGTAACGACAGGGCTGAAGCTTCCGCCCCGGATCGCGCATGTCACTAGGGCGCCCTTCAGGTGCTGGTCGATCACTATAGGGGCGATCATCACAACCCTGGCTTCAGGAGACAACGATGCGTCACCGTCCGGGTCGATCTCAACGATGCCGTCAGGTGAAAAGGTGACCCAGGTCGCCGAAGACATATCTGACTGATGTGCGAGATGCGCTGCCATCTCTCTCTCGAAATCACGAGCCCCCTTATTTCCAGCGGCTGCAACGATGTTGGCGGAGCCGTCTTCGATTGCAAAGACATAGGTACTAGCCAAGTCCAGCTCCGACACTGCCTGAATGCAGGCTATTCGGAGCATCTCGGGAGCCGGAAGGTTGGACAGTATCGAAAGATCGATGACCCCCATGATCCTCTCGGCTGCCAACATCTGGTTCTTGTCGGTGATGTCGACTCCGAAGCGGATGATTCCCTTGACCGCGCCTTCCTCGTCGAGCATGGGAGCAACTGAGGTTTCCAGCACCCTAATCTCGCCCGAACGCATGCGCCATCTGCTGTTGACGCGTGCGGGCTTTCCAGAGACAAACAATGCCATCTCGAAGGTTCTGGAGTTCACTTGTCTCTCATCGGGAACGAAGATATCGATAAAATCCTTGCCGATGAGTTCCTTCGACAGATAATCCGAAAGTCGCTCCGCCCCTGGGCTGAACAAGATTATGCGACCCTGTGCATCTGTTGCACAGATGAAGATCTCGGCGTTATCTAAGATGGTGTCTTTGAGATCCAAGACCCGCTGAAGCTCGATGGCCCTGTCCTCGCTCAAGCGGACCTCTGAATGCAAGCGGTCAATCAGGTGCTGTTTGGCGTCGATCTGCTCGCTAAGCTCGAGCATAGCGGTTTCAAGGACGGCATTGGATCGTTCAAGCTCTATCTGCTTGTGTTCGAGTTTCTGAACGATGCGTTCAGTGTAAGCTTTCAGCGTCTCGGAATCTTCTCTCTGGAGTGGCTCGCTAATCCGGCCAGCCTGAGCCTCAGAAATCACTGCTTCGACCAACTTCAGCAGATTCTCTGGATCCAGGGGCTTTGCGATGAATGCATCCGCTCCCATTTGGACGGCCAATCGTTCATCGGCAGGATCCAAGTACGATGCCGTTGTGAAAATAACCGGAATCATCGAGAGCGCAGGATCGCGCTTCCACTCCTGAGTCAAGCGAAATCCATCCATCCTGGGCATCAAGATGTCGGTGATGACAACATCGACGGAGTCTGAACGGGCTATGGCGAGCGCCTCAATGCCGTCCTTGGCCGAGACCGTCTGATAGCCGGCTGATTCCAAGATAGTGGCAATCAGTATCCGGCTGGGGGAATCGTCATCGACAACTAGGATCTTCATGCTTATCCTCGGCCAGGGATTCTATAAGAAGGCTTCGACTTGATTACAAAAATCTTCAACATCGATGGGCTTGGGGATATAGCCGTTGCATCCGACTTCAATGATCGACTCACGGTCACCCTTCATCGAATATGGAGTAAGAGCAACGATTGGCAGGTCGTCCCCATACTGCTCCCGGATCCTCTTGGTGGCAGTCCACCCATCCATTCTCGGCATCAGCATGTCCATGAGAATCAAGTCAGGTTGTTGGGCTGCCGCTTCGATAGCTTGGAGCCCATCAACTGCGGTAATCACCTCATAACCGTCCTGCTCAAGAAGGAATCTGGTCAAATACAGATTCTGAGCGTCATCCTCGACAACAAGGATCTTAGCCTTCACTGGATTCCTCTCCTTTGCACAGAGTGCCCCTGCCCCACATGCCAAGTTCGAATCTCATGCGCCGGGTGAACCGGCCTCGTCGCGATTAATCCTCGGAATAATCATACCACCCGATTCCGTTCTCCCCATGGATTCTTCGGCGATTCCCTCGAGTACATGGATCAGGTCTTGGGGTAGGGTGTCTTCCATGCGTATGGTTTCGGTTGTTCGAGGATGCTGAAGCTCGATACGCCAAGAATGCAGGAACTGGCGACGAAGTCCTCTGTCGGCCTTTTCCTTGCGCGAACCGTAAAGCTGGTCCCCGACCACGGGGTGATTGATGTGACTCATGTGAACACGGATCTGGTGGGTTCTTCCCGTGTAGAGCTTGCACTCCAGCAGGGTGTAACCGTCGTCGTAGTGTCCGGCCGAAAACCTCTCCAGCACTTTGAAGGTTGTGATCGCCTGTTTTGCCGACGTTGAGCCCGAGACCCCCATACGCAGCCTGTCCTTCGGGTCCCTGGCCAGTGGCGCATCGATAAGGCCGCTATCGGGTGCGATGAACCCGTGAACAAGTGCGATGTACCTTCTGTCCATGGCTCTGACCTTGATGCTCTCCGCAACTATGGCTTGAGCCGTGTCGTTCTTGGCTACTACCATCAGCCCCGTCGTGTCCTTGTCCAGGCGATGTACGATCCCCGGTCGGTCGGGGCCCTGAAGTGTTCCAAGTTCGTCGCAATGGGCCATGAGCGCATGAACCAGAGTTCCGGTCCAGTTGCCATGCGCAGGATGAACCACAAGGTCGGCTTGTTTGGAAAGGATGATGATATCGTCGTCCTCGTAACGAATGTCGAGCGGTATATCCTCGGGCTCGAGATGACACGGATCCCTCGGAGGAACGAAGACGTCAATGGTCTCTCCCTCCCTAACAAGATAGCGCTTAGAAACCACCTTGCCATCGACGGTGACGCTCCCGTCCTCAAGCAAGCGAACCGCCGCCGAGCGCGAGTATATGAACTCCATATCGCCGAGAAGGGAATCGATCCGCTGTCCGCTTTCATGGATGCGAACCACATGTGTGTAGGCGCTTCCCTTATCCGGGCTCATCCGAACCTCCATGGCCTTCAAGGGAGCTGGGTTTGGGAATGGGCATCTCGGCAGGTTCAGTCAGAATCCAGAAGAGTAGCATGGCGATGCCTGTGACGATCCCGACATCAGCAAAGTTGAAAATTGGCCAATCGATCACAGTGAAATCGATGAAATCGGTCACCTTGCCTAGCCACAGCCGATCGATGAAGTTCCCCAAAGCGCCGCTGGTGAAAAGGGCCATCGAGATAACTACCCACCTGGTGTTCGGCCTGACCTTGATCCAGTACACGATGGCTCCAACGATGACGATCAAAAAGGTGGCTATGAACAAAGGCCTAGCCCCGGGCATCAGTCCAAAAGCTGCCCCAGGGTTCCTGACATGGGTGAGATGAAGCACTCCTTCGATCAGGGGAATCGAGTCGGACGCCTGTAGATAGGCGCGAATAATCCATTTTGAGACCTGGTCTAGTGCAAGCACAGCGCAGGCGATGATGATGAACACGACGCCAGGCCTTGGCGTCGTAATCAGCGAGATTCTTCGTCTGATTTGCACTGTAGGCACAATGACGCGGTCGGGATCGCTTCAAGGCGCTCGGTGGGAATGTCGTTTCCGCAGAGTTCGCATTTGCCGTAAGTGCCCTTCGCGATTCGTTCTAGGGCGCCCTGGACTTCGAGGAGTGCGGCTCTCTGGTTGTCGTCCAACGACATGTCCAGCTCGCGGGCGAAGGCGGCAGAGCCTTGGTCGGCCATGTGGTCTCGGTAGTTGTTCTCCCCGCTCGCCTCCGACAGGGTCTCGTAACCTTCGCGGTTTATGCGCTCTACTTCGGCATCGAGGCGAACCCGCTCGATTTCCAGACGCTCTTTGAGCGCAGTCTTCAGTCTGTGGTCCATAGGGTGGATCCTGTTCGTGTGAATGTGTGCTCCCGGCTGAGTCGCATCGAAATCTCCTGATGCAAGTATATCACCTGGATATCAGCCCACCAGCGATGTCGAATGTCACGACGTCCACGGATTACCTTACTCAGCGGCGTCGATCGCCGTAAGAACGTCGGAGCATCTGGCGCAAAGCATCGCATCTCGCTCGTCGCCTGCCGGCTGACGAACATTCCAGCAGCGCGGACACTTGGTACCATCAGCAGCACTGACGGTGACGCTGGCCGTCTCGCCCGGGTGCAGGCGAACCGCAGAAACTATGAACATCTCAGCGAGTGCACTCTCGCCGCGGGCTTTCAGCACCTCGAGAACGACGGGCGTAGCGGTAACATCTATCGCCGCTTCCTGGCTCTTCCCGATGACCTTGAGCTCGCGTGCCTCCTCAAGCGATTTGGTGACGATATCGCGGATCTCGAAAACAGCCGAGTAGGCATTGCGCAAACTTGTCGCCTCTGTCGAGTGGTCCGTCTCGATTGAGTCGAGCGGCCACCCAGCAAGTTGCACGCTGACGACATCACCCCGGAGCGCGACCGGCATGAACTGCCAGACCTCCTCGGCGGTGAAGGTCAGGACCGGAGCCACCATTCTGACAAGGTCGCGAAGCATCGTGTAAAGAACCGTTTGCACGCTCCTGCGAGAGAGTGAGTCTGCAGCGTCTGAGTAGAGTCGGTCTTTGACCACGTCGAAATAGAACGAGCTTAGGTCGGTGACACAGTAGTTGAATACTGTGTGATAGACCTGGTGGAACTTCCAGTCGTCGTAAGCACGGGTTACCTTGCTCACGACATCCGAATGACGCACCAGCGCGTACCTGTCGATCTCTGGCATCGAATCCCAGGCAACGGATTCGCTGGGGTCGAAGTCCTCAAGATTCGACAGCATGAACCTGAAGGTGTTTCTGATCCTTCGATATGCGTCCGATGTGCGCGCGAGGATGTCATCGGAGATCGACACGTCTTGGCTGTAATCCGCCGAAGCAGCCCACAAGCGGATGATGTCAGCACCAGACTTCTCGATGACATCGAGCGGCGAGATCACGTTCCCGAGCGATTTACTCATCTTGCGACCCTCGCCGTCGACGATGAAGCCGTGAGTGAGCACCGCCTTGTACGGCGGGACACCATCGGCCCCCACACTGGTCAGCAAGCCCGACTGGAACCAACCCCGATGCTGATCGGTACCCTCGAGATACATCTCGGCAGGCCGACGAAGCTCAGGGCGTGCATCGAGCACGCTGGTGTGAGAGACCCCGGACTCGAACCACACATCCAGGATGTCATCCTCTGGGACGATCTCACTGGACTCACAGCGTTCGCACCTTACGGTCTCGGGTAGATACTCGGAGGGCTTTTTCGTGAACCAGGCATCGGCGCCTTCTGTTTCGAACAGCTCGATAACCGCCGAGAAGGACTCATCTGTAGCAACGGTCGAGTTGCACTGCGCACACTTGAAGACCGGGATCGGCACCCCCCATGCCCGCTGTCGAGAGATGCACCAGTCCGGACGGTCGGCGACCATGGAGCGAATGCGATTGACCGACCACCGAGGTATCCACTCCACCTCGTCGATCGCTGCCAGTGCACCATCCCTCAAGGGACGGATGCCATCGGCGGCGGCAGACATGGACACGAACCACTGCTCGGTGGCGCGGAAGATGACCGGCTTCTTGCAGCGCCAGCAGTGCGGATAGCTATGCAGCGTGTTGGCGCGATGCAGCAGCGCCCCTTCGGACTGCAGCCACTCGATGATGGCAGGGTTGGCCTTGTAGATCGTCATGCCCTCGAATCGTCCGCCACCTGGGCCGAAAACACCGTGGTCATCGACGGGCATGACTGTCTCAAGCCCATATCGCTGCCCGATCAGCCAATCCTCTTCGCCGTGACCAGGTGCTGTGTGTACGGCACCTGTCCCGACCGAAAGATCGACATGATCACCGATGATGACCACTCCGCTGCGGTCAGGATGGATGGGGTGGGCATAAGAGAGACCCTCGAGGTCGCTGCCCTTGACGGTGATGACCTGTCCATCGGGCGCCTTGACTAGATCGCTCAAGTCGAGCGCAAGGTCGTTGGAGAGTCGCTCGATCGAGTCGAGCGCAAGGATTATGACCTCGCCTTCGACCCTGACTCCAGCGTACAGAGCGTCCTGGGCAAGGGTGGCCGCCACATTAGCGGGCAGTGTCCACGGCGTGGTGGTCCAAATCAACAATGAGACCTTCTCGGCAGGTGCAGCGATCGCCGAAGGCGGATCCTGCAAGCGCAACTTGACGTATATCGAATGGCTCGTCACGTCGGAATACTCGATCTCAGCCTCAGCCAGAGCCGTGGTACAGCGAACACACCAGTGAATAGGCTTGGCCCCTTTGTAGATCATCCCGCGGTCATACATCCGCTGGAAGACCCGGACGTTGCCCGCCTCGTATGCCTTGTTCAGCGTCAAGTACGGGTCGTCGAAATCACCTTGGACTCCCAGGCGTTGGAACTCCTCCGACTGGATACCGACGTACTTCATCGCCCACTTTCGACACTCAGCCCGAAGCTCAGCCTGACTGATTGTGCTCATCCGCTCAGGCCCCAGATCCTTCTCGACCTGGTGCTCAATCGGCTGGCCGTGACAATCCCAGCCCGGAACATAGGGTGAGTAGTATCCACGCATCGACTTGTACTTCACGATCATATCTTTGAGGACCTTGTTGAATGCGGTCCCCATATGGATGTGACCGTTGGCATAAGGCGGGCCATCGTGCAGGATGAAGGTATCCGAAGGCATGTTGTCGGATACCCTTTTGCGGTAGACATCGTTCTCGCGCCAGAACTCGAGCCACTGCCCTTCGCGCTGCGCAAGATTGGCCCGCATCGGAAAATCGGTGTGTGGCAGGTTCATTGTGTCTTTGTAGTCTGGCTTCTTGCCCATGATCTCCCTAGTCCCAAGATCGAGTGTGTCATGTGGAAGTGGCTACATCGGTAGCCCATCTATCGTCACAGGAGTGCAATCCGTCGCAAAGTACGGATTAGTCGATCTCCTCGATGTCATCATCGTCATCCGACTCTCCGAACATCTGCAAGGAGCCTGATCCAAACTCCTTGGGCTCTTCGAAGACCGGAATCTCTGCCTCAAGGTCTGTCGATGCCAGCTCACCAAGGGCTATCGCTTGAACGAAGCCGGACGCAGGCGGCTCGGTGGAGACTGGAGCCACTGCTGCTGGCTTCTCTGCCACTGGTGCAGCGGACGCGCTCGTCTCTTTCCTGGGAGCTGAGGGTTCGGGTGTGGGGTCGGCGGCCTTCGGGCCTGGAGCCTCTGCGGCTCCAACCTTGACGTCTCCCACCACCCCCTCCTCGGTCCGTCCGAGCAGGACGGTGACATCATCCGCAAGTGGCACAACAGTCAGCGCCTTGAGGTGGGACTGGAGCATCTGCGAAAAAGTGCTGCGGAAGTCTTCTTCGGCCTTCTTGATTACCACCAGCTCGGAGGCGACTTTCTGCTTCTGCGTCAAGGCGTCATGGATGATCTCCTTTGCCTTGACCTCCGCATCCTTGAGTATAGAGCTTGCATCGTTCTGTGCGCGGGCGGTGATATCTTCGGCTGAGCGCTGGGCGGCGACAAGTGTGTTGTGCAGGGTCTCCTTCTGGGCCTCGAAGCCCCTGATCTGCTCCCGCGCTGCCTCCAGTCGTTCAGACAGGTCGATATTCTCTTTGAACAGGCGCTCAAACTCATCAGCGACATCATCGAGGAACTTGTCGACCTCATCGATGGCGTACCCGCGAAGCGAGTTCCTGAACTCTTTGTGGTGTATGTCGAGCGGAGTGAGTTTCATCGCAAAAAGCCTTTCTTCCCTACCTACCTATAGACCGATTGCCACTAGGGCCGTGACCAAGAGCGGGCGAATCAACCATGACAGTACGAGTATTGCCACGATTGGCGAAATATCTATCATTCCTAGCGACGGAACGATCTTTCGAAAGATGCCGATGTATGGCTCGACTACAGTCCCCAAGATTCTGCGGATCTCCCAGATCACCCCTGACGCGGGCAACCATGAGAGTAACACGTAAGCGATGATCAATATCTGGTAAAAGTCGATGGCCCTGGCCACAACTGAGGACACGTCGATCACGGGTTCAGCTCCTTCGCCCGAGTGACTGCGGCATTCACTGCCTTGGCGAATGCGCTCCTAAGCCCACTCTCTTCGAGAGCCGCTATCGCAGCGGCGGTAGCGCCGCCGGGGCTAGCGACATCGTCAGCAAGTTGGGCAGGGTGGGCTCCCGTGGTTTCCAGCAGATCCGCTGTCCCACGCATCGTCTGAACGACTAGGGCCTGGGCTGCCTCTCTTGAAAGTCCATGCTGCACGCCGGCCCGCGTCAAAGCATCGATGACGATGGCCATGTATGCCGGCCCGCACCCTGAGATGGCCGTTGCGGCATCGAGGTGCTGCTCGGCAAGAATGATCGTCTCGCCGACAGAGCCGAAGAGAGCCTGTGCTAACGCGATCTGCTCATCAGACACCTCGGCGCCGGGACAGATCACGCTCATCCCCTGCCCCGCCATCACAGGAGTGTTAGGCATCACGCGCACGACAGCAGTCGCTTGCGGTAGGACCGACTCCAGCCGAGTAGTGGTCACACCCGCGGCAATCGAGATTACCAGCGCTGAGCCGACAATGGGAGCGAGTTTCGGCAACACAGACGGCAGGGCCTGCGGCTTGACCGCCAGCAAAGCCACATCGAACCCGGTCTCAATCTCTTGTGGAGTGGGGAAACAGAGGACACCGTATGTGTCGGTCAAAACCGAGCGGCGACCAGGCGAAGGCTCGACAACGGTGATGCTCGAGGACTCTAGGGCTCCGCTGGACACCAGTCCAGCAATGATGGCTTCGCCCATCCTGCCACCGCCGATGACGGCAAGGCGGGTCTCCCGCGCGAGCGCCAATCCAGCGCTGGACGTCATAGGTCGACTCCGCCGAACAGCCCTCGGTCCTTCATGCGCCTGACATCCCCGTCGGAAACGTCGACGTTAGTCGGAGTCAGCATGAACACCTTATCCGACACTCTTTGCAAGCCGCCATCGAGTCCGTAGGTCAGCCCGCTGGCGAAGTCGATGAATCGCTTAGCTAGCTCCGGAGACGTGCTTGTCATGTTGATGATGACCGGAGTGCCTTGTTTGAACTTGTCTGCGATGCTCTGTGCCTCGTTGAAGCCCTTGGGCTCCACTATATGCATCTTGAGCTGCGGAGATATGCTGCTGACCTCAGAAGCCGATGGGACAGCACGCAGTCTCTGGGGCTCCCTTGACCAATCGCGCGAATAGTCGGCCTCGGGCTGCCGCTCGATTCGGCGGACCGAACTCGAGCGCTCGGTGGCCCGTGAGCTCCACTGCTCTTCAGGTTCCGCATCGTCCTCGTCGCGGATTCCGTCGTCATCTTCGTCGTCATAATCGTCGTAGTAGTCGTAATCACCGAAACCAAGACGCGCCTTGATTCTATTCCAAAGACCCACGATCACTCCTCCGCCTGGGAGCCTTCGGCTATCTGCCGAAGATGGCCCGACCGATACGAACAATGGTAGACCCTTCTTCGACCGCAACACGATAGTCGTTGGTCATACCCATTGAAAGTTCATCTAACTCTACCCCATTGTGGGGCTTGACGCACAGGTTATCCCGCACTTCTCGCAACTCCTGGAAGACCCAGCGCTGATCCTCGGGGGAGCCGAACGGGGCCATCGTCATCAAGCCCTTCACCACGATGTTGTCCATCTTGTCGGCTTCGAGCAAAACATCTGCGAGGTCGCACGGCGCAAATCCATGCTTCGTGGCCTCGCCGGCGACGTTGACCTGCAACAGGACCGGCTGCCTGACGTCGACATCCGCAGCCCTCGAATCGATGGTTTCGAGTAGCCTGAGTGAATCGACCGAGTGAATCAGGTGCGCCTTCCCGACCACATGCTTGGCCTTGTTCGTCTGCAAAGTGCCGATGAAATGCCACCTGGCTTCCGGGAACATCGCCTGCTTTCCCGAGAATTCCTGGACCCTGTTCTCTCCCAGATCTAGGATGCCGGCTGCCAGAGCTTGCTGAATCTCCGGTACGCCGACGTTCTTGGTTACGGCGACCACGGTGATGTCACAGGCATCCCGGCCGACATGGTCAGCGGCTTCGGCAACCTGTCTGCAAATCCACTCGTATCGCTCAGCAATCGCGCCCAAAGAAGGTTCTATTGCTCCTCGTTCGGCGTGCAGGAACCATCGAACTCACCAGTGACCAGGTATGCGATTCGCTCTCCGATGTCGACTGCATTGTCAGCGATGCGCTCAAGATAGCGTGCCGCCAAGACCATCGAAGATGCCCACTCGATATCCTCGTCCTCGTCCAATCTGCCAAGCTCTCTGAAGAACTGCTTGTAGAGATGGTCAATCGGCTCGTCGAGGTCTTCCAGTTTTCTGGCAAGCTCCAGGTCGCTGTTTTTCAGGGCCTCGCTCATCGCTTCGAGTACGCGATAAACGAGATTACCCTGTGCCTGGATCAGGTCGTAGAGAGTCTGGGGCCCACGACGTCCAGCAGTTCGCTTGGTGGCACGAGCGATGTTGACCGACAGGTCCGCCATGCGCTCAAGATGCAGCGAGATGTAGGTCAGCGAATACAGCAACCTGAGATCCCGGGCCACCGGGAACTGGGTCGCTATGATCTCGATAGCGTGCTCCTCGACCCCGAGGCATCGGCGATCGAAGTCAGAGTCGCCATCGATTACAAGCTGGGCTGCATCGACATCACCGTCGACGAGGGAACGTACGGCGAGTCTGGTAACCTCCGTGACGTCGTGGGATATCTCGACGACCTCTGCCCTTAGGTCTCTCAGTTCATTCCTGAATTCTTCGCGCATATTCGCGCACTCCTTAATATGACGAATACGACTGCTTCCACGCTTGATTATAACAGCAGATAGCTAGATTCCGAGACCACCATCAGTCACTACTTGTGGCGATTTCTTGCGGCGGTCGTGCGCCAACAGGCAAGGAGAATCGATTTCAATCGATCAAGGCTAGCGCCCCGTGTCGACCGGTGAGTCCATCCGCACGATACGAGAAGAAACGATCGGAGTTGTGAACCGTGCAAGTCCGCAGGCTGGTAATGCGTTCAGAGGGTATTCCAGCACGCGCCAAACCGATTTCGACGGCAGCGTGAAGGTCGACGCTGGATCCTACAACAACGGAGTCGCCGAATTTGGCGGCGAAGGCCAACGACAGCTCTTCGGCGACGCGGAAACAACAACTGCCGATATGCGCACCGATGTAGACCGAGACATCTTGGGGTAAGCATCCCGCTCGATCGATCAAACCCCTGGCGGCCTTCTCGGGAAGAAGGCCCAGGACCCCTCGCCAGCCAGCATGCACGACGCAGATGGATGGAGTCGGAGCCTCCGCGACGAGGATTATGGGAACACAATCCGCATACAGCATGAGCAGGGCGACATCACGGTGTTGGGTCAGAAGTGCATCCGTGGCTGGTGCGACGAACGGTTCACCATAATCGGCCTCGCCGCTGCTGAACGCATCCTGATCTATAGTCGCAATCGAGTCGCCATGCACCTGCCCGGCCATCACCAGATCGACGGCCTGAGGTTCAACTCCTACCGCCGAGAGAAGCCTGGCGCGATTCACAGCAACGTGTGGTTCTTCATCGCCAACGTGGGTAGCGAGGTTCAGCGATTGCCAAGGTGATCGACTGACTCCACCTGTGCGCTCAGAGAATGCAACCCTGATCCGCGAGTGTTCGTACAGGTCCTCATCGGTATGGATCACAATCCCATCAGATTGCTCGCGTCTGTCCAGGCGAGGTGAAGGCGGTGCCATCGGTCTACCCTCCATTTTCCGAGCGATTGGATGCTGGTTACCCCGCATGATACTGGAGCTTGTGTTCACTCTGATGTTTTCATGATTAGCGAGCCTGATTCAGGATAGAATACAAGGTAGCGAGTTTCCGATAGCGGGACTCAAGATTTGGGAAGGGGGATGTGATGAATCTTTCAAGAGCCCTGTCCGCGCCCTTTGAGGATCGAGAGTGGCTGGTCAAAGTCGGGTTAGGAGGCCTTTGGGGTCTGCTATTCCCACTGATACCCGCGCAGCTCGGAGCAATGCTGGCATACATCCGGTCTGTTGCCGAGGGCAACGAAGAACTTCCCGTATGGAACGATTTCGGGCAGAAATGGGTACAGGGGCTGCTGGTGATGATCGGCCTGTTCATCTACAACCTGCCCGCATTGATACTTTTGGGCATCCAGACGGTCATCGTGGCGGGCGCCGGGATGGTCGGCGATTCCGCAGCGTTGGGTGCCAGTTATGCCACTATCTGCCTCCTTAGTGTCCTCTCTGTCACCTGGATGCTGGCGGTGTCGGTGATTTATTCAGCGGCCGTGGTCAATTTCGCTATGACCGGCAACTTTGGATCGATGTTCGCCATCGGCGAGATCATGGGCCGCATTCGATCGGGAACCGGCTACTTCAAAGCCTGGGGTCTCAGCTTGCTGATCTATTTTGTAGCGAGCATCCTCGCGAGCTTCCTCACGTTCTTGATCGTGGGCTCCGTCCTGATGTTCTGGGTCTTTTTCCTGTCCTACATCATGGCTGGGCACGTGTTCGGACAGTGGGCCCGCGCAGCCTACGGCACGACCCCTGCGGTGGCGACATCTCCAACCGCATTCACTCCCAGCCCACCTGCACCTCCAGCACCTCCAGCGCCTCCTGCACCTCCTGCGCCTCCTGCGCCACCTGCACCTCCAGCACCTCCAGCACCTCCGTTACCCCCTCAGACACCCTAAGAACGCCGAAGCCGGGTCCAGCGAGGGTCTACCTCGATGAACCCGGCTTCAAACTCTCACGCTCCGATTCATGGAGCGGTGGTGCTCAGTAGGTCCGCTTCTTCAGAAACGCTGGTATGTCGAGATCGTCCTCGGCTGTGGTCATCGGCTCGTAGGTTGGAAGCGACGCAACGCCCTCTTCGGCAGTGAACTGCATCGCCTCTTGCCTTCTGCGCCCCTCGAATCCGGTTGCAATGACGGTCACTCGGATCTGATCCATCATCGAGTCATCGATCATGGCGCCGAAGATGATGTTTGCGTCGGGATGCGCGGCCTGTGCTACCGCTTCGGCAGCTTCGTTGACTTCAAACAGACCAAGGTCGCTGCCACCAGCGATAGACAGCAAAACGCCCTGTGCGCCTTCAATGCTGCTCTCGAGTAGCGGGCTGGATATCGCGGCCTTAGCTGCGTCATGGGCTCTGTTGTCGCCCGCGGAGATGCCGATTCCCATCAGCGCGCTACCCGCATCCTGCATGATGGTGCGTACGTCGGCGAAGTCCAGGTTGATTAGACCCGGTACGGTGATGAGATCAGTGATTCCCTGAGTTCCCTGCCGCAGTATGTCATCTGCGACTCTGAAAGCATCAAGGATGGACGTCTTCTTCTCGGCGACCTGGAGCAAGCGGTCGTTTGGGATGACTATGAGAGTATCGACGACATCCCGGAGGCGTTTGATTCCTTCTTCCGCCTGAAGTGCACGCTTGCGCCCCTCGAAGGCGAAAGGACGAGTTACGACACCGACAGTCAGGGCGCCGATCTCTTCTTTGGCGATCTGGGCGATTATGGGGGCAGCACCGGTTCCGGTACCACCGCCCTGGCCAGCGGTGACGAAAACCATGTCGGCACCCTGGAGCGCTTCTTTGATCTCAGCGCGATTCTCTTCTGCGGCCTGATACCCGACATCGGGATCCGCACCAGCGCCGAGTCCTTTGGTTAGTCCGACGCCTATGTGGACCTTGTAGTCCGCATCAGACATCAGCAAAGCCTGGGCATCTGTGTTGATGGCGATGAATTCAACGCCCTTCACGCCCGCCTCGACCATGCGGTTCACCGCATTTGTGCCGCCGCCGCCTATTCCGGCGACCTTGATGACGGCTAGATAATTGGCACCCGTGTCAATCATTTCCCCTCCAGACCCTTTCGTTCGGATACAGTAAAGGTCAAGTTGAAGGTTACACTACATACATAACAGTCTATCTTTGCATAAAGGTTATGCAACATGCAAGACCTTGTCAAATCTTTGTTCGCCCGATCCGCACCGATTTCGTCCGGGGGTGGCAGGCGGTGCTTCTGACCTGCAGTTGATCTCCTATTCGAGGGCTCTCCAGGTTGGGCGCTCTATCGACCTTACATTGATATAGACGACCTTCCCCGCCCTCTCTTGAAGTATCGCGAAGGCGATCTGTTGTTTCTCGGGCATGCTCTCTGCGGCTCCGACGAATATCTCTACCCCATCCTCTGTGATGATCGCTGTCTCATCCACAGTAGGTGCCGAAATAGCTCTAGTGATGCCCAGCATCTGCTGGTCGAGTGCTCCGTAAACCCGCAGGGCATTCTCCAACGCCTCACTGTCCGGACGACTTCCAACCACCGGCACGATATCCTGTATATCACGGATAACCAAAGCCGGGGCCGTTCCTGTGGATACCTGTTGTTCGAGAACGTTCCCGAGCCTGTCGATGGTATACAACTCTTCACCAGTATCAAGGATCGCTACCGGAACTCTTTCGGTGATGCTGATCCTCAGCGTCGCCGGAAGGCGCCTGGAAACATCTGCCGAAGCAACCCAGGGGCCTTTCTCGATCCTCGCCTCGATGTCGGCGACGGCGACTCTAAGCAACGTCTCATTCTCAGGAAGTTTGGCCATGTCGATTACCTGCTGCTCTGTGAGACGGCTGTTCCCAACAACATCGACGGATTGGATTTTGAAAATGTCAGAACGCACAATAGCAACTATCGAGGAGAGCACAAGGACAAGGGCTAAGGCGATCGCACATATCATCAATAGCTGCCGACGCGTTCGGGCATGCTGCCGCTGCTCTCTTGCGATTCGTTTGCGCGAGGACAGGGTCGAACGGTTGTGGGCGTTGGTTCTAGCAGGCCCTCCGGATCTACCGCCGCGTAAAGTCTCATGCTTGACTCTAGGCTGAGATTTACTCGCCCCGGTCCTTCTCGGAATATGACTGGATATGACTGTTCTGCGTCGTTTCACTGGAACGATCCCAAGAACTTGATCTCCGGCTTGAGCTCGACACCATGTCGATCCAACACGGTATCGCGCGCATCGTGCAACAAGCGCAGCACGTCCTTTGCTGTAGCCCCACCGTGATTGACAATGAAATTGGCATGCACTTCAGAGATGCTAGCCTGCCCTGACCTGGCCCCTTTGAGACCGACGCTCTCGATGAGCCGACCTGCGGAGTCGCCCTCCGGGTTCCTGAAAACACTGCCTGCGCAGGGGAGGCCTATCGGCTGCGTGCGTTTCCTGCGGGTTAGTGCGCTATCCATCCTTCGGCGGATCGACAGCACATCCCCTTCCTCAACCCTTAGGCTACACTCGACAGTTATGCCTCCAACGGGCATGCCGACTGTACGATAACCCCAAGCGATCTCATGTCCTCTCATACCGACAAGCTCCCCTCCTGGCTGGAGAACTGTCATCGTGCTTACCACCGACCCGATCCAGTCGTCAGCGGTCCCTGCATTCATCGCGAGGGCTCCGCCAACAGTACCTGGAATTCCCACTGCGAACTCAAGTCCGGATAAACCTGCGGCGTAGGCATCCTGAACAACGTGTGCCAAAATCGCACCGGCACCGGTGATCAATTGTCCCTCACGGACAAAGTGCTTGCGAAAATCACGGCCAAGTATGATCACTGCTCCACGATATCCTGCGTCGGCCGCCAATATGTTGCTCCCCTTCCCTAGAACCGTCCACTCGATCTGTGAAACGTCTAGGATTCCGGTTGCAGCCCTCAAGTCGGCGAGAGTGTCAGCAATGATCAACATATCCGCTGGTCCACCGATCCGGTAAGTCGTATATCGAGCAAGTGGCTCATCGCGCTTCACCACGCCGGTAAGCTGCTTGCTCAGCTGCGAAAACGCCTTCGCTACCGACACTGCAAGGCTCCCCGCTCTTCAAGCACCCGGAGCACATCCATTCCTATCCCTGAGACATCACCGGCGCCCATGGTCATCAGTACATCACCCGGGCGCAGTCTATTCGCCAGATATATGGGTATGTCTGTTCTGTGCGGCAGATAGGTAACTTTGTGCCGGGGATAGGCCTCCAACACCGAGTCCACAACCGTCTTGCCTGAGATCCCGGGGATCGGCGGTTCACCAGCGCTGTACACGTCCATCAGGATCAAGTGGTCCGCATCACCGAAGGCGTCCCCGAACTCCTCGGCGAATGCCTCTGTTCGCGTGTATCGGTGTGGCTGGAAGACAGCGCATATCCGATTGAATCCGCAATCACGGGCAGCCTTGAGCGTCGCTTTGACCTCGGTAGGATGATGGGCGTAGTCATCGTAGATCGTGATGTCGTTGGAGTGGCCGATGCAATCGAAGCGACGCTTGACCCCCCTGTAGGTCTCGACCGCTCTTGCCGCTGCCTCCACGTCGATAGCCAGATGATAAGCAACCGCGAGCGCCCCGGTGGCGTTCTGGACCATGTGTTCACCGGGTACTGGAAGGAACATCTCCTGTCGGCTGCCATCCGGAAAGTCGATCACGAACTGGAATCCCATCCCCTGGGGGGTCAGGGAGTGGCATCTGACTGCGGCATCGACGGCGAATCCATAGGTTAGGATACTGGCATCTGCTCTGCTTGCTAGCTCCAACAATCGATGGTCATCGGCACACGCGATGATGGCGCCGGATGACGGCACGCGCGACAGGAAATCGACGAAAGTCCTCTCGACCGCTTCAAGGGAGCCGTAGTGATCGAGATGATCGGCCTCTACATTCGTCACGAGAGCCACTGAGGGAGAGAGGTGCATGAACGAGCCATCCGATTCGTCGGCCTCAACGACATAGTGCGGCCCGACACCGTTCATTGCGTTTCTACCGAACTTCACAACCTCACCACCGACAACGAATGTCGGGCTCGCCCCTGAACCTTCAAGCATGGTGGCAACCATGGCGCTGGTCGAGGTCTTCCCATGGGTTCCTGCTACAGCTACGGTGATCGAGTCTCCAGCGAGCCACGCAAGCATCTTCGCCCGTTGCCAGATTTCGATCCCGCGCTCCTTCGCCTCGACCAGTTCTGGGTTTCGCTCACTTACAGCCGTCGAGACTACAACCACTTGTGCATCGCCCACACAAGCAGCGTCATGTCCTATGGTTACAGGGACGCCGGCTTCTGTCAGTACTCTTGTGAACCGGGACTCCTTCAGATCCGAGCCGGTGACACGGTGTCCTCTCTCGTGCATGATACAGGCAATCCCGCTCATGCCTGAGCCTCCGATGCCGATGAAATGAGCTTTCAGCGGGGTTGGTGTCGGGTTCAATGAATCTCCGTCTCTCAGGTACATATATAGTGGCCTGTCAGTCGTTGTGTACTTGTCGCGTCAGTTCGGCGAGACGCTCAGCTGCATCGGGGATCGCCAGCCCAGAAAGTGCGGCGGCTATGTTATCACGCGTCACGCTGTCGACGAGCAAAGCCGTCACCATCTCGATGAAGACCGCGGGTTTGAGCTGGTCATCCGGTATGACGACCGCTGCGCCCGCTTCGGCCAATGAAGCCGCATTCTTGGACTGATGATCATCGGTGGCATGTGGATACGGTACGTAGACCGCAGGCTTGCGAAGTACCGTTATCTCAGCGATAGAGGTAGCACCCGCACGCGCCACGATCAAATCTGCGGCAGCAAGCACTGATCCCATATCGTCAACATATCCAAGTAGATGATACCGCTCCGGCACGGGGCCCTCGTCTGCGGCAGCAG
The DNA here is from genome assembly GCA_002293965.1 of Actinobacteria bacterium UBA912. Lineage (GTDB taxonomy): Bacteria > Actinomycetota > Coriobacteriia > Anaerosomatales > UBA912 > UBA912. The sequence goes on along the minus strand of DBEG01000024.1, from coordinate 16,255 downwards.
CCAGGACGCTGGGGTATTCGTGTACCCCGGTGATGTGCACGATGTGCAGGCCATCGATCTTGAGAAGCTCCGCGTGCGTTTCGACTAGAACTTGGTTGATTCGGCGCGCTCCACGCGACCCGCCGAAAACCACCAGCACGAGTGCCTCAGGGGGGATTCCGAGCGCCATCCTTCCCGCCACGGGATCCGCATTCCTCACCGCTGGGCGCACGGGGTTTCCCGTCACCACCACCTTCTTGGATCCCTCGAACCCGACAGACGACTCCGGATACGTCAACGCAACGGCTTGCGCATAGCGTCCGAGAATGCGATTGGCCAGTCCGGCTACTGAGTTCTGCTCATGGATGACCAGTGGCGTACGAGTTAGGATCGCTGCGATGCCTACGGGGATGCACACATACCCTCCGAAGACCACGACGACATCGGGTCGTTGCCTCCACATCATCGATAAGGCACTGACGACCGATGCTGTCAACACCAGCATCGCCGAGATGAGTGTCCATGGCCTGTTGCGGACGAAACCTCTAGCTGGCAGGGCTATGAAAGGAATCCCAGCCTTGGAGACCAGATCCGCCTCGGGTCCTCGGCTTGTCCCAAAGTATATGACCTCGTCATGCGCGCTTTCTAACAGCTGCTGCGCGAGTGCTAACGCGGGGTAGATGTGACCCGCTGTTCCTCCGCCGCTCATCCAGACTCGCACGGGTTTGCTCCTTGCTACGTGGGCGCGCAGCGCTCAAACGCTGACTCCTTGCGCCGAACGACGACACAGACAGAATCACACCGATAGATAAGAGGGTCAAGGTAATCGCAGTCCCTCCATAGCTGACCAGGGGCAATGGCTTGCCGGTGATTGGGATCAGACCGATCACCATCGCCATGTTCACTATCGCTTGTAGCACTATGGTTGCGGTCATACCTCCGGCTACCAACCGGCCGAAGGTGTCCTTGCAAGCGAAGGCGATCTTAAGCCCAGCGTAGGTGAACACGCTGAAAGCTAGCACAACAGAGAGTGAACCGAGCAGTCCCAGCTCTTCGCCGACGATGGAGAACACGAAGTCGGTATGTGCGGCTGGCAAAAACGAGAACTTCTGCCGCGACATACCCACGCCCATACCCGTGATCCCACCGGATCCAAAGGCAAGCATCGACTGGATGGCCTGATATCCGGAGCCGAGCGGATCGGCCCACGGATCAAGGAAGGCCAACACGCGGTCTTCTCGGTAGGAGGCAACGAACATCAGTAAGCCCGCTGCACCAACTCCAGCTGCGGTACCCACCGCCAAGAGGGAGGCCTTGACCTTGCCGAGCACCAGCACGAAATAGAGCGTGGACACGATCATGACGGTTGTGCCCATGTCAGGCTGGAAGAGTACGAGTGACGCAACCGCTGCAAAAGCCCCACCGAGCCGAATGGTGAGTTGTCTAGCCGTGATCACCCCGGCACGCCATTGCGAAAGAGACAACGCTGCGACGAGCAAACAGGCCAGCTTCGCGTACTCGGACGGCTGCACCGTGATGAACCCGAGATCCAGCCAGCGTGTAGCCCCCCAACGCATCGAGCCCATCGCCAATACTGCGACCAGCGCAGCGATGCATACGCCAAGGAAGGGCCAGGCGGCTTTGCGAAGGACACGGTAGTCGACTTTGGATGCAGCGTACATCATGAGCAACCCGACGAAAGCGAACGCAACATGTCGCTTCAAGTGATAGAAGCTGTCCTCGAATCGAAGGTAATCCGCCACCGAGGATGCCGAATAGACCATCAATATCCCCAACACAAGAAGATACAGCGTCGAGCCGAGCAACAGATATCTCGCCAGACTGCCGCCACAGAACCCCTCGCGTGCGCTCACGATAGGGTCCCGATCTTCCGAACATGTTGCATGAATACCTCGCCTCGATGGGCAAATCCATCGAACTCATCGAAAGATGCGCAGCCTGGCGAGAGCAAGACAACATCGCCGACCCTCGCGATGCGCGCGGCGACATCAACCGCATCGACAAGCCCCGCCACGACGTCGCAGGGCACGTCTTCGGAGCGCATGTGCTGCGCGATCTCCTCGGCAGCTTCGCCGAAAGCTATGACGCGGATATCCCCCGCCGAAAGGGCCGACGCAAGCGAGCGGAACTCAGAGCCCTTGTTCCTCCCGCCTAGCAGGAGCACGATCCGGTTGTGGGCGAACGCCTCGATGGCGACCACCACGGATGCCGGATTGGTTGCCTTCGAGTCGTTGACGTACTCGACGCCATTCACGGTGAGCACTGTCTGAAGCCTGTGAGCGACCGGGGTGAAGCTTCTAAGGCCCCTTCGGATCGCCTCGAGGTCGACGCCGAGCACGGACGCCGCAGCGGCTGCGGCAAGGGCGTTGTTGATGTTGTGGGGGCCCTTGATCCTAAGGTCGGCACTGGAAAGCAGGGCGCGTATCTCGGGTCCGCAGGTAATCGCCAACTCCGAGCCTGGAGTGAGCCCGGCTCCACCGCTAGGCAGGCAGCGTCTGGAGACCCGTATCACGCGAACCCCTGTGGCTTCGACAGCGTTGGCATAGACTGCTGACCCGGAATCATCGATATCGATGATGGCCACGTCGTCATCTGCCAGATTGGCCAACAACTTCGCCTTGTCGCGGGCATAAGACTCGAACGACCCATGCCAGTCGATGTGGTCCTCGGTGATGTTGAGCAAGACCGCGACCTTCGGGCGGAAGTTCTCCGTGGAAGCGAGCTGGAAGGAGGACACCTCGGCGACGAGGATGGTCTCGCTTCCTACCCGATCGATGGCAGCGATTGCGGGATCGCCGATATTGCCGACTGCCTCGGCGATTAGCCCGCCCTCTCGAAGCAGATGAGTGATGAGGCTCGTGACGGTGGTCTTGCCGTTGGTGCCGGTCACTCCGACCCATGTCGAGGTCGACCGCTCGAATGCGAACTCGATCTCGCTTACGAGTCGCGTCGATTGCGAAAGTGCCGAGCGGAACAGCGGGGACGCTGGCGGAATGCCCGGGCTCGCGATGCACAGGTCTGCGGGAGCAGTCAGGGAGTCAGCTCCGGGGTAGAAGTCGACCGATACCTGCCGAAGAGCTAGGGCTACCTGTGCAAGCTTCTCGGAGGTTGCCGAATCATAGAGGGCGATGTGGGAAGGATGGCCCGTGGCCCGGTGTCTGACCAGGTAATCGACGACCGCGAGTCCTGATGCCCCGGCTCCCAGAACTGCTACGTTTCGCGGTAGCGGTTGCATCACTATCCCTTGACCGAGCCAACAAAGTACAGAGCGAATCCTGCGCCAGCCAAGATTCCGGTCACGACCCAGAATCGCACCATGACCTTCGTCTCTGACCAGCCCAACATCTCGAAGTGATGATGGATCGGGGCCATCTTGAAGATACGTTTGCCCGTCAGCTTGAACGAGGCTACCTGAAGGATCACCGACAAGCCCTGGATCACGTATATCCCACCGATCAGCACCAGTAGCAACTCGGTCTTGGTAATGACCGCTAGTGCTGCGATGCCCGCTCCGATGCCGAGGGACCCGGTATCGCCCATGAAGATGTCTGCCGGATGGCTGTTGTACCACAAGAACCCTACGCAAGCCCCTGCCACAGCAGCAGCCAACAGGGCGATGTCGAGACGATCCTGCCGAAACGCAATCCCAGCATACGCCATCATCACAATCGTGATCGTCCCGGCAGCCAAGCCGTCGAGACCATCAGTTAGATTCACTGTGTTGCTCGTGGCAATCATCATCAGGAAGACAAGTCCGATGTATAACCACGGTACGATGATGCCGAAATTCCCGAAGTCGAACACCGATGTGTAGACGCCCAGGTCTACCGAAGCGTCTAACAGCGGTAAGGCGACTCGCGACGAGATGCTACCCCAGTTCACCGCCGCCAACGCGAACATCAGGGCGATGAGTGCCTGGCCAGCGATCTTCATACGAGGAGACAGCCCCAAAGATCGCTCCTTGGCCACTTTGGCCCAGTCATCGAAGAAGCCCAGCAGCCCGCAACCGATCATCGCAGCAAGCGCCAGGAAAGAGAGTCGACCGAAGTCGCCCATCGCTACGTACACGGCGAAGACGACGATGATGATCAGCACCCCACCCATCGTTGGCGTACCCTGTTTGACCAGGTGGCCCTGAGGTCCGTCTGCGCGGATCTGCTGTCCGATGTTGCGATAGCGCAGTACTTTGATCCACAGCGGAAAGAACACCACGCAGAGCACCAGGGCCAGTACGACCGCGATCAGGACCTGGTATGTGGGATATTGCGCGATGTTGATCATTCGGGGCTCACGATCGCATCGACGACCCTCTCCAGCCCGATCACGCGTGACGCCTTCACCAGAACTGCGTCGCCGGGGGAAGCACATTCCAGGACTTTGGCCGTCGCCGCACCGATGTCATCGAAAGCGAATACCGCAGAACCCTCCATACCTGCAGCTCTGGCACCATCGGCGATCCTTAGAGCTCGTGGCCCGACGGTGATCAGCAGATCGATATCAAGCTCCTCGATGGCCTCACCGATCCTGAAGTGGGCAAGCTCCGTGAGAGAGCCGAGTTCGGCCATATCACCAAGTACGGCTATACGCCTTACGGCCGCACTCATCGCCGAGAGGGTCTCAATCGCAGCCCGCATGGACGAGGGGTTGGCGTTGTAGGCATCGTTGATGACGTGTATGCCGCTTGCTGTCATAAAGGCCTGCATGCGCATCTCGGTGATGGTTGCGCCTTGAAGTCCTGTGACGATGTCTGGGGCGGGAATGCCCATGTATCCCCCGACCGCGGCAGCCGCCAGCGCATTGTACACGTTGTGACGTCCCGGAAGTCCTAGATAGACCCGCTCTCTGATATCCGCCATAACAAGGTCAAAGGTCGGGCGGCTCTCATCGTCGACAACGACGTTCTCCGCGCGCACCTGGTTGGCAGCACCCAGGCCATAGCGGATCACAGAAGCAGTGGTACCAGAAGCAATCAGGTCGGCGTATGCGTCATCGCCGTTCAAAAAGACAGTACCCTCGGATCCTATCGAGGCTACCAGCTCTGCTTTGGCGCTGGCGATCGCATCTTGACTGCCGAGAATCTCGATGTGGGACGTCCCGATATTTGTTATCAGGCCCGCGGTGGGCCTGGCGATCGAGGCAAGTGTCGAAATCTGCCCTTCACCCCTCATCGCCATCTCCAGCACCACGGCATCTGTGTCCGCGCCAGCCTCGAACAGAGTCAGCGGAACGCCCAGTTCGTTGTTGCGGTTCCCCTGAGTCGCCACCACCTTGGCACGCTGCGAGATCACGCTGTAGATGAAGTCCTTGGTGGTGGTCTTGCCCGAGGACCCAGTCACGCCGATCACAGGGCAGAACAACCTCGCTCGATGGTGACGAGCGAGCGTCTGGACTGCACCCAGTGCATCAGCCACTCTCACAACCGTGGTTCCCCGCAGCCGTGCGGCCTCGATCGCCGGACCGAGTTGCTCGGACCCTTCGGTCACGAGGAGTACTCGCGCACCTGCCGAAATGGCCTCCTCCAGGTATCGGTGACCATCGACCTTCTCTCCCGCGAATGCAACGAAGATATTGCCCGGCTCGACCAGCCTGGAATCGATCTGTAGGCCATTGGCCATCACATCAGGATTGCCGATGAGGATTTCACCTGCGGTTACCTCGGCAAGTAGTCCTGCAGGCAGCGTCAGCATCGGGCTCTCAACTCCTCAAGGGCAACCTCGCGGTCATCGAAGTGCACGGTCTTATCGGCGAATATCTGGTAATCCTCGTGTCCCTTGCCTGCGATCAGGACCGAATCGGAAGGATGAGCCATGGCCAGGGCCGAAGCGATGGCCCTGCGCCTGTCCACCTCGACCTGATAGGTGGCACCACCGGCCGACATGCCGGGCAGGATCTGGGCGATTATCGCATCGGGGTCCTCTGTCCGCGGGTTGTCACTCGTGATGATCGCGTGATCTGCGACAACCGAAGCCGCCTCACCCATCAGCGGGCGTTTGGCGGGATCGCGATCGCCGCCGCACCCGAAGACCGCGATCACCCGACCTGGAGTAACGCGCTTGATCGCCTCCAGCACCTGCCTGAGGCTATCGGGGGTGTGTGCGTAATCGACGAACACTGAGAAATCCTGCCCCGCCGACACCCTCTCAAGGCGACCCGGAACCTGAGCCGCGCACGCTAGCCCTGTTGCGATGTCCGCAAGCGGGATCCCAAGCGCATATGCGCATCCGGCGGCAACAAGAGCGTTGCTCACGTTGTATGAGCCGGCGACTGGTAGGCTGACCGCAGTCTCGCCCGAGGGGGTTGTGAGCACGAATCGCGATGCGTCGGGCAAGAGTTCGACCTCGGTGGCGCGGATAGTCGCGTTCGCCGAAGTGCCGACGGTCAGCGGTTCATCTACCGCTGCGGCGAACGAGGCCCCAACGGGATCGTCGATGTTGATCACTCGACTCGCCACATCCAGCTCTGTGAAGAGGCGCAGTTTAGCAGCGCCATAAGCCTCCATCGAACCGTGATAGTCGAGGTGATCTTGGGTTAGATTGGTGAATGCGGCAACAGCAAAGTTCACTGCATCGACCCGGCCGAGGTCGATGGCGTGCGAAGAGACCTCCATGGCCACGGATTCAACCCCTTCGGCGGACATCTGCGCCAGTAGTCGCTGAAGATCCAGTGACTCCGGCGTCGTCCTTTCGGCGGGTATGGCGGTCTCGCGGATCCGGGTCTCGACGGTTCCGATCAGGCCGGTCGCCAACCCGGAGTGCCTGAGGATGGATTCCACGAGGTAAGTGGTGGTTGTCTTGCCGTTTGTGCCTGTAACGCCGACGATACGGAGTCCTCGGCTAGGCGCACCGTAGAAGGCAGCAGCGGCACTCGCCAGCGCCCTCCTTGCATCCGCAACCACGATCTGCGGGATTTCTGCGAGATCGGCAAGCGGCCGGGCGACGACCAGCGCGCTCGCTCCGCGTGATACTGCCTCGCGCGCGAAATCATGTCCGTCGGACCGAAGGCCCGGAATGCAGAAGAAGGCGTCGGCAGGAGAAACCTTGCGCGAATCGTAAGCTAGGCCCTCGACCTTGACGGATCCGCCATCAAGGACGACTTCTTCGGGCAACAGACTCATTAGATCGTAAACCGGCATCTGCTCTCACATTCGAATCGACAATCGACAGATGTTAACACTTGAGGGGGCTCCGTTTCACTCGTTCGGCGGGATTGTAGCCGTAACGTCATCCGACGTTGTCCCGCTGGGGGGTATGCGCAGATGCGACACGGCAAAGCGCGCAATCTGGGCGAAGGCAGGGGCCGCGACCGTGCCCCCGAAGATCGCCCCTGTGGGCTCGTCGATATTGACGAGGATCACCAACTGCGGATCATTCACCGGCAAAAAGCCCCCGAACGATGCGACGTACTTGCCCTTGTCGTATCCTCCGCCATCGACTTTGACCTTTTGGGCGGTTCCAGTCTTTCCCGCGACAGCATATCCCGGCACCGCAGCCAAACTCCCAGTTCCCGAAGTCACCACGGAGGCCATCACATGGCGCATCGTAGCGGCCGTCTCTTCACTGATCGCAACCTGCCGCTTTGCCGCGGCACTCTTCGCATCGACCCTGAAGTGCGGATTCGGCAACCTGCCATCACTTGCGATCGCCGAGAAGGCGCGTGCTATCTGCAGCGGCGTCACCGAGATGCCCTGACCAAAAGACACTGTTCCCAAGGTGGAGACAGACCAGTCGCTTACGCGTGGAAGAAAACCAACCGCCTCCCCAGAGAAATCGATTCCCGTGGACTTGGTCAGGCCAAAACCGAGCATGTGCTCGTATAGAGCATCCGGCCCGAGTTTCGTACCCATCATCACCGTTCCCACGTTGCTGGATTTGGCATGTATCTCGGTCAGGCTCGCCCGGATGAACCCTCGTGGTCTTGCCTCTCCGATGGTTCTTCCACCGACCTGGATCGTCGGAGGCAGATCGAACATGCTGCCTGGATTGAATATCCCAGCTTCGAGGACCGCCGCTGTTGTAAGGGACTTGAGAGTGGAACCTGGTTCGTAAGCATCGGTGATGGCGCGATTCCGGAAAGCAGTCTGATCGGCTGACGAAAATGCGTTGGGGTCGAAGAAGGGATACGAAGCCATCGCCAGGATCGCCCCCGTGTCCGGATCCATCACGATGACGTTGCCGCCCTTTGCGTTCCACTTATCGACGGCCTGCCCAAGGGCCAACTGCGCTTGGTGTTGTATGTCCCGGTCTATTGTAAGCGTGACATCCTCGCCGTCTATAGGCTCTTCGGCGGAGACCACGGCACCAGGTATCGGACGGCCGCGTGGATCCCGCTCCGCGATCAGTCTGCCTGGAGTACCTGCCAGCAGTTCGTCGTAGTACTTCTCAAGGCCGGCCAATCCGATGTCGTCGACTCCGACGAATCCGAGCACCTGACAGGCGACGTTCCCAAGTGGATACACGCGGCGGGAGTCTTGATGGAATCCCACGCCCGCAAGCTCAAGTTCACGTAGAGCTTCAACTCGCTCCACATCGACCTTTCGGGCGATGTATACGAAGCCGCCGTCCCTCACCAAACGCTCCCCATAAGCGCTTGGATCGCCGCCGAGCACCCTGGCTAACGCCTCTGCGGTCGATGATGCATCCTCCACCGCCCGCGGGTCGGCGAAGACGCTGAAGGCTTGGACGCTGACGGCCAGCGGCTCGCCTTCGCGGTCGAATATGGTTCCCCGGCGAGGAGGTAGCGGGACGTCACGTCTCCGCTGTTCTGTGGCCAATTCCGCGTAGGCCGCCGCATCTACTACTTGTAGCTGCACAAGCCGCCCCGAGATGATCAGCAAAGCAATCAATATCACACACCACAGAAACACAAACCGGCCTCTATCGGCCGATTTCCTCTTTCGCTTCTGTCCCAATATCCCTCCCGACCTCAAATCAGGTTCCGGTTCACTGCATCGACACCAGTCCGACATCGCCTAAGAGCAGGGCATGCGCTTCACCTGCCGCGAGTTCCATGACCGAGCCCAACACCCGTGCCGAGACGCCCTCTTTTTCGTTGGCACCAGTGCCTTCACCCGTGACTTCGTCAGTCGAGGCGAGTGCCCGCCCAGCATCACTCGAGTCAGCGACGCTTTCGAGACCAGCGAGGTAAGTGGGACAATCCGGAAGCGGCATCGCGAAGAAACTGGTTTCCTCGGCGCGGATCATGTTCAGGGAGTCAACGGCTATAGACTCGATTCTCGAGGGCGATACGAGGCTCGCTGTGAGCAACTCGAGTGCCTCGGTCTCGATCTGCTCCTCTCGGATAGCTGCCGAAAGACTCGCGGTCTCGAAAGTCACCTCGGCTGCTTTGGCCATGATCGTGATCCGTCCTGCGGCCAGGATCGCCACGACCACCATGAACGCCGACACGATCAGGAACAGGTCACGATTGCGTCTATCGGCTTCGACCCGCAGAGCGGTGGCACGCTTCGGTGAGGACGTGGTGGAAACAACGCGCAAGCGAGGCTTCGGCGATGCTTTGGGCCTGTCATTCGCTAGTTGTCTTGCAGCCAGTCCCATCGTCTCCGGTCTCTCTCGCTTAAAGGCCTTCCCTTATCGGCTCTCGCCGCTCGTAGGATCCGCCAACTTCTGGGCCACCCGCATCCGCGCTGAGCGCGCACGCGGGTTCGATTCGATCTCATCTTGGCCGGGTACTATCGGCCGCTTGGTCAAGACTCGGAGTATCGGCACCTTCTGACACGCGCAGATGGGGAGCCCTTGCGGGCACTCACATGCGCTTTCACCCTCGCTGAACAGCTGTTTCACTATCCTGTCCTCAAGCGAGTGGTAGCTGATCACCGCGATCCTTCCGTTGGGCGAAAGCCACTTCAAAGCGGCTGACAAGGCGGTTTCGAGCACCTTGAGCTCGGAGTTCACTTCGATGCGAAGCGCCTGGAATGTCCGTTTCGCGGGGTGACCCCCTGCTCTACGTGCCGAAGCGGGTATCGCCGCCTTTATCACGTCCACTAACTCTCCGGTCGTCGTCACGGGGCGGCGGGCTCGCGCGGCTACTATGAATGCTGCGATTCGCAAAGCCCACCTTTCTTCCCCGTAATCCCGGATAATGCGGGCCAACTGTGATTCGGAGTACGTATTGACTATCTCCGCTGCTGTGACAGGCCCGCACTGATCCATCCGCATATCCAGTGGAGCATCCTCTTGATAAGTGAACCCGCGCTCAACGATGTCAAGCTGCGGTGAGGATACTCCCAGGTCGAAGAGGAATCCGTCGACCCAGGGGATCTGTGCTTCGACGAGCAAACGATCGAGTTCGCCGAAGTTCCCCTTGAGTAGAACTACCTGCTGGCCGAGGCAGAGTGCGTCTTCTGCTGCTTTGAGTGCTGCCTCGTCCTGGTCTATGCCCACAAGGATTCCTGTGGGAGCTATCAACTCTGCTATCCGCTTCGCGTGTCCTGCTCCACCTAAGGTGCAATCGACTACGATCGAACCGGGTTGCAACGATAACTGCTGCGTGACCTCGGCCAGCAAAACTGGGGTGTGCCGATATTCCATTGTCAAGTCCTCAGAGCAAGCCTGCGTCGGCAAGCTCCTGGGCGAGATCCTCGATGTTCTCGCCACCTTCGCTGTACTGACTCCAGACCTCGGAGTCCCAAAGTTCGATCCTGTTACCGTTCCCAGTGACTGCGACGTCCTTGGAAAGGCCCGCCCACGCACGCAGGTTCGCAGGCAATCCGATGCGCCCAGCCGAATCGAGTTCCACCTCGACAGCACCGGCGGTGAAGAATCTCCGTACCTTGCGCACTCTTGGCTCGAAGTCCTCTCGTGCGATGAGATCGGATACGAAGCGCACATACTCGTCGGCGGGATACACGTAGAGACACTTGTCCAGACCTTTTGCGACGACCAACTTGCCTGTCATCGCGATCCGGAAACGCGCGGGCAGGGATACTCGTCCTTTGGAGTCCAGCGTATGCTGGTGATCACCTAAGAACATGCTGTCCTGCACCTCTTCCGCCTTGTACTACCCTGCCGAGAATCGCCTCGGCTGATCCCATGCACTGAACTGTATACCACTGAATCCCACTTTGCAACACTTTCATGGGAAATCATCCCACCAGTTTCCCACCGAATCCCACGGGCATCCCCTGGCTCACACTAAGAGACCCCAAGTGACAAGAACTCGATGAGAGGATTGCGCGTCATAAAGACAACGGAAGAGCGAGGTCGACCTTGACAGCGATATAGTCTGAATAAGATGACTGGGCGTATTGCCGCCATCGAATCGTGAGAGTACAATCGGGGTGGATGACAACCCATGTGTGGAGGTGACGTCTAAATGATTGCTGCTCTTTTTGGAGCGAACATCCCGGGGACCATGTGGATCACCATGTGGTGGGCCTTCTTCATCGTTGTAGGTATGGGCATCGCCCTTGCCGTATACGCAGCCCGCGCTATGAAGAAGCTCGAAGACAGGTCCGAGTAACCCTCACAAAAGATATCGCTGCTAAGTGTCCGACGCCCTCTCTCCAGTTTCGCCGAGTAGAGGGCGTTAGCATTGAGAAGTCTACTTTCGTTTCGAAATGAGAGGAGCCACCATGGCGGGCATGCGATCATCACTGAAAGGATCTAGGGCTGTGAAGGTCCTGTTGCCGATGTTGTTGGTCTTGCTAGCGTTATCGGTAGCAGGGTGCACTGCCAACCAGACTGCCGATATGGCGCAAGAGTCTCCTTCCGGCGGCGGCGTGTCCGCACCCATGGTGGAACCTCAACCACCTGGCGACGGACGGGCCACGCCTGAAGGTAAGATTGCCGCCGACCCATACGCAGGTGAGGATCAGGCTGCCATCGGCATCGTGCCACCGTCGGGAGCCGGGCCTGACGCCTCAGGTATCCCGCCTGAGGACCGCCTGATCATCAGACGGGTAGACATGCGACTTGGAGTTGAATCGATCGAAGATGCTATCGAGTCGATAAGAACTGCGGTCGAGAAGCAAAAAGGCGTGGTGATCGATCTCAACGTCAGCACCGATGAAGATCAACCCGTTTGGCGTTATTCGGAGATGATGGCACTCGAGCAGATTCCGCTGTCCGGATACATCACCGTTCGCATCCCGGCCGAGGGCCTCGAGGCTTTCCTAGCAGAGATGGCTGGGATCGGCAATGTACTGCGCGAAGTCGAGAGTCAATCGGATGTCACCCAGGAGCACGTGGACATGAGTGCTCGCCTAAAGAACCTGCAGGCGACAGAGGCTCAACTACGCGACTTCATGACCAAGGCCAAGAACGTCACCGAAATGCTCGCTGTCGAGAAAGAACTCTCGCGGGTCCGTGGTGAGATCGAGTCGATGCAGGCGCAGATCGCCTATCTTGAGCGCCAGGCTGCACACTCGACGGTGACCATCGAGCTTACCGGTCCCAAGCCCGTCGTACGTCCGGTCGGTCAGGATTGGGGATTCCTGGCCGCGCTCACCGAGTCGGTCAGAGCTTTCGTCGGCACGATCAATATGCTCATCGTAGCAGTGGGCGCAGTCGGCCCGATAGTCGTCATCCTGCTGCTGGTCTGGCTTGTAGCGCGTCCAGTCATCAAGCGCAGGCGTGCTAAGCGATCCGACGAAGCAGCCGAAGAAGTGGATGCTAGTTGAGTCTGCTCAGGCCCAGCCTGCGGTTGCCGATATGGGCGGCGGTCGTCATACCGATCGTCGCCTATACTCTGCGCTCGATTGACAGAGGATTCGATTTCTCGCTCGACCTACCGGGCGACCTGATCGCTATCGGAGCCTGGGGCATTGGTGTCGGCCTCGTCTGGGTCATGCGAAGCAAATCCCCGACGCCTGACGAGGTGGATGACTCCGTGGCTCGCCATGACCAGGACGAAGACGGCCGCGCCGGCGATGCCCGGCAGGACTAAGACGTCGTCGACTAGGTCGAGCGCTTCTACCCCGGGTGCCCCTGCACCGGAGATCACCGTCAGCCACCCGCCGACAGCCACTCCGCAAGCGAACCCGAGCCCCCATGTCGTCGCGGAGAACAGCGCCTGCCGAAGAAACCTCCTACTACCCGTCCTCACGCTTCCGCCCCCCTCGGCGAGGAAGACGACTCGCGACGCGAGGGTCTCGCTCGCGGATGCGTCGACAGGTACTCCTCACGGATGTGCCTCCTGTCGACGTGTGTGTAGACCTGGGTCGTGGTGATGTCCACGTGCCCGAGCAGCTCTTGCAGAACCCTCAGGTCCGCCCCTCCGCCAAGCATGTGCGTTGCGTAAGAGTGCCGAAGTGTGTGTGGGTGCAGGCTCTCCAACCCTGCTGCCCTGCCGTACCGCTTCACGATCGCGAAGACCGACTGCCGAGAAATCCGGCCGCCTCGGACATTGAGGAACACCGCATCGGTGCCCCTGAACGACCCGGCCTTCCCAAGCAGCAGCAGTCGCCCGTAGGACAGGTAGTCCTCCAGCGCCCGAGCGGCCGCACCACCCAGAGGTACATCCCGCTCTTTGGAGCTCTTGCCGAAAACCCGCATGAACCCTGCGGCGAGATCGATCGAGGGCATGTCCATGCCGACGAGCTCGCTGACGCGAATCCCGCAGCCGTACAAGACCTCGAGGATGGCGCGGTCCCGCCGACCACGAGCGTCGGCTGCGAATGGTTGTGAGAGCAGCTTGTCGGCCTGCTCGATGCTGATGACATCGGGCAGCTTCTGGGGGACCTTGGGCAACGGGATCGCCTCAGTGGGGCAATTCTTGGTGATGCCCTCGCGCACGAGGAACCTGTGGAAGCTTTTGATCGCAGCTATCTGTCGCTCGATGGTGCTGGGCGCATACCCGCGAGCCCGCAACTCCCGGAGGTAAGCGAGCGTGTCATCGGCGGTAACGGCGTCGACCTCCGCAGCCGATCGTGCGCTGAGGAACTCGAGGTAGCGGGCGACATCTCGGCGATATGCATCCAGCGTATGCCGAGACGCGCCGCGCTCTACCGCAAGATACGCAATGAACTCATCAGCTTGCTGCTGCACTCCCGATCATCTCCGAAAGAGGGGTGAACTCCATCCCATGCGCCTGTGCGACGGGCTCGTAGGTCACTGCGCCATCGATGATGTTGACGCCTTTGGCGAGCGACGCGTCATCGAGCACCGCCTGCTTCCATCCCTTGTCGGCGATCGCGAGACCCTGGCGCAGCGTGGCGTTGGTCAGGCCGAGCGTCGAGGTGTGAGGCACAGCGCCGGGCATGTTGGCGACCCCGTAATGCAGAACGCCGTCGACCACGAAAGTGGGATCAGCATGCGTGGTGGGTTTGGTGGTCTCGATGCATCCACCCTGATCGACCGAGACGTCGACGATGACTGCACCGGTCCGCATGGTCGAGAGCATGTCCCGGGTCACGAGGAAGGGTGTCTTGGCCCCAACCAACAAGACCGCTCCGATTACGAGATCGGCCTCGCCTATCACTTGCGATACGTTGAGCTTGCTCGAGAACATCGTCCGGACACGGTTGCCCCAAATCTCATCGAGATAACGAAGGCGATCCAGGTTGACGTCCATGATGGTGACATCGGCGCCCATTCCCATCGCTACGTACGCTGCGTTCGTTCCGACCACGCCGCCGCCGAGAACGACGACTTTGGCTGGCAGCACGCCTGGGATTCCTCCCATGAGCACTCCCCTGCCCCCGTTGGGCTTCTGGAGGTAAGCGGCGCCGACCTGCGCGGCCATTCGGCCTGCGACCTCTGACATCGGGGCGAGCAGCGGTAGCGAGCGATTGGGAAGCTCGACCGTCTCATAGGCGATACAGACAGCCTTGGACTTGATGAGTCCTTCGGTCTGAGGGAGATCAGGTGCCAGGTGCAAGAAGGTGTAGAGGATCTGGCCAGGGCGAAGCTTCACGATCTCCTCGGCCTGTGGTTCCTTGACCTTGACGATCATGTCGGCGCGAGCGAAGACCTCGTCGGCAGATGGGACCATCTGTGCACCGGCTGCGGAGTACTCGGTGTCGCCGAACGTCGATCCGACGCCCGCACCCGCCTCTACCAGCACGCTATGCCCGTGCGCCACAAACTCGGCGACGGCACCGGGGGTCAGTCCGACCCTGAACTCGTTGTTCTTGATCTCCTTGGGAACTCCTACTATCACTTCGTTGCCTCCTTGTCCTATTGCAGGCATTAGGCGACCTCACCCATGTGGTGCGTCGTCTACGCCCTTTCCGATCAGCAAATCAGCGCATGCGGCTCCAGCCGCGAACGCCGCCGAGAAGAACGCCGGGTCGTCCTCGATTCCGCGACCCATCGATCTGACTTCCACTCCACGCATGGGAGCTACGGTGGATGCACTTGCATCGTACCTCACATGCCTGTTCCACACACCGGCACTGGCGAGTGCCTCCTCGACGAGCGGACTCTCGTCACCACCCAGCACCGGGATCGGCACGACCGCACTGGCCAACGCGATGGCCGAAAGTGCCGTGAGGGTGTGATGACTAACGCCACGGTGTCGCTTGCGTTCATCTGCGAACGACAGCCGCAACACCGCGACCGGCCTGCCCTTTAGGGTAGCGACGGCATTGATGGCCTCGCCCTGAGCCACCCCGCCGTGTCCGAACGGGGTCGCGGTCCCCACCACACCCGGCCCGATGCCTACAATCGCGATATCGGCCTCGCACACGTGCTTGGCGACCAGCAGACCCGAGTGCAGATTAACCGACTCGATCGCACCGCCGAATGCTTGCCCGCAAGTCACAGTCGTATCGATCAAACCTGCCGAGACGGACGCTTCCAGCACCTTGGATAGCGCCATGGGCAAAGCCGCCTGGTCGGTCATCACGTAGCAGATCCGGAGTTCTGGGTCCGCGGATTTGATCGCAGCAGCAACCAACGGGACCTGACTGTGAAGACCACAGCAAGCGACCGGCATACCACCAACGTCGACCGCGGATGCCATGATCGCGTGATGAGGGCTTGCGGGTTCCTCGGCAACAAGTACATCGTGCTGCAGCGGGGTATATCGCAGCTTGATGATGTGGCCGCCGGAATCATCGGTATGAGCGACGCCCGTGGTCGTAGAGCCACGCGCCACGACGAAGTGATCGCCCGCGGTTCCGAGTTCGAGATCCTCGGCGATGGTGTTGAGCAACACCCTCTCTCCCACCTCGCAACCGCCAGTCAGGCGCGGATAGCAGATCGCCCGACCCAGCGCACCGGAGTCCAGCGCCACGCCGAGCCGCTGGATCGAGACCGACCTGCTTCTGACATCCGTGACTCGACCCCACTCAAGG
>DBEG01000138.1:6432-7194 GCA_002293965.1 Actinobacteria bacterium UBA912 | reverse complement strand
TCGCTACCTTGGACGGACGCGACCAAAGTCTCACCATCGATGCCGACGACGTTCGATCCGCCGTCAGCCAGCGCTATGGTAAGCGAATCATCGGCTACCTCGACGATCTCGCCATCTATGAGCCCGCCGCGCCCACCCGGGCCTCCTGGGCCTCCCTGCCCACCGCGTCCCGGCATCTCGTCCCCGAATCTCTCCTGCATGAACGCTTGTCGCTCCTCAGGACTCATCGCTTCGAACTCGGTCCGCTCTTGTTCAGTCATGTCGCCGAAGAGGTCCCGGCCTTGCATGCCTCCAGGGCCGCCGGAGCTGCCTCCAGGCATGCCGCCTTCGGCAAGGGGCACAACGTCTTCGCTCGTCGCTCCCTTCACATACATCCCGCCGAGGAACCCGACACCCATTGCAGCGATGACTGCAACGACTATGACGACCTTCTTCATGTTGGTGCCTTCTTGCATCGTGTACCACTCCTTCACATGCCGACGACTACTGATATCTCAATGCTTCGATGGGACTCATCCGCGCAGCTCGACGCGCGGGATAGAACCCGAAGACTATTCCGATGAACGCGCAGACTCCGGCCGCAAGCGCAATGGCATCGATGCTCAGAACCGCGGCCACCCCCATCGCACTGCCCGCCACAGCTCCGATACCCCACCCAGCGAGTACACCCAAGCCACCACCGACCATGGTGAGCACGACCGACTCGGCAAGGAACTGCGCCGAGATGGCCCCGGCATCCGCACCTATCGCCTTTCTCAGGCC
>DBEG01000138.1:0-6074 GCA_002293965.1 Actinobacteria bacterium UBA912 | reverse complement strand
CGCTCGGTCACGGTGGTGAGCATCATGTTCATGATCCCGATCCCGCCGACGAGAAGTGAGATCGACGCGATAGCTGCGAGCAAGGTGGTGAGAGTGCCGGTCACCGAGGTCACGGCTTCGAGTAGATCCGCCATGTTCTGGATACTGAAATCCGCATACTCCGGGTCACTGATCGCATGACGCTCGAGTAGGACCGTCTCGACGGTCTGTTCGGCTTCGGTCATTCGCTCCTCGTCTGTCACGGTGAGCGTGATAGTCGATAGGAATTCGGTTCCGGACTGGTGGCGCTGTTGGGTCGAGAGCGGGATGAAGGCTGCCGAGTCGGTGTTCGACATCCCAGAAGCGCCTTTCTCCTCCAGCACGCCTACCACTGTGAGCAGCATCGAGCCTGCCCTGATCCGCTCACCAACCGGATCGGCACCCTCGCCGTACAGATCTTCGGCGAGCGTGGCCCCCAAGACGACGACCTGTGCGAAAGAGCGATCATCACGCTGGGAAATGAAGGTGCCGTTGACCACTTCCAGGCCCTTGACCGTGAGGTATGCGTCGGTGACACCTATCAGCTGGGCGTTAGCGTTCTCGCCCTTCACTACTAGTTGGGCCGAACCGGAGGATTCCGGTGCAACTCCGCTGATAAGCGGGAGTTCTGCGAGCGCCTCGGCATCCGCCAGGGTCAGCGATTCGACGGAACCCGCAGCCATTCGCGGCCCGCCATCGCTTCCCGGCGAAGCTGGCATGACGGTCAGTTGGTTGGAACCGATGCCCTGGATCGTGTCTTCTATCGCGACCTGACTGCCTCGGCCAATCGAGATCATGGCGATCACCGAGGCGATCCCAACGACGATACCCAGAACGGTAAGTCCGCTACGAACCTTGTTGGAAGTGAGCGAACTGATGACTTCAGCGATCAGATCGGTGATGTTCATGAGTGACCACCGCCGTTGAGCCTATCTTCGGCGATCAGCCCGTCTTGTATCCGGATGGTACGGCGTGCGAAGGCCGCGATGTTGGGTTCATGCGTGATGAGCACGATGGTGCGCCCTTCGTCATTGAGTCGCTGGAATAGCGCCATGACCGCCTCACCGGTCGCAGTGTCCAAATTGCCGGTAGGCTCATCGGCCATGATGAGGGATGGATCGTTCACCAGCGCCCGAGCGATCGCAACACGTTGCATCTGCCCGCCGGACAGCTCGTTCGAGCGGTGGGTCCACAGGGCCTCATCCAAAGCGACGGCCCGCAGCGCCTCTGCGGCGCGATCCGCGCGCTCGTCGGCAGATACCCTCATGTAGAGCATCGGTAGCGTGACGTTGCGCAGGACGGTGGCACGCGGAAGCAGATTGAATGCCTGGAACACGAAACCGATGGTCTCACGGCGCACTTCGGCAAGCTCGGTCTCGTCCAGATCACCCACTTCGCGCCCGACGATCCGGTAGGTGCCGCTCGTCGGTGTGTCCAGGCAACCGAGGATGTGCATCAGCGTGGATTTGCCTGATCCCGAAGGACCCATGATCGCTGCGAACTCGCCTTGCTCCACACGAAGGCTCACTCCGCGCAGGGCGTGCGTTTCGGCACCTCCTGCGGCCTGGTAGACCTTGTGCAGCCCGGTCGCCTCGATCACAGCACCTGCCATCTTCGATGCCGAGAGAACCGGTCGACCCGATACCTCCATGGTGTCGGCTGTCAGGCTCATCTTCCGGGCCCTCCGCCCATCCCCGGGCTCCCCATCATGAAGCCCCCGCCTCCAGGCTGGTCACCCTCTTGGCTCTCACCAGCATCGGTGCTCAGCGTCACCACACGATCTCCTTGCGAGAGACCTGTAAGGATCTGCGTATCTGTAGCGTTAGCGAGACCGGACTCCACTGCTACACGACGCGGAACTTCGGTGCCTTCATCGAGAACCTCAACGTACTCACCTTGATCGTCAGACTTCACCGCTCCGTTGGGAACGATGAGCGCATCCTTGACGACCTCGGTGACGATCATCGCAGTTGCCGACATGCCGGTCTTGAGTCCAGGGTCGGAGACGTCGAGCGCTATAGATATCTCATAGGTCACAACGCCCTGGTTCACCGTCCCGGCATCCACGATCTCTGTGACCTTACCGGTAAGGGCAAGATCAGGGAGCGCATCCACCTCTATGTCCACGCGCTGTCCGAGTTCAAGCGAGGGAACATCGACCTCGTTCACGGATAAGACGAGTCCCAGAGGTTGGCTCGGCGCTAGGACGAGTGGTGCTCCGGATCCAGTTCCGCTGGAAGTACCGGCGGCCGCCTCCGTGCCAGCCCCCGACGACGCCGATCCCCCGGCAGAGCCTGTCTGCACAGTGTCCCCTACCTCTATATCGAGCGACCACACGATGCCCGCGCGTGGAGCCTTCACTGTTAGGTCGCCCGATGCATCCTTCGCATCCTCGTAAGACGTCGATGCTGCTGTGCGATTGGTCTTTGCGGACTCGACGCCCAGTGTCGCAGCCTCGATATCCTTCTTCGCCGCAGAAATATCCGCCGAAGTGACCTCACTTTGTGATTGCATCGCTGTCGCAGTTGTCTGGACACTCGAGGCCTTCTGCTGGTCGTAGTAACGCTCTTGAAGCGTATCCAAGTTATTGCGCGCCTTGAGAAGCTGGGACTCGGCCTGTATGACGCCTTGCCTCGCCTGCAACAGGTTGGCGTACGCTCTGGCCTTGGCTGCTTCTGTCTCCGTTGCCTCCAACGTGAACAAGACCGCGCCCTCTTCAACGATGTCGCCCTCCTTGACCCTGAGGGTGGCAACGGTGCCAGCGACAGCTGGCCAGACATCGGTGGTATCGAGCACATCGATGTTGCCTGTCCCCGAGACAGTCACCGAAAGGGTGCCCGTCGCTGCGGGCTCAGTAGTGTAAGTGATCCGTGGAGCCGCGTCGCCGGGGGGCTGGGTCACGAACCACACCGCACCCCCGATCGCAACCAGTGCGGCCGCCGCGATGTAGCCTCTATAGCGGCGGATCTTCTTCGAAAGAGCCATCAGCATACCTCCACAAGTCTTCGTCAGTACCGAATCAAACGATACGCACGAATCTCGTGGGGCACATCATCCAGCAGGACCGATCCTGCATACTACCAATGGAGTATTCCGAACAGCTAACCGGCGAGAAGCAATCCTTATCCGGCGTGGGGTCCGGGTACGACCAGACCCGTCTCGTATGCGATGACAACGAGTGCCGCTCGGTCGTGGGCGTGCAACTTCATCATCACGCGGGAAACGTGGGTCTTAGCCGTGGCGGGAGAGATGAACAGCGCCTCGGCGATACTATCGTTGGAGAGTCCTTGAGCCACCAAGCGAAGTATCTCGCGCTCGCGATTGGTCAGCACTCCCAATGCCGAAGGACTCGCTTTCCTGACCTCGGGTCTTGACGCGAACTCCGTGATCAGCCGTCGAGTAACAGAAGGAGCCAAAAGGGCATCGCCAGCAGCGACCACGCGTACAGCTTCAATGAGCTGAGCGGGTTCAGTGTCTTTGAGCAGGAAGCCCGACGCGCCGACACGAAGTGCC
Source organism: Actinobacteria bacterium UBA912 (assembly GCA_002293965.1). Lineage (GTDB taxonomy): Bacteria > Actinomycetota > Coriobacteriia > Anaerosomatales > UBA912 > UBA912. The sequence goes on along the minus strand of DBEG01000138.1, from coordinate 2,543 downwards.
TCGTAGACATACTCGTCTGCGTCGAACGTGGTGAGCACGAGTACCCTTGGTGGGTCTTTGCGCGGCTCAGAGAGGATCCTTCGCGTAGCCTCGAGTCCATCGACCATAGGCATTCTGACATCCATGAGAACCACATCGGGCATCAATTCGGCTACTGCGTCGACGGCAAGCTCTCCGTTCTCGGCTTCACCGACGACCTCGATGTCCTCTGCGGTCTCAAGCAGTACACGGAACCCGGCTCGAACCAATGCCTGGTCGTCGACGACAAGTACGCGGATAGGCATACTCACGCCCTCCTCTCGAAGGGGATCGTCGCTTGCACCTGGACGCCGCCTTCAGCGAATGGCCCCATTGCGAAAGTTCCACCGTGAGCCTCGGTGCGCTCAAGCATGCCGCGGACTCCATGGCCGCCAGTGTCGTCTGCGGCGGTCCCAGATAGGCCCTTCCCCTCGTCGGTGACTTCCACTGTCAGGTCATGATCAGTAATCTCGAGCCTTACAACAGCGTGTTTCACCTCAGCATGCCGAACAACGTTGGTGAGTGCCTCTTGCACGATGCGATAGGCCGAGACACTGACAGCCGTGGGCACAATAGAGAGGTCACCGCGCACATCGACATCCACGAAGACGCCTGCCTCCCGGACGCTGTGAACTAGCACGCTGATCTGGCCCAGATCTCCCTGGGGAGCAAGGCAAGCCTCGGGCTCACTGGTTCGCAGCAGGTCGAGCAGGGATCGCAACTCTCCCATCGCTTGTTTGCCGGCCTTTCGGATGTTCATCACCGACTCCCGAGCCTTTTCGGGCTGGTCGGGTAGCAACATCTCGGCCGCTCCCGCCTGCACCGTCACGATTGAAAGAGTGTGCGCAACGATATCGTGAACCTCACGAGCTATGCGGATGCGCTCCTCATCAACGCGGCGGCTGGCCTCCTGCTCGCGAGTCCGTTCCGCCTCAACAGCACGCTCCTCCACCTGAGCGATGTACGCCCGACGATTGCGCGTGGTCTCGCCGAGAAGCGCAGCTGTGGCCAGTAGCGCAAAGACCATGATCGCCTCCATCGCCCACCGCAGGTTCGTCGAGAAGGTGATGAGAGCGATCAAGGCCACCAGGCCGATCACCGGGCCGGCAACAACCAGGATCCGACGTCTCGCCGATGCAGCCGCCAAAGAATACATGGCTATGGCTGGCCCCAAGATTACGATAGCCGGAGGCCAGGGGTTGATTGTGTACACCAGAGCCGACGGGAAGGTGATCCCGAGGGCAAGCCAAGGGAGCCGGCGTCGGAGAGCCAAGGGAAGAAAAGCTGCAGCCGCAAAGATATATGGCTCGATGCCTGGATCAACCTGTGGACGACCCCCGTGGAAAGGACCGTCCGCGACCCGGTCTCTCATGGGTGCCTCGATGGCGCCAGTGCTTCTATCTAACGGAACGAAGCCAGGTCTTAACTGAGAAAAGCCCCAGATCTGCAAACAGACTAGGACCGATAGCACCATTCCGATCGCTAGATCGACGTGACTCGGATCGAGTGAAGATATGCGGGAGCGTAGCGTGTTCATGTTGACATCCTACGCTATCGAAGACAGGCTTGCCGACCTCCAGTGGAGGTATGCCTACGTAGTCCCGCAGTAGTATTCGTCCTGGGTCCCCCACGACGAAAGAGAGCCGTTGGATGTGTTCAGCAGCGTCCTACTCTCCCACGGACTACACCGCAGTACCATCGGCGCTGGAGGGCTTGACTTCCGAGTTCGGAATGGGATCGGGTATACCCCCTCCGCCATAACCACTGAACACATCCACCGGCTCTCGGTGGATGACTATTGAGTTTTCAATAGCCGCCTCAGGTGCTTTACGCACCCTGAGAGCTGCATAGCGCTGGAAAAATCATGCAAATGAGATCAAGACCTCGACCGATTAGTACCGCTCGGCTGAACACATTGCTGTGCTTACACCTGCGGCCTATCAACCTCGTCGTCTACGAGGGGTCTTACCTGGTTAGCCCAGTGAGAGACCTAATCTTGAGATTGGCTTCCCGCTTAGATGCTTTCAGCGGTTATCCAAACCGAACGTAGCTAACCAGCGGTGCCGCTGGCGCGACAACTGGTACACCAGAGGTTCGTCCATCCCGGTCCTCTCGTACTAGGGACAGCTTCTCTCAAGTCTCTTACGCCCACGGTGGATAGGGACCGAACTGTCTCACGACGTTCTAAACCCAGCTCGCGTACCGCTTTAAATGGCGAACAGCCATACCCTTGGGACCTGCTACAGCCCCAGGATGCGATGAGCCGACATCGAGGTGCCAAACCCTCCCGTCGATGTGGACTCTTGGGGAGGATCAGCCTGTTATCCCCGGAGTACCTTTTATCCGTTGAGCGACGGCCATTCCACTCTGAGCCGCCGGATCACTAGAGCCGACTTTCGTCTCTGCTCGACTTGTAGGTCTCGCAGTCAAGCCCGCTTATGCTCTTGCACTCTACGATCGATTGCCAACCGATCTGAGCGGACCTTACGCGCGCCTCCGTTACATTTTAGGAGGCGACCGCCCCA
>DBEG01000021.1:18167-18703 GCA_002293965.1 Actinobacteria bacterium UBA912 | reverse complement strand
TCCGTCTGATCGACCAGAGCACGATAGGCGCCGTAATTCACGCCGGTCCGGGTGCCGTCCCGCCCGATGTCGGTGTAGACTACCCGCCTCAGGCCAAGCACGCTGAGCTCCTGGATGAGTTCGAGGACACCCCTCTCTGTGCCCTGCTTCCAGCCTTCGATCGCGACTTTACCGTCCTTCGCGTCGATTCCAGCGACGATGCCCTCGTGCTTGTGGCAGGCTGCCTCCACTAAATCCGGGTCCGACACTAGCGCAGTGCCGAGAACAACCCTGGTGACACCCAGATCGAACAGCCTATCGATGGTATCCATGGACCGGACGCCACCGCCGGTCTGAATAGGCACATCCACAGCAGCCACGATCGCTGCGATGATCTCAGCGTTCCTCGGCTCGCCCAACACGGCACCATCGAGGTCGACGACGTGAATCCACTCCGCACCTTGGTCGGCCCACTGCCTGGCCTGGTCGACGGGGTCGTCGTTATAGATTTTCACGGCATCCAGACGCCCCTGGTAGAGGCGCACGGCTTTGCCGTC
>DBEG01000021.1:0-17827 GCA_002293965.1 Actinobacteria bacterium UBA912 | reverse complement strand
AGGATATCGATCGCTGGTAGGATCTTCACTGCTTCTTCTCCTGTACGATCCGGCCGAAATTCGCCAGCAGGCGTAATCCGGCAGCCGAGGACTTCTCGGGGTGGAACTGGACCGCAAAGACGTTAGGGCTCGCCTGGATCGCCGATGCAAAACTCAGTCCGTGCTCGGTTTTCCCGATGATACAGGAATCTTGGGCGGGATTCAGCCGATAACTGTGAACGAAGTAGAACGCCGACCCTGCAGGGATGCCATCGAAGAGCGGGCTGGGTCGCGGGTAGTCGACGGTGTTCCAGCCCATATGCGGCACTTTCACCACGTCGGGCAGTCGGACACACGTTCCGGGTATCACCCCTAATCCCGACCACTCACCGTCCTCGAATCCAGTCTCGGCAAGCATCTGCATCCCCAGGCATATCCCGAGCAACGGCGTGCCCGATGCGATCGCAGCCAGAAGAGCGTCCCTGATGCCGCTGGCTTCAAGATGTGCCACAGCATCACGGAATGCGCCCACACCTGGCAGAACGATGCCATCAGCATCAACTATGGCGGGAGGATAGCCCGTGATCGAAACGCCATCGACGCCTGCCGACTCGAATCCCTTCTGCACGCTTCTGAGGTTTCCCATGCCGTAATCGACGACAGCGATCACAAGGCACCCTTCGTCGAAGGCACGCTCTTGACGCGCGGATCGAGATCGACTGCGACACGAAGGGCCTGGGCCAACGCCTTGAACACCGCCTCGATGATGTGGTGACTGTTCTCGCCTGAGAGCATCCGTATGTGTACGGTCATGCCTGCATTGCTGGCAAAGGCGATGAGGAACTCCTTGGCGAGCGTCGTATCGAAGGTGCCGATGAACTCGATGGGAAGGTCGACCTCGTAGTGGAGTCCGCCTCGGCCGGAGATGTCGATCGCAGCGAGCACCAGTGCTTCATCCATGGGAACGGTGGCCGAACCGAATCGCTTGATCCCCGACTTGTCGCCGAGTGCCTTCGCTATGGCCTGCCCCAAGACGATGCCGACGTCCTCGACCGTGTGATGTGCATCGACCTCGAGATCGCCGGTGGCCTCAAGGGCAAGGTCGATCAGCGAGTGCCTCCCGAACGCGTCGAGCATGTGGTCGAAGAACGGAATCCCGGTCACTGCCGAGACGACCCCACTGCCGTCGAGATCGACCTCGAGCTGGATCGAAGTCTCCGAAGTGCCCCTCGCGATTGCTGCCTTACGAGTCATGTCAGTCACTTCCCCGCCTCCTCTTGTGAGGCTGGATGCTCGGCAGCAGCCCCGTTGGTCATCATCTGCGAAAGCCGCCGAGCAGACAGGGCGGCCCTCATCGCGTCGAGGAACGCCGAGTTCTCCTTAGGCGAGCCGATCGTCACACGCAGGCAGTCGTGCAGACCTTCCGCGCGTGTGAGGTCGCGCACCAGCACCGAGTGGCTATGGAGCAGGTCGTGCCAGAGAGCGCCAGCGTGCTCGACACGGAAGAGCACGAAGTTGGCCTCGGATGGAAAGACCTCCACGCCGTCAAGTTCGGTCAGACCGAAGACGATCCGATCCCGCTCACGCATGAGTTCGCGGATCGCATTCTCAAAAACGACCCTCTCGCGGAAGACCTTCAGGGCGACCCACTGCGAGAATGCGTTCACCGAGTACGGCTGGCGCACCTTGCGGATCTCGTCGAGGACCTCTTCGTGGCCGAGAAGGTAGCCCACCCGCATGCCCGCGATGGAGAACGCCTTGGAGAAGGTCCTCAGGATGACCAGGTTGCGATGCCTGTCCATGTGGGGCCTCATGGTGTGTCTGGAGAACTCGAAGTACGCCTCGTCAACGACGATCAGCGCATCGGACGCATTGAGGATGTCGATGAGCAGGGTCTCTGGGCACAAGTTGCCGGTCGGGTTGTTTGGATTGGCGATCATCACGACATCGATGTCGCCTTGCGCGAGACGCTCGAGGACAGCGTCGCCGTCGACCTTGAACTCTGCGTCCCTTGGAATGCTGACGAGCTCGGTCCCGGTGATCTTTGCATCAATGGCATACATGGAGAACGTCGGCGGCAGGTCCAGTACCTTGCGGTCGGGGCCACCCCAGGCCAACAGGATGTCGAGGATCAGCTCATCGCCACCGTTGCCGACAAGGACGTTGGACGCATCCAGCCCGTTCGCCTCGGCGATGAGCGTCCGCAACTCACGGGCGGTCGGGTCCGGATACCTGTTGAAATCGAACTTGCCGATCCTCTCGGCGAACCAGGATACGATCTCTTTGGGGATGTTGTCGGGATGCTCGTTGTTGGAGAGCACCACATCGGCCTTTATGGCCTTGGCGTCGTAGGGGACCAGCCCTTCGAGCGCGTCTTTGGGATCCCTGACTTTCTTCATCGGGGCTCGCTCCCGCCTGAATCATCATCGTCTTCACCAAGGTCATCGTCCTCGCTGAGCACCATGCCAAGCCTCAGTGCGATAGCAGCCTCGTGGGCCCACAGACCTTCCCTGTTCGCGAAGGTCATGGCGTCGGGCCCCTCGGACTCGAGCGCCTCGAACGAGTAGGACAGAACCGATGACTTCTTGACGAAATCGTCGACCGAAAGTGGGTTCGAGAAACGCGCGGTGCCTCCAGTGGGCAGCACGTGGTTGGGCCCGGCAACGTAGTCGCCCACGGATTCCGGCGTCCAGGGTCCCAGGAAGATGGCTCCGGCGTTCTTGATGCCGCTGAGAAGATGGAATGCATCCACCGTTTGGATCTCGAGGTGCTCGGGTGCGATCAGGTTCACAGCATCGAGCGCTGTAGACATGTCGGGACATACTACGAACACGCCGTTCTCCGAGAGGGACTGCGCGGTGATCTCTCCCCTCGGGGACTCGCCGAGAAGGACCGAGAGCGCCTCCTCGACCTCAGCGGGAAGGTCCGGATCGGTTGTCACCAAGTAGGTGGCAGCGCGAGGATCGTGCTCTGCCTGGGCCATGAGGTCGATGGCCACGAAGAGCGGGACAGCGGTCTCATCGGCGAGTATCAGAACCTCCGAAGGACCGGCGAGCATGTCGATGCCGCAATCGCCCATCACGAGCTTCTTGGCGGCGGTGACATAGGCGTTGCCCGGGCCGACGATCTTGTCGACGCGCGGGATCGATTGCGTTCCGAACGCCAAAGCGGCGATAGCCTGCGCCCCGCCCACCTTGTATATCTCATCGATGCCCACGATCGCGGCAGCAGCCAGCGTGTACGGGTTGATGTTCCCGCTGGAATCGGGCGGGGCCACCATGACCACCTCGCCGACACCTGCTACCAGCGCAGGGATCGCGCCCATAAGCACGCTAGAGGGATAGCACGCCCGCCCACCGGGCACGTAGATGCCTACGCGCGAGAGCGGCGTGACCTTCTGTCCCAGGAATATCCCGCCCTCGTGAGTCGTGAACCACGACTGAGTGACCTGGCGGGCATGGAAATCCTCGATCGCCGAGGCGGCCGCTGAAATCGCATCCAGAAACTCATCGTCGACGGAGGTCATGGCGTCCGAGATCTCCTCGGCGGTTACCCGAAGCGTGGTGAGCTCGACGCCATCGAAGCGCTTCGTGTAGTCGATAAGCGCCTCGTCATCGCGCCGACGGACCTCGTCGATGATCCTTGCCGCAACGGATAGCACCTCAGCGTCGATGCTGGAGGTGCGAGCAAGTTGGTCCTCGGTGAGCTTGGTTCCTGGTGCTAGATCTATTCGGCGGATCATCGTTGAATCGACCTTTCCTCGTGTCGCCCGGATAATCCGGCGATCCCATTCATTGTACCTTCAGACCGCCCAAAGCCCCGACGAGTTCACCGACTTGTGATGAACGGGTCCGCAGGCTACCGGGATTGGCGATGAACCTCGCCGAGGCGAACATGACATCCTCGACGATCCGCAGATCGTTCTTGCGCAGGGTAGTGCCGGTCTGCGTGATGTCGACGATCTGGTCCGCCATGCCGATGAGCGGGGCGATCTCGATGTTGCCGTTGAGCTTCACGACCTCGACCTGCACGCCTTTTCGCGAGTAGTGGCGCTCGGTGATGCGCGGATACTTGGTCGCCACCCGGATGACGCCGAGGTGCTCGTACACCCGCTGCGGGTCTTCGCGCGGGACCAGCGGCTCTGCGACGACCATCTTGCACGCCCCGAACCCGAGGTCGAGAATCTCGACGACATCGACTTGGAGTTCGGCGAGCACATCGGCGCCTGCAATCCCGACATCGGCGGCGCCTGTGGCAACGTATATGGGTATGTCGCTTGGCTTGCTGATAACGAACTCGATGTCATCGGTGACCACAATGAGCTGCCTGCCGGACTCCTCGAGCCCGCGGGTGTCGACGCCGATGCGCGAGAGGACATCGACAGCGCCTGCGAAGAGGGCGCCTTTCGGGATCGCGAACCTGAGCCGCGGTTTGGTGGTCACTTCGTCGGTTTCGATTGAGCGCTTCACGATCACGACCGCACCTCCGACTCTGTGCTGACTTTGCTGGGTGGCTCGCCGAAGGGCTCGGGCAGCACGCCTATGACGCTCTCATCGCCGCCGAGAACCGCGACACCCTCCGCCGACGCCCACAAGGCGAGTTTCGCTGCGGCCCGTTCGCCCTCCTCGGCGACGCTCGCCTGATCCCCGCTAGCGAGGCGCACTCGCCATCCGGCGGCCCGAAGCCGGGCTGCCGCCGCGAACGACCGCTGCTCTTCCCCGCCGAGAACAGCATCGAGGGCGCGCGCGGGCGTCACCCCGCCCTGTTCGGAAAGTGCGATGTGCACCCGCTCGAGCCCTAGCGCGAAGCCTGCGGCCGGGCAGGGGTCGCCGAACTCCGACATCACCGGGTCGTATCGGCCACCTCCACCGATGGCTACGCCAAGTTCCGGTGCGAAGACCTCAAGCACCATGCCTGCGTAGTAGTCGAACGACCTCATCGTGCCCAGGTCGATCGAGATGAACTCCTGGACGCCAGAAGCTTCGAGTAGGTCCCATGTGGCACCGAGCACCTCAAGTGCCGCACCGACTCCAGCGAAGGAGCCTGCTACCTGCGAGCATTCGGCGATCACCTCCCGGCCACCGCATTGACGCGGGACGGCCCTGAGTGCCGAAGCGACCGCAGGATCAAGTCCTTCGCGAGCGGCCAAGAGATCGATGGCCACTAGATTGCGCTTCTGAGCGGCCTCGATGACCGCGTCCTTCCACTGGAGGTCCATGTCACAGGCGGCGATGATCGACCGCAGAACCTCCACCGTGCCCAAAGCGACCACGAACCCACGCAGTCCCGTGGCCTGAAGGGACTCGACGAGCGCACCGACCACCTCGGCATCGGCGGCAGGGCCGCTCGCGCCAATCAGCTCGAGGCCGACCTGGGTGAACTGCCGAGCCTGTCCGCGCAAAGAGACTTGCTCGCGGAATACCTCCGAGCTGTAGCTGAGCCTGTGCGGTCCGGGTGACTGGGAAAGGCGCGTCGCGGCAAGCCTCGCGATCGGCACCGACATCTCCGGGCGCAGGGCCAAAAGGGTCCCGTCAGTGTCGACGAACGGGAATACGGTTCCCTGGAGCGACTTGCCTACGCCGGCCTGCAGCGTAGTGTACTCTTCGACGATCGGGGTCTCAACGATCGAGTACCCCCAGGCGGCCAGCGCCTCGATGATCGTTCTTGATATCTGGTCACGTTCGCAAGCCTCACGTGGGAGGATGTCGCGAAAGCCTCTTGGTGTAACGGGTCTCATTGCAGTTCGATCTCCTCTACAGCTACTTCACCGCACTATAGTGATAGAGTGCTGGAGTAGCATACCACACGCCGAAGGTGAGTCAACCCCTCGCCCGCCCGCAGCCTACGTACGGACGCACGCACCGCCGAACATCTCCATGAGCCCCGCATGAAGACCGTTCTCGTAACGGTCCACCATGCCGCACGCGAAGACCCGGACCGACCCGGAGCCACGCAAATGGAGCTCAAGCGTGTCTGTCCCCGGATAGCGGCCCACCAACTCTTTGAGCTCCTCGAACCTGCCGTTCGCAATAGCAGCGTGATCGGTTTCGACGACCACTTTGCCCGGCTTGCGCACGCGCTCTGTGGGTTCGAGGGCGGTCACGTCCATGACGATGAGTTTGCGCCCACGGTCATCCTCCTCGACCTTCGCCTTGAGGCACACTTGCGCCTCCTCGGCGATCAGATCGCGGAACTTCTCGAACATCTGCGGGAAGAGCACCCCTTCCACCGAGCCGCCCAAGTCCTCCAAGGTCACGATAGCCATCATCTTGCCGTTCCTCGTCGGTTTGCGGTCGACCGCCGAGAGGATCCCTGCGAACCTGGCGATAGTGCCGGCCGGCAGATCCTCGACCTCCAACAGGCTGTGGTCAGACGCCTCACGTATCTTCTGCGCGATCGCTTTGAGCGGGTGGTCGGACACGTAGATGCCCAGCATCTCTTTCTCGAACGTCAGCTTGATTCTCTTGTCCCACTCATCGCCCGAGGGCTCGGGGATGTCGTCAATGCCACCAACATCCTCTGCCGAGAAGAGATCGAACATCGAGACCTGGCCGCTCTGGCGGTCCTTATGGCGCCTGGCAGCGAGCTCCACGCACTCGTCGACCAGGCCGGACAGCTGCATGCGCGTGTATCCGGTGGAGTCGAAAGCACCCGCCTTGACCAGCGCTTCCAGGGTCTTCTTGTTGAACTTGCCTGCTTCGACACGCTCGCAGAAGTCATGCAGCGACGTGAACGGTCCGCCCTCTGCGCGAGCCTCTAATATCTGGTCCACGACGGCTTCGCCGACGCCACGGATATCGGCGAGTCCGAACCTGATGCCCTCATCCACAGCCGTGAATCGCTTGTTCGACGAATTCACATCCGGCGGCAGGATCTTCAGGCCAGCGCGATTACACTCGGCGACGTACTTGACGATGTTCTCGGTCTTGCCCTGATGGCTGCTGAGCACCGCCGCCATGTACTCGCTGGGGTAGTGCGCCTTGAGGTAGGCGGTCTGCAACGTGATCAGCCCGTAGGCGGCCGAGTGCGATTTATTGAACGCATACTCGGCGAAGGGCTCGATGTCGTTCCACATGCGTTCGGCTAGCTTGCCGTCGTAGCCGTTGGTCTTGGCGCCCTCGACCCAGTCACCTTTCAGGGCAGCCAGGACGTCGGTGAGCTTCTTGCCCATCGCCTTTCGCAGTTTATCCGCTTTAGCCGCCGAGAAGCCACTCATCTCCATCGAGATCCGCATGACCTGTTCCTGGTAGACGACGGTGCCGTATGTCTCCTTCAGGATCGGGGCCAGGCGATCGTCGTAGTAGGTGACCTCCCTGCGACCGAGCTTGCGCTCGACGAAGTCGTCGACCATGCCCGACCCGAGTGGACCGGGGCGATAGAGCGCAAGGATGGCCACCACATCTTCGAAGGTGGATGGCTGCATCTTCTTCAGAAGCTGCCTCATGCCAGCCGATTCGACCTGAAAAACACCCATGGTGTCTCCTCGGCAAAGGAGGTCGAAGGTCTTCTTGTCATCGACGGGGATCTGCTCGGGGTCGATGCGCAAACCATGTCGCTCTTCGATGCCCCTGACCGCATGGGCGATGGCGGTGAGGGTCCTGAGTCCGAGGATATCCATCTTGAGCAGCCCGAGGTCGCCCACGGTCACGCCGTCCCACTGCGTGATGACTGCGCCGCCCTTGGTGTCGTACTTCACAGGGACGTGCGTGCGGACAGGGTCCGGACAAATGACCACGCCTGCCGCATGGACTCCTTCGCCTCGGACGATGCCCTCGAGTGCTCGCGCGGCGTCGACGATCTTCTTCGTGTCGATGTTGGTGTCGTAGTCGGCTTTGAACTCCGAGTTCTGCGCGAGCGATGAGTCGATGGTTCCTTTAAGGTCCTCGACGATCATCTTGGAGATGCGATCCGGCACTCCATATGGATAGCCGAGTACTCGTCCGGCATCACGCACGGCAGCGCGGGCTTTCATCGTGCCGAAGGTGATTATCTGTGCGACCTTGTCTTCGCCATATATATCGACCATGTGACGGATGACTTCCCCTCGACGCTCGTCATCGAAGTCGATGTCGATGTCGGGCATCTCGCTTCTCTCGGGATTGAGGAAGCGCTCGAATAGAAGGCCGTTGGCGATCGGATCCAGGGTTGTGATGCCCAGCGAATACGCGATGATCGACCCGGCTGCTGAGCCTCTTCCCGGACCGACTCCGATCTCCTGCCCCTTGGCCCACTGCACTATGTCAGCGACGACCAGGAAATACGGAGCGAAGCCGTGTTCATTGATAACGGCAATCTCCGAATCGAGTCTTGCGATGACACTAGCGGGCACCGGGTCGCCATACCTCACCTTGAGGCCCTTGACGCACTGCTCGTACAGGTAACCTTCTTGAGTCATGCCTTCCGGAACCGGGAATACCGGAAGGTGCAGGCTGTCGAAATCGATGTCGACCGAGCACTTCTCGGCGATCTCAAGCGTGTTGGCAAGAGCCTGCGGAAACGCCGACATCGCCTCAGCCATCTCGGCAGGTGACTTCATGTAGAACTCGTTGCTCGAGAACTTCATGCGCTTCTCATCGCTCAGAGTGGTGCCGGTTCCGATGCAAAGCAGCAGGTCCTGGGTGGTGCTGTCCTCCTGCGAGATGTAGTGGATGTCGTTGGTCGCCACGAGCGGCAAGCCTAGCTCCTCGCCGAGGAGTGCGATCTGCTCGCACAGTTGCCGCTGAGTCATCCCGTTATCTGCGACGATCCCCTGATCCTGGATCTCGAGGTAGAAGTCGCCCGGCGCGAAGACCTGGGAGTACTTCATCGCCCACTCCCGAGCCTGTTCGCCCATGCCCAGTTCGATGGACTTGCTCACGATCCCGCTCATGCAGGCGCTTGTCCCGATCAAGCCTTCCGAATGCTGGGTCAACAGCTCCAAATCGATCCGCGGCTTATAGTAGAACCCCTCGACTGCGGCGGCACTCAGCAACGCCTTGAGATTCCTCAGGCCGACATCGTTCTTCGCTAGCAACAGGAGGTGATAAAGCTCCGGTTTGCCCTCCCGCACATCCAGCGATCGCGGCGTGAAGTACACCTCGCAACCGATGATCGGCTTTACTCCTGCCTTCTTGGCCTGGCGGAAGAAGTCGACAGCACCGTAGATGTACCCGTGATCGGTCAATGCCAAAGCGGGCATCTGGTGCTCGACGGCCTTGTTCACGAGGTCGGTGATACGAGCCGCGCCGTCGAGCAGTGAATACATGGAGTGGGTATGCAGGTGAACGAAGGACATCTCAGCGCTCGCCTGGTCCGTCATCGAGTCTTGCGATGATCGTGCGATAGCCATCAGCCCCGTAGTTCAGTGCCTTGCTCACGCGACTGATCGTGGTCGCCGAAGCACCTGTGGACTGCCGAATCGCCGAGTAGTGCTCCCCTGCCGCAAGCATCCGGGCTACTCGCAGCCGCTGAGCCATGTCCTGGACCTCGCGCACGGTGCATAGGTCCTGCAGGAGCGCATAGGCTTCATCGGAGTTCTTGATCGAGGCGAGAGCCCTCAGCAGTTCGTCTACCTCGGGTGTGCGAAGGCGATCGACAGACACTCGGCGGTTCCTCCAGGGATTGGCAATCAGGCACAACATGTCGTGGATAGGATACCACCCGAAACGACATATTGCGTCTGTTCATAGCCGAATGGCACCCACGATTCGACAGGCGGCAGGGTCGAATCAGACGACCGTGTTCATGAGCGAGCCGATGCCCTCGATGCGCACCTCGACCCTGTCGCCGGGGCGGACTGCGCCGATCCCCGCAGGGGTGCCGGTAAGCACGACGTCACCGGGCAACAGCGTCATCACACCACTGATGAACGACACCAGATCGTACACCCCGAAGATCATCTCGCTAGTGCGTGCAGCCTGCCTCACCTCGCCATTGATGATCGCCTCGACGAGGAGATCGTCGGGTTCGACATCGGTCTCGACCCACGGCCCCAAGGGGCAGAAGCCATCGAAGCTCTTGGCGCGGGTCCACTGACCATCGCGGCGTTGGATGTCGCGGGCGGTCACGTCGTTGGCGCACGTGTAGCCGAGGATGCTCTGCCTGGCTTCGATAGGCGTGGCGTTGTGGGTGGTCCTGCCGATTACAACGGCCAGTTCGGCCTCGTGATCGACCTGTCCGATGCCAGCCGGGATGACGATCTCGCCATCGGGCTTGTTGATGGTGGTCGGGGGCTTGAGGAATATCACCGGCTCTTGCGGGACCGGCTGACCCAGCTCAGATGCGTGCCCTCGATAGTTGAGTCCCACACAGACGATCTTAGTGGGTACTACCGGAGTGAGGAGTGATGCCTCATGCAACGACAGGGTTCGCTCTGTCTCCCAAGCAGCGAACGGCTCGTCGGAGATCAATGTGACCGTCTGTGAGTCTGCTAATCCGTAGCGGCAATCACAGTCGCTAAGGACTCTGACGACGCGCATCTTGCGCCTCCGGATCTCATCTATCCCGTACCCCTGGTATATAGATTCCATACGGAGGCTGCGAATCCTTTATCGACTACGCCGTATTCGGGGCTTCATCGCGTTGGATAGGTGGATGCGCCAGCCCGTGCTCCACTCCGTCGACGAGTGCGTCCCACGATGCCTCGATGATGTTCTCACTGACGCCGACCGTCCCCCATGACTTCTCGCCATCGCTCGTCTCGATGAGTACTCGTGTGACAGCCGCGGTCCCCTTCTTCTCCTCCAGGACCCGCACTTTGTAGTCGACGAGTTCGAAGTCCTCCAGGTGCGGATAGAACCTGCCCATTGCGATTCGGAGCGCCTTGTCCAAAGCGTTGACCGGACCATTGCCTTCGGCGGTTGCTATGTACCGGTGGCCGCCGACGTGGATCTTGATGGTCGCCTCGGTCGCGACCTTACCGTCCTCACGCTTCTCCATGATGCAGCGGAACGACTCCAGGCGGAAAAGCGGCTCGTAGGTACCCAGCTTTTTGCGCAACATCAACTCGAGTGAGCCGTCCGCGGTCTCGAAGCTGTAACCCTCGTGCTCGAGCTGCTTGATGCTGTCGAGGACTTCGGCGACCGTCTCGGCGTCACCGGTAAGGTCGATGCCCATCTCCTTCGCCTTCATCGTCAACGACGCGCGACCGGCGAGTTCGCTCACGACCACTCGCGCGAGATTGCCCACCGACGCAGGGTCGATGTGCTCGTAAGCCTCGGGCAGCTTCGCCGCCGCACTCGCGTGCACGCCGCCTTTGTGCGCGAACGCCGAGGCACCCACGTAAGGCTGGTGTGGATAGGGCGAGAGATTGGCTGTCTCGGCGATGAAGTGGCTCACCTCTGTGAGCAGCTTGAGCTGCTCAGTCGTGATGCACTCCTTGCCCATCTTGAGCACCAGCGACGGAATGATCGTGAGCAGGTCGGCGTTGCCTGCTCGCTCGCCGTAGCCGTTGGCCGTGCCTTGGACCTGGACACAACCCGCCTCGACAGCAAGCAGCGAGTTGGCCACGGCGCAACCGGTATCGTTGTGAGCGTGGATCCCCAGTGGCGCGTCGATGACCAGCGACATCGCAGTAACCGCCGAGAGAACCTGGTGCGGCATCATCCCGCCGTTGGTGTCACAGAGCACGATCGCATCCGCACCGGCGGAAGCAGCCGCCTGACACACCTCGATCGCGTAAGAAGCGTCGTTGGCGTAACCGTCGAAGAAGTGCTCGGCATCGAAGAAAACCTGCTTGCCGGCGGCCTTGAGGAAAGCGACGCTATCGTGGACCATGCGCACGTTCTCAGCCAGAGTCGCACGAAGCGCCTCGGTCACGTGGAGATCCCACGCCTTACCGAAGATGCACAGCGTGTCGCACCCGGTCTCCAGCAGCGCCAGAAGTCCCGGATCGGTCTCCGCCGAGGCACCCTTTCGGCAGGTTGGGCCGAAGGCAGTGATCTTGGCGTTCTCGAACTGAATGTCGCGGACACGCTTGAAGAACTCGGCATCCTTGGGGTTTGAACCCGGGAATCCGCCCTCAATGTAGTGTATGCCGAGGAGGTCGAGGCGCTGGGCGATGCGAATCTTGTCTCCAACAGAAAGCGTAAGGCCCTCTCGCTGGGTCCCGTCGCGCAGTGTGGTGTCGTAAAGAGTGATCATCCCGATTGCCTACCCTGTGGGTCGTGTCCGTCTATACGTGCTCTATCCAGTGCGCGAAAGCGGGTTCCTTGCCCTCCACGACTCTAAAGAAGTACTTCTGCAGCTCCACTGTGATCGGTCCGGGCTCGCCGATCACCCGGCCGTCGACCGAGTTGACGGGGACGACCTCGGCTGCCGAGCCGGTCATGAACATCTCGTCGGCGGTATAGAGGTCGGTGCGCACAAGCGAGGTCTCCCTGACCTCGATGCCCAGCGCGCAGGCAAGGTTCATGATGCTGTCGCGCGTGATGCCCTCCAGGATGCCGTCGGAGACGGGCGGAGTGTGGATCACGCCCTTCTTGATGATGAAGAGGTTCTCCCCGGTGCCTTCGCAGACCTTGCCTTCCTCGTTCAGGAGCACCGCTTCGGCGTAGCCATGGCGGTTCGCCTCTATCCTGGCAAGCGAGGAATTGATGTACTGGCCAGTGGCCTTGATCGCAGGCGGGGTCGAGTTGATCCCGCGCTGCCTCCAGCTCGAGACACCGACGGCCACGCCGTGCTTGATGGCATCTTCGCCGAGATAGGTCGCCCACGGCCAGGCGGCGATCGCTATGTTGACCGGTGCAGGGAGCGGGTCGAGGCCCATGACCCCGTAGCCGCGGAAGACGAGTGGACGGACGTAGCAGGACTCAAGGCGGTTGACGCGGATGACGTCCTTGACCGCGGCGACCGTCTCGTCGACGCTGTAGCCGATATCCATCAAGAGCATCGCAGCGCTGCGCTCCAAGCGCTCCATGTGCTCGGTCAGGCGGAAGACAGCGGGACCATCGTCGGTCTTATAGCAGCGGATGCCCTCGAACACACCGGAGCCGTAGTGGAGAGCGTGTGTGAGCACGTGGACCTGCGCCTTGTCCCAGTCGACGAGTTCGCCGTCCATCCATATCTTCTCGGCCTTGGATAGAGCCATCTGTGCACCCCTTCATGTCCGCTTCGCCCGTTGTAGCGTAACAGTGTACTCCAAAGCGGCTGTGCCATGACAGGGGGCGGTGACATCGACCTACCAACATCGGTGCACCTCTGTTCCACTATTGGAATCAAAGTCACTCGCTGGTGTTTCCGGCAACAACAGGGTGAAAGTCGAGCCCTGTCCTGGAGTGCTCTCGACTGTCACGGTGCCGCCGAGTAAGGTAGCCAGGGTGCGGGATATCGGAAGTCCCAGGCCGGTGCCTTCCACTGCACACGGAGAATCTTGTTGCGCCTTCGTGAACTCCTCGAAGATGATCTCGTGATCCGCGGGCGAGATACCGCAGCCGGTGTCGGTGACAGAAATAGCCACTTTGCCGTCGGCAGGGCGCCACGCGCGGATAGTGATCGAGCCCTCGCTGGTGAACTTGATGGCGTTACCTAGCAGGTTCAGCAGGATCTGTCTGATGCGGACTGGATCCGACGTCAACCGCAAGGTCGCATCGGACACCTCACATGTGAGCACTAGAGACTTGTCAGCAATCTGCGGTGCGATCGACGCCACGACTCCTTGTAGCAGTTCCTCGACTGAGAACAACGACGGCACCAGATGGACGCCGCCAGCCTCGATACGTGTCAGGTCGAGAATGTCATTGATCAACTCCAACAGATGTTTGCCCGATATGTTTATCATCTCAAGTTGAGTACGCTGTTCGGTGGACATCGGTCCTGTCACTCCTTGCAGCATCAAAGACGAGAAGCCGATCACGGAATTGAGTGGCGTGCGGAGTTCGTGGCTCATCGAGCGCAGGAACACGGTCTTCGCTTCATTGGCAGAAGTGAGCTGCTCGTTGACCTCGCTGAGGTCCTCGGAAAGGGCCTGAAGCTCCTGCAAGGCGGAGCTCAGCTCCTCGGTGCGCTCACCCACCAGCTGCTCTAAGTTCTCGTTGAGCTGGGCGATCTCGAGTTTGGTGTGCTTCTCGGATGTGATGTCCTCATACGTGCCGAGAACCCCGATGATGTGCCCACCTCCATCCCTCAGAGGCACCTTGCTGGTACGCAACCAACCGCGGCGACCTTCCAGCGATGTCTGAGGCTCCTCGTAACCTAGCTTGCTCACACCGGTGTCCATGACCCTGCGGTCATCGGCGCGATAAAGCTCCGCCTGCTCCGCCCATCCCATTTCGTGGTCGGTCTTACCCAAGACCTCGTCGGGCGAGGCGCACCCAGCATCGAAGGCAAATGGCCGGTTGCATCCAAGGTAGCGCGATTCAAGATCCTTCCAAAAGACTCTCACGGGGATTGTGTCAAGGATGTCTTGCAGTAGCTGACGTGCCGTAGCAGCTTCAATCTGCGCCTCTTTGAGAGATGTGATGTCCGTATCGACGCCCAGAATGCGCAGGGCGATTCCGTTCTCGTCGCGGTGGGTGACGGTCCCGATACACAAGATCCACAGCCATTCACCTTGGGCATTCATCGCCCTGAACATTGTCCTGTATTCGGGGGCCGCCCCTTCGATGTAGTCCCGGAGCTCGGTCTCCACCCGCACCCTGTCGTCGGGATGAAGTCGGTCTGCCCAGGCACTGTACGATTCGACGAAAGTGGCTGGGTCGAATCCATGCATCTTGACGAAAGAGCGGTTCGTTTCGATCCTCCCCGTTGGAATGTCGTAGTCCCAGAATCCCTGACTCGCCGCCTCTGATGCCAGTGACAGCCATTGCTCGCTCAATGTCAGGGCTTGTTGCGCTGCCAGTCGCTCACGCTCCGATGCAAACACGGCCGACCGCTGAGAGAAGAGAATCCTCTGCCTGATCATCATCATCGTACCGATCGCTGAGGCCATCAGTCCCAGTACAGCAGACCATATCGTCCACACTTCAACCCGCCATCCCGCAAAGACCTCTTCCTCGTCCATCTTGTTGACGATCAGCCACTCTGTACCGGGGATCCTCTCGATGTGCGCAAACACCGCTACGCCCCTGTAGTCGTATCCGCGCACCGTGCCGGTCTCCCCCATAGCCGCCTTCACGGCCGGAATCTCTGTCCTGGAGAGTGGTACCTTGAATGAAATATCCGAATTGTCGAAATCCCGCAGATAGTTGAGGTAATGTGCGTATTCCCCCGAGCGCTTGACCAGCACTGTCTCGGCGGACTCACTGCCCAGGGGATTAACCGCGATCAAAGGAAACAGGGTCTCCCCGGCGGTCATGCAGAAGAACACTGCACCGAGGAAGCGTCTGTCCTTGGTGGTTGAATCGAACAGAGGGGCCACCAAGTGGATCCGCGCAGATTCGTCACCCTCAGCTACGTAGGGATCGGTGATCTGTGCCTGCCCGGTCCGTGCAGCCTCCTCGATAGCATCACGCAGTCGTTCGTCGACGTGAGGCATCGTCTCCCCAGATGTGAGCCTGATTCCAGCTTCTGAGTCCACCAGCGTCGCACCTGTGTAGTAGCTGGGAGCATATGTTGCCGAGAGCCACTGAGCGACCAGGGAGGCATCAAGGCTGTCGGGATCGTGTAGCCATCCCGCAACTCTTGTCGCGCCGATCGATGCTGTCACGATGGCGGCATCCCGGATGCGCTCACTGCGCCATGCCTCGATCTGGTCCGCTTGGACCCTGGCGACGGTGGTAAGAGCATCCTTCGCCTGTTGGTCGAAGAAGTCACGCTGGGCGTGGTAGACCATCAGGCCGGCAGTCCCGATGATCAGCAGAGCAAAGCACGTTGTAGCAATGAGCCAAGGCGGCGTCGACAGCTTCTCATTCACGGGATCGTGCACGTCAGTCCTCCTACTGACCCTGAATGCGACTAGCGACCATGTCTCCCATCGCCGAAGTGCCGACCCGTTTGTCGGGGGAGGTGGTCTCATCCGCGATATCAGCGGTCCGCCAACCTTCGGCGAGTACCTGCTCGATCGCCGAGGAGAGGCGCTCCGCGGCATCGTTCATGCCGAAACTGTGCCTGAGCATCAGCTCGACGGAGAGCAACATCGCCAGCGGATTGGCGACACCTTGGCCCGCAATGTCGGGAGCGCTACCGTGGCTGGGTTCGTAGAGCGCGGATCCGTCACCCAGAGATGCGCTGGCAAGCATGCCGAGCGAACCCGTCAGCATCGACGCTTCGTCGGAGAGTATGTCGCCGAACATGTTCTCGGTGACGACCACATCGAACTGCGCCGGCCACCTGATCAGCTGCATCGCGGTGTTGTCCACGAGCTGGTCGATAAGCTCGATGTCTGAGAACTCCTCGGCGTGTAAGCGGTGGACGATCTCGCGCCACATGCGGCTGGACTCGAGCACGTTGGCCTTGTCGACCGAGTGCACGCGCCCGGATCGCGTCCGCGCGGCCTCGAATGCGGTGCGCGCGATGCGCTCTACCTCGAACTCGCGATAGTCCATCGTGTCGAACGCGCGTTGGCCCGGCCCGCCACCCGTACCCGCACCGGCCACGTCGTATAGGCGCTGCCTCTCGCCAAAGTAAAGTCCGCCAGTCAGCTCGCGCACGATGAGCATGTCGACGCCGTCGAGTACCTCAGGCTTGAGTGCGGACGCACCCACAAGCGCTGGGAAGAGCTTGACTGGCCGCAGGTTCGCATAGAGCCCCAGCGCCTTGCGTATGCCGAGAAGCCCCTGCTCCGGCCTGGGCTTGGCCGGGTCGGTGGTGTCCCACTGCGGGCCGCCGATAGCTGCGAGCAGGACCGCATCGGCATCTGAGGCCGCCTTGAGGGTCTCGGCGGGAAGCGGGGTACCGGTCTCGTCGATGGCGATCCCGCCAAGCAGTGCCTCGGTGAACTCGAAAGCGACTCCTTCGGCCTGGCCGATGGCGTCAAGGACCTTGACCGCCTCGGCGGTTATCTCAGGGCCGATCCCGTCGCCGGGCAGCAGACAGATGCGGTGCGTGGTCACTGGTGGCTCCTCCTCGTTGTTGGTGTAGTCGATAGTTTACCGCACCGACGAGGGAATCACAGGCCCTCGATGAACTCCAGCAACTTACCCGAGAGCAGGTCCCAATCCCAGTGCTCCTTCGCATGACGCTCGCAAGCGGCCGCCATCGCCGCATACGCCTCTGCATCGAGTACGAGCGCGCGGTTGAGGACGGAAGCGAGCGCTCCAGCGTCGCCCGGTGTGAACAGCAGCCCGGTGGTGCCGTCGATCACCTGCTCGGTGATGCCGCCCGCGGCAGCCGCGATCGCTGGCACACCAAGCGCCGAGGCAAGCGGGACGATCCCGGATTGCGTGGCCGAGGTGTACGGTAGCACCACGAAGCGCGCGGCCGCCACGAGCGGAGGTATCTCATCCGGTTCGAGCCAGCGGTTGATGAAGCTCACGGGTCGCCCCTCGGCCTGGAGCTGTTCGAGTGATGCGGTCTCCTCGGCGGACAGCTGACCCTGCCCGGCGATCACGAGCGGGGTCGCAGGGTCGATCGCGGCCGTGCGATAAGCGTCCAGCAGCACCCCGAGACCCTTGTACGGGCGGATCCTGCCCACGAAGAGAAGCCCCTCGCGGGAGGCGGGGTCAGGGGCCGGGCCGGACAGCGCAAGGTCCTCGAAGATGCCGAGCGGGATGGTGAGGACCCTCGCTGGATCGAGGTCGTGCCGAGCGATGTATTCTGCGCGCTGGATCTCGTTGAGCAGGACATACCCGTCGACCCGCAAGCGGTTCACTGCGGTGAGCAGCCGGTCGGGAAGCGAATCCTCGCCGTGGTGGAGCTGAGGGTCGTGAACGGTGAGCGCGACCTTGGCTCGGCGCGGCAGCACGACATCGAGCACGGGCTTGAAGGCGTGCCC
>DBEG01000076.1 GCA_002293965.1 Actinobacteria bacterium UBA912 | reverse complement strand
TGGAGTTCGGCGGCGTGTCCTCTGGGCGCACCACCGAGGGACATCGCTTTCTCGCGCCTCAGCGTTCGATTACCCTCGGATCCGCCAACGACTACCCCCGCGCTGCAGAGCAGGGCCTGTTCGTCTTCGACGCCGAAGAGCGCGCCCGGCTCATCGCCGATGGGATCGCGGCTTTCGAGACTGCCGAAGGGCTGCAGACCGTCATCCCCGAGAAGACACTCGCCGAGGTCATCAACCTGGTCGAGTGTCCCTCGGTCGCGATAGGGACTTTCGACGCTGAGTTCCTGGTGGTGCCCCGCGAAGTCATCCAGACGGCGATGACCAAGCATCAGCGGTACTTCCCGGTCGAAGACTCGGCGGGCAACCTCGTCAACAGGTTCGTCATCGTCCACAACGGGGATGCGGCCAGGCAGCAGGAGATCGTGGCGGGTCACGAGCGCGTCATTCGCGCCCGTCTCGCCGATGCCGCTTTCTTCTACCGCGAAGACATGGTCGCTTCGTTCGACGTATGGGCGGACAAACTGGCCGCCACAGTCTTCCACGAACGTCTCGGCACGTCCGGCGCGAAGGTGGCCCGCGTCGAAGCCCTGGTCGACAGACTCGCCACACTGCACGGATCGACTGCCGAGGAGACCTCGACCGCCCTTGCGGTCGCCAAGCATTCCAAGGTCGATCTGGTGAGCCAGGTCGTCGTCGAGTTCCCTGAGCTGCAAGGACACATGGGCTATCACTACGTCGCTGCCCGCGGGTTGGGGGAGGAAGTCGCGCTTGCAGTCCGTGAGCACTACCGCCCGAGATTCGCTGGTGACGACGTTCCATCGACGCTGCCCGGGATGCTTGTCTCGGCCGCTGACAAGCTAGACACGATCGTCGGCATCTTCGCCATCGACCAGGCACCCACCGGGTCCGCCGACCCCTACGCGCTCAGGCGCTCGGCGATCGGAGTGCTCTCGATGCTGCTAGCGGGCGGCTTGCGCCTCAACCTGGCCGCTGCTATCGAGGCCGCCATCGATGGCTACAGCGAGATGTTCCCGGGTATATCGGCGGGCCCGACTGCGGCAAGCGTTCTCGACTTCTTCGAGGTGCGACTCGGCAACATCCTGCGTGATCGTGGACACGCACATGACACCGTCGCAGCCGTGTTGGCCCGCTCTGCAGCCGAGCCTCTCGATGCCGCGGCTCGCTGCGAGGCACTTACCCAGGCCCGCGCTCTCCATCCGCAGGTCTTCGACGACCTCTCGACCGCGTATACACGCGCACTCAACCTCTCGGCACCCCCGTTGGGCGTTTCGGTCGACGTCAGCCTGATGGGCCCTGCCGAACAACGCCTGACAGATGCCCTGACGTATGCGGAAGCCGCCATCGAACTCACCTTTGCATCCAGTGAGTATCCGGCCCTGCTCGACACCCTGGCCTCGCTACGACAACCGATCGATGAGTTCTTCGATGCTGTCATGGTCATGGACGAGGATGAGGCGCTCAGGAACAATCGCCTGAGGTTACTCAACAGATTCGTAACCCTGTTCGCGCGCTTCGCCGATTTCTCCAGATTGAGCGGATGACCTTGATGTCGTATGAACCCATCTCAGTCCACGTCCTCTCGGACTCGCTAGGCGAGACAGGGGAGATGGTAGCCCGCGCAGCGATGGCGCAATTCGAGTCCGGAAGATTTCGGATCGAGCGCCTGCCCAAGGTAGAGACCCCCGAAGAGCTCACCGCTCTGGTCCGGACTCACTGCGGCAGACACTGCATCTTTCTGTACACCTTGGTTGAGGCGTCGCTAAGGACCCAGATGGAGCTCCTGTGCGCCCAAGGTGTCAACGGGGTCGACCTGCTGGGTCCTTCGATGGAACTGCTCGCTAATGTCACGGGCATCTCGGCCACGGGGGAGGCAGGTGCTGTTCACAGAACCGACGCCCAGTACTTTGCGCGCATAGAAGCGATGGAGTTCGCTGTTCGTCACGATGATGGCCGCAACCCCGAAGGATTGCCCGATGCTGATATCGTCCTGCTCGGAGTCTCGCGTACCAGCAAGACGCCGCTCGCTATGTATCTGGCATTCAAGGGCTGGAGGGTGGCGAATGTGCCGCTGGCTCCGGGGATCGATCCGCCGCCTCAGGTCTTCAAACTCGACCCTAGACGCGTCTTCGGCCTGGTCACGGACCCGGATATCCTTGTCGATATCAGGACTGAGCGGATGTCTGACCTTGGCACTTGGGTGCCCAGGTACACCGATCGCGAGGAGATAATCCAAGAGCTAGAGGCAGGCAGGGCGCTCATGCGTCAACTGGGGTGCATCGTCATCAGAACCGACAATCGCGCTATCGAAGAGGCCGCACAAGAGATTGTGCGCTACGTCCAGGGCGGCCTCATCGTCTCGGATTAGACGTTACCGCCGGTTGGATTCTGCCGCTGATGCGCTATTATGCAATACACGCCAGGCTGGATCGTATCGAGAGAGGAAATCGAGTTGTCTGACGTCAAGAGGGTCTACGCATTCGGTGGCGAGAACACCGAGGGCAACAGGGAGATGAAGGCCATCCTCGGCGGAAAGGGCGCGAACCTTGCCGAGATGTCTAACATGGGACTGCCGGTCCCACCGGGTTTCACGATCACGTGCCAAGCGTGTATGGAGTATTACGCCTCCACCCCGCCAGCATTCCCAGCGGGACTTTCCGACGAGATTGCCACATACCTAGCTGACCTCGAAGGCAAGATGGGCAAGCGCCTTGGTGATGCGAAGGACCCGTTGCTGGTCTCTGTGCGCAGTGGCTCGCCATTCTCGATGCCCGGAATGATGGACACCGTGCTCAACCTCGGGCTCACCGACGTCTCGGTGCAAGGCCTCCTTGAGCAGACCGGCGACCACAGGTTCGTCATGGACAGCTATCGCAGGTTCATCCAGATGTTCTCCAAGGTGGTCCTCGATGTTGAAGGCGACCTGTTCGAGAACGTGATGAGCCTCATGAAGATGGACCGCAGAGTGAAGACGGATGCCGAACTTACCGCCGGTGACATGGCTGAGCTTGTCGCAAGCTTCAAAGAGGTCGTCAGCGAACACGTCAGCGCCGCTGAGTTCCCTGCGCTTGCCATCAACGGGAAGGTCGTATTCCCGCAGGATGTGGACGTCCAGCTGCACCTTGCTATCGAGGCTGTCTTCAAGAGCTGGAACAACCGTCGGGCCATCGATTATCGACGCATGGAGCGCATCAGTGATGACCTTGGAACCGCAGTCAACGTGCAAGCGATGGTCTTCGGCAACAAGGGGCAGACCAGTGCCACGGGAGTGGCTTTCACGCGTAACCCGGCCGATGGCACCAACGAGTACTACGGTGACTTCCTCATCAACGCGCAAGGCGAGGATGTTGTTGCGGGCATCAGGGTGACCGACCCTCTGGCCAACCTGCCACTCGAGTTGCCGGAAGCCGGCAAGCAGCTGTGGGATGTCTT
>DBEG01000067.1:9057-36791 GCA_002293965.1 Actinobacteria bacterium UBA912 | reverse complement strand
GATGGTGATCGCATACTCTGAAGCTTACATGGAGCGTTACATGCATGAGGCCACCAGCATCTCGCCAAACCACCCGGTCCTACTCGACAAGTTCCTTGAAGGCGCGATCGAGGTCGACGTCGATGCAGTGTGTGACGGCGAGGACGTCTTCATAGGCGGCGTGATGGAGCACATCGAGGAGGCGGGGATCCACTCGGGTGACTCGGCATGCTGCATACCGCCATTCTCGCTCAGTGAGGAGATCGTCTCCCTGGTTCGCGCTCACACCAAGACGCTTGCCCTGGCGCTGGGCGTCAGGGGCTTGATCAACATCCAGTTCGCTGTGAAGGACTCGGCGGTGTTCGTACTGGAGGTCAATCCGCGCGCCAGCCGCACGGTGCCGTTCGTCAGCAAGGCGACGTGTGTGCCGTTGGCCAAGATCGCCGTTCAGGTGATGGCCGGTCGCAAACTCGCCGAACTCGACCTACCTGCCGACGCCAACGACCTCGACCGCTATTGCGTCAAGGAAGCCGTCATGCCCTTCGGCAGATTCCCTGGATCAGACAGCGTGCTAGGCCCCGAGATGAAATCCACCGGCGAGGTCATGGGAATCGCCGAGGATTTCCCTTCGGCGTATGCTAAATCGCAACTCGCGCTCGACTACTCGCTTCCCACATCCGGCAAGGCCTTCATCAGCGTCTCGGATCGCGACAAACGTGCGGTCGTCTCGATCGCGCGGCACCTGGCTGCGCTGGATTTCGAGATACTGTCGACTCGAGGCACCGCTCGGACGTTGCGTGCCGCCGGCATCCCGGTGACCGAGGTCCTCAAGAAGCACGAAGGGCGGCCCAACATCGTCGACGCGCTGGTCAACGACGAGATCCAACTTGTCGTCAACACCCCCTTCGGACAGGAGACTCGCTCGGACGGGTATCACATACGCACTGCAGCGATCCAGCATGGGGTCACAAACATCACGACGATCGCCGGTGCCCAGGCTCTGGTCGGCGCGATCGAAGCGGCCACACAGGATAGGCTCGCGGTCATCGCCCTGCAGGACTTGAAACGATCGGACGCATGATGTGTGAGGAGCATCGACTCGACGGGCAGGCCCGGCCCATGCTGCGCGAGGCTGTCGTCACGAGCAACGAAGCCGTCTCTGCCGACGTGTGGCTTGTGACTCTCGAGTCGCCCGAGGTGGCTTCAACGGTAGCGCCCGGGCAGTTCGTTCACCTCAAGATCGCCACAGGTCGTGACTTCATACTCAGGCGCCCGTTCTCGGTCTACTCCGCCGACGCCGAGCGCATCGAGATCCTCTATCAACTTGTCGGCCGAGGTACGCACGAGCTTTCGCTGGCCGAGCCTGGCGACCGGATGGATCTCATCGGGCCGCTCGGCACTGGGTGGGAGATCCCCGAGGCTCCCGTGCGCGCACTGCTTGTCGCAGGCGGGCTCGGCGTCGCACCTTTGCGCATGCTTGCCGAAGCCCTGACCCGCGCCGGGTCGACCGTGGCGCTCGCATACGGCGCGCCTACCGCCGAGCGTCTGACCGGCGTCGAGATCTTCAGCGCGGCCGGGTGCCAGGTGATGTCTTGCACCGACGACGGCTCGGCGGGTACTCACGGACTCGTGACGCTGGCTTCGGGCGATCTTCTCGGCACAGGTGAGGTCGACATCGTTTACACGTGCGGCCCCGAGGTCATGCAGCGCGCGGTGGCGGCCCAGGCTCGCGATGCGGGCGTGCGGTGCCAGGTGTCACTGGAGCGCTTGATGGCTTGCGGAATCGGTGCGTGCCTCTCGTGCATCGTGCCGACGACCGCAGGTCAGCGTCGCGCGTGCGTGGACGGCCCGGTCTTCAACGCCGAAGATGTGATCTGGGGGGATAGCTGATGCATCGAGTCGATATGTCCGTGGCGATTGGCGACCTGGTGCTGGCCAACCCAGTACTGACGGCGAGCGGAACCTTCGGAAGCGGCAAAGAGTACGCCGACCTCATCGATTTGACGCGTCTCGGCGCCATAGTCACCAAGGGAGTCTCGACATCCCCGTGGTCGGGCAATCCCTCGCCGAGGATGGCCGAGACCGCCAGCGGGATGCTCAACTCCATCGGGCTGCAAAACCCCGGAGTGGAGCGCTTCATCGCCGACGATCTCGCATGGCACAGGCGCAGCTTCCCGCAGGTGCCGCTTGTGGTAAACGTCAACGGCCACACCATCGACGAGTACATCAGCGTTGTGCGCCGCCTCGACGAGGAAGAGGGGATCTCGGCGTACGAGGTCAACATCTCATGCCCGAACGTCGATGCGGGCGGCATGGCTTTCGGTACCACGTGTGAAGCTGCATCGGAAGTGACCCGCGCCGTGCGTGCGGCGACCGCCCGAACGATCATTGTGAAGCTCTCGCCCAACGTCACCGATGTCGCCGCCATCGCGCGTTCGGTCGAGGCGGAAGGAGCGGACGCGGTCTCGCTGATCAACACGCTGCTGGGTATGGCCATCGACACGCGCACCTTCAGACCCAAGCTCGCGCGAGTGGTCGGTGGTCTTTCCGGCCCCGCCATCAAGCCGATCGCGCTTAGGATGGTGTGGCAGGTATCCTCGGCAGTTGGGATACCGGTCATCGGGATGGGGGGCATCGCCTCGGCAACGGATGCCGCCGAGTTCATGCTGGCGGGGGCCACGGCCGTCGCTGTAGGCACCGCGAACTTCGTCGATCCGCGAACGGCTGTCCACATCGTCGACGGGCTCGAAGACTTCTGTGCCTCCCGCGGCATCGGCCGCGTGTCTGATCTCACGGGCGGCCTGATCACGCCTGACGCCGCCGCAAATCGTGACCGAGAGGAGGGGAGCAGATGAGCTCAGTACAGGAATCGCTGATCGTAGCCCTGGACGCCGACGCCCCCGAGGCACTACGACTCGCCGAGGTGATCCGGCCCAAGGTGCGCTGGGTGAAGGTCGGGATGACGCTGTACTACGCCGAAGGACCCGCTATCGTCGACGCTCTTCATGCTTTGGGATACGAGGTGTTTCTCGACCTCAAGCTTTACGACATTCCCCATCAGGTCGAAGGCGCTGCCTACCAGATCGCCAAAACCGGAGTCTGCATGTTCACGGTTCATGCATCCGGAGGCGCTGAGATGATGCGGGCTGCTGTGCGCGGAGCTGCGAAAGGAGCAGCCGAATCCGGTCACCGCCCCCCCGACGTGCTTGCAGTCTCAGTGCTTACGAGCTTCTCGGAAGAAGCTTTGGCCCAGACCGGAATCACAAGAGGCTCTGCGCAGCAGGTGGAACTCCTTGTCGCGCTAGCCAAGAACGCCGGCGTGCAGGGTATCGTGTGTTCGCCGCTGGAGGCCGCGCAAGCAAGGGCCATTCTCGGGCCCGAGGCGCTCGTGGTCACCCCGGGGGTCAGGCCAGCAATCGGCGGAGGAGCGGACGATCAGGTTCGAGTGGCGACTCCCAGGCAGGCTTTGTCGAGTGGGGCGTCACATGTGGTGATTGGCAGGCCGATCACGATGGCCGATGACCCACTGGCAGCGATAGATGGATTGTTCTCAGACTAGAGAGGTAACTTGATGGACGATGTGATGATGAGCGACTCGGAAGTCCTGCAGACACTCAAGGAATTGGGTGCGATCCATAACGGACATTTCGTGTTGACCAGCGGTCGGCATTCGGACACATACGTCCAATGTGCGCGAATATTGGAAAATCCTGAAGTCACAACGCGTTTAGCGAAGACGGCCGTAGCGCGTCTATCCGGTCTCGAGGTCGACATCGTGGCATCACCCGCAGTCGGAGGCATCATCTTTGGTTTCGCTGTGGCGCAAACCCTCGGCGTCGACTTCATATTCAGTGAGCGCGAGAGCGGGAAGATGACCTTCCGACGTGGATTCTCGATCATGGAAGGTGCGAGAGTCCTTATCGTTGAGGACGTCATCACCACAGGTGGCAGCGTCAAAGAGGTGTCGGATCTTGTTCGCGAGGCGAACGGCGTGCCCGTAGGCGTGGTTTCCCTCATAGACCGTGGCGGGGAGAAACTTTTCGAGGAACCCTCGTACCCTATACTTCAACTTAACATCGACTCTTGGGAGCCGGATTCCTGTGCGCTATGTCGCCGAGACGTCCCGATCGTCTCACCAGGCAGCCGAAGGATTTCTTCTAAGTAGGGCATCCACGCACGTCAGGCAGGATATTTTATGGTTGTATCCCGTGCCGGAATATGTCTACAATCAACCTCGGTGCAAATATTTTGCCCTGCCTGATTGTGGATGAGGAGGAACTATGGCACTTCCAAATCTTTCGGACGCGGATCGCAAGGCCGCACTGGTGAAGGCCGCCGAGGCCCGCCAGAAGCGCGCTGAGCTCCGCACGAAGATCAAGAGCGGCGATTTATCGTTCGCGAAGGTCATGGCGGACGCAGACAATCCCATCGTTGCACGGATGAAGGTCTCGGCGCTTCTGGAGAGCCTGCCAGGGTTCGGCAAGGCAAAAGCCACGAAGCTCATGGAAGAGCTCGACATCTCAGCCAATCGTCGTGTTCAGGGGCTAGGCACGCGTCAGCGTGAGCAGCTCATGAATCACTTCGCCAAATAGCAGACATCGGTAAAGAGTCCGATACTCTGATGCAGGTTTCTAGTGATCCCAAAGGGAACCTGTTCATCGTCTCTGGCCCATCGGGTGCAGGTAAGGGCACATTGGTTCGCGCCTTGATGTCCAGAATGCCAGGGTTGTGGTTATCCGTGTCAGCAACGACCAGGAAAGCCAGGCCCGGGGAAATTGAGGGAACTCACTACTTCTTCATCGATGAACAGACGTTCGACAACAAGATCGCCGAAAATGGATTTTTGGAATGGGCCGAAGTCCATGGGAATCGATACGGCACCCTCAGGTCGGTCGTCGAAGGCAAGATTGCCCAGAACGTCCAGGTGATCCTTGAGATCGATCCTCAAGGCGCTCAGCAGGTCAAGCGAGTCCGACCTGATTCGATATTGATTTTTGTCAAAGCCCCCTCGATGGATGAGCTCAAAAACCGCCTTGTAGCCAGAGGCAGTGAGACGCCAGAAGAGATCGACGTTCGCATGGCGACGGCAATTCGCGAGATGGAACTTGCTGGCACCTATGACTATGTGGTGACGAATGACGATCTCGATAGCGCTACTGACCGATTGGCATGTATAATCATGGCTCACACAAAGAACGCCTGAACCGCCCACAGAAGTAAAGGACCGGAATCACACAATGGTAATCGAGCCCGAATACGACGATCTTCTTGCAAAGGTCGACACGAAATACACCCTGTGCATCGTCTCCGCCCGCAGGGCACGTCAAATCAACGACATGATCAACGGTGTCCGCGACCGCGCCATCCTCTCGATGTCGCCAACGCAAATCGCAGCCCTCACCAGCACGAAGCCTCTCTCATCGGCTATGTCCGAAATCGCCTCCGGCGACATCTCTTACGAGCGAGTGGCCGAGAGCTACAAGTAACGCACTCGATTCCGAGTAGCACGACAGCCGACCACCACGGTCGGCTGTTTATTCATTAGGCGAGCAACCTGCGATTCTCGCCAGAAGAACATCCACCTCGATGTGGTCGGCCTCCACCGCACTGATCGCCGAGAAGACCTCGCGTATCCTGTCGTTGGTCGCCCGCAAGGCCGCCTTTGCGTAGAAATTCATCGCGGTCAGCTCTCGGGCTTCCGACTCTTCGATGCTTGCGCACCAGTCGCCTTGTGCGGTTCCGGCTTCCCTGATTTCCCTCGGCATCGAGGTGCCAGCCAATTTTGCGAAAAGCTCACAGTGTTCGGTCTCGATCTTCGCGAGTCGCTTGTAGGCGCTGGCAAGCTCGGGGCGGTCCGTGCGGGATCCGAGGGCTAGGTAGAATCGTGCGTTACCGGTCTCGAGTTGGATTGCTGCAGCTAGATCGTCACGCTCAACCTCAGTGATTGTGATGCGATTGATGTCCTCAGGGTACATCGCGAGCTCAACGATATACTCCCAATGCGCTCCGCAGAAGGGGCAGTGCGAAGGGGCTTGTGAGCCGAGGTAGGCATCCCCGCAGATTCGGCAGCGAAATGCGTTCATGGTGCGATATCCTCCTTGTGTGACACCCGATGGCGGGTCGGCGGTAGCGGCGCAACAAGTGCCCTCACCGCAACTGCGGTTACTGTAAGATTGTTATACCCGAATGAGAGGAAGGGTCTCGTGGATCAACGGATACTGATGGCGCCATCGATACTCTCGGCAGATTTCGCGAGACTCGAAGAGGCGGTCAGCATGATTTCGGCGGGTGGAGCCGACTTCGTCCACGTCGATGTCATGGACGGCCACTTCGTGCCCAACCTCACGATCGGCCCTCCGGTGGTAAAGGCCCTCAAGCGCATCACTGACACTCCACTCGATGTTCACCTAATGATCACCAACGCAGAGGCCACCGTCGACCAGTATCTCTCGGCTGGAGCTGATTGGGTGACGGTGCACGCCGAGGCCTGCATCCACCTTGACAGGGTGCTGCAGGTCATAAAGGCTCACGGTGCCCGCGCCGGCGTTTCGCTGAATCCTGCTACCAACGTTGAGTCCATCCGCGATGTCATCGGCTCTGTCGACATGGTTTTGCTGATGAGCGTGAATCCCGGATTCGGCGGACAGAAGTTCATCCCGCGGACCATCGATAAGCTCACCGCGCTCTCTAGGATGTGTGCCGAAGAGGGCGTGGCGCCATTGATCCAGGTGGATGGCGGCATCGACCTGAATACTGCACCGTTGGCTGCTTCGGCTGGCGCTAGATGCCTGGTCGCTGGCAACGCTGTTTTCTGTCAGGATGATCCCGTCGCAGCCATGAACGCTATCCGCGAGACGGCCCAGGCAGTGATCTGACGCTTACGCGGTCGACTTCGAACATATGACGTCTCGGTGCCTTCACTGAGGTGCCCGTGAGCCGACATGTGATAAGATTCTGTTGCACTTTTCTTCAGGGCGGGGTGAGATTCCCCACCGGCGGTGATCCTATGGGAAGCCCGCGAACCCCGTAGCAGGGGCCGATCCGGTGAGATTCCGGAGCCGACGGTCAGAGTCCGGATGAAAGAAGAGAGGTTTTTGCGTACAGTGAGCTTTCTTGTTGATCAATCTCAACACATCGCCGACCCATTCATGAACCGGGCTTACTGCCTTGCACTGCTCGGTGCCGGTGCGACATCCCCTAACCCCATGGTCGGGTGCGTGCTCGTGCGCGACGGCCAAGTCGTCGGCGAGGGTTACCACGCCGCAGCCGGATCGCCACATGCCGAGGCGATTGCGCTCGCGCAGGCCGGCTCCCGCGCCAAAGGGGCGACTGCGTACGTGACCCTGGAGCCATGCGCACATGTGGGTCGCACGCCTTCGTGCGCAGCAGCCCTAGTTGCCGCTGGAGTCACAGCCGTCGTGATCGGGATGCCCGACCCTAATCCGGTAGCTGCCGGCGGAGCGAGCGTACTGGCAGCATCCGACATTGCCGTATCGTTCGCAGACGATCCGACGCCGTTCCAGTCACTTAATGAGGAGTGGTTGCACCACCTTGCCCACGGGCGGCCATTCGTGCGCGTAAAGGTCGCGCTCTCTCTCGACGGCAAGCTGACATCGGTCCTGGGGACGAGATGCGCCATAACCGCGGAAGGAGGCAGGCAGATTACCATGAGCCTGCGTGCGACGGCTGATGCGGTCATGGTCGGCGCCGCGACAGCGCAGATCGACGACCCAGCGCTCACCGTCCGAGATGCCGACGGTGCTCTCTTTGAGCGTCAACCCGTGCGGGTCATCCTCGGCAGGAGAGATGTCCCAAGGGTTACTTTGCTGGAGGACGGAGTTGGTCCAGTGAGTGTACTTCTGGAGCGGACCGCGCCAGACCCGCACTTGCCCGCACACGTGAGACTTTTGCGGTACCCCGATGGCGGGGGAGTCAAGAGCGCAATCGAGGCTCTCGGCGAGGCGGGGATCCGCAACCTGCTCGTGGAGGCCGGGCCGCGACTGTTCTCCTCGCTTTGGAATGCGGATATGATAGATGAGCTGGTAGTCATCCAAGCGGGCGGCGTATTGGGGCCTTCTGCCCCGTCACTGTTCAACGGCGAGGGTGCCGCGGAGAGCAACCGACTCCAGTCCAGGATGAAGCCTGTGGAGTCCGGCGTGTTGCTCGAAGACGTGGTCACACTTTGGCGGCCTTGTGTCGTCGGTCCGAACGAAGGTTGATCTGTATTTTGTGAGAGAGGTCGAAAGATGTTCACGGGATTGATTGAATCTGAAGGCATCATCACACGAGTGGACCGCCCCTCTGGCGGGCTGCACCTGGAGGTCTATGCGCCCGAGTTCGGCAGGGATATGGCGATCGGCGACTCGATCGCTGTGGATGGCGTTTGTCTCACGATCGTGAAGTTCATCCGCGGAGCCTTCCTCGCCGATGTCAGCGAGGAGACGGTCAACCTGACCACTCTTAGGGATCTTCGCCAGGGCAGTAAAGTAAACCTGGAGCGGGCACTGCGGTTCTCGGATCGATTCGGCGGGCATCTGGTATCGGGGCATGTCGATGGCATCGGATCCCTTCTGATGCGTCATTCGGCGGGCAACTCCACCATCTATCAGTTCTCAGCCCCCAGGGAGCTTATGGAATTCGTGGTGCCCAAGGGCTCGATAGCCATCGACGGCATCTCACTGACAATCGCCGACATCCGAGACGACAGTTTCGCTTGCGCAGTCATTCCGCATACCGAGCAGGTGACGACCTTGAAGGACAAGCCGATCGGCTCAGCCGTCAACCTAGAGGTTGATATGCTCGCGAAGTATGTCAAGCGGTTCGTGGGGCAGTACATGGGCGTGGATGAGACCTCTGATCGGCCCGGACGCAGGGGACTTGCAGACCTACTCAGAGACTTCACCGAAGGTCGGTGACCGGAGTGGACAGCGCTTCTGCCCAAGTCTCACCATTCGCTTCCATTCCCGAGGCCATCGAGCAGATCTCGGCTGGGCGCATGATTATCGTCGTGGATGACGAATGTCGCGAGAACGAGGGCGATCTCGTCATCGCGGCATCCAAGGTTCGCCCAGACGACATCAACTTCATGGCCACACACGGCCGAGGACTCATCTGCATGCCGATGACTGGCGAACGCCTTGATGAACTCAAGATTCCGCCGATGACCAGGGACAACACCTCGGCGCACGACACCGCCTTCCACGTTTCGATCGGTGCGCGGGCCAATGTGACCACCGGCATCTCGGCGCAAGATCGCGCGACAACGGTGGCCGTTGCTATCGACCCTGGGGCTGGCCCGCAGGATATCAGCATGCCGGGCCACGTGCTTCCTCTGAGGGCAAGGGACGGCGGTGTGCTTGAGCGTGCCGGGCACACAGAAGCTTCCGTCGATCTCGCCCGCCTCGCTGGATTGGCGCCCGCCGCCGTAATCTGCGAAATCATGAACGCCGACGGCACGATGGCGCGCAGGCCCGAACTCGAACGATTCGCCGAGGAGCATGGATTGCTTATCGTCACCGTCGCCGATCTTATCCGCCACAGACGTAAGACTGAGCGGCTCGTTGAGCGCGTCGCCGAAGTAAAGATGCCCACGCGCTTCGGGGATTTCGTGCTATACGGTTACACCTCGACAGTGGACGATTCGGTGCAGATGGCACTTGTGGCTGGCTCACCCGCCGGAAAGTCCGGGGTGTTGGTGCGCGTCCACTCGGAGTGTTTGACGGGAGACATCTTCGGCTCGCTGCGTTGCGATTGCGGTGCCCAGCTAGAGGAAGCGATGCGCCGGGTGCAGGAGGTCGGCGAAGGCGTCATTCTCTATATCGTCGGCCACGAAGGCAGAGGGATAGGGCTCGCCGCGAAACTTGCGGCCTATGAGCTGCAAGAACAGGGTTGCGACACGGTGGAGGCGAATACTCGCCTTGGGTTCTTGCCTGATCTTCGGGACTACGGGATCGGCGCGCAGATACTAGCGGATCTAGGCCTCACGTCGATGCGATTGATGACGAACAATCCGACCAAGGTCGTGGGTCTCGAGGGCTACGGTCTGACGATCGTCGAACAGGTCTCACTGGAGATGCCATCGTGTTCGCAGAACATTGCATACCTGAAGACCAAGAAGGAGAAGTTGAACCATAGTCTACGGCTTGGCGAGGGCCAGGCACAGGAGAGGAGCGCCCAAGATGAAGACCTTCGAGGGTGACTTGATCGGCAGTTCACTGAAGTTCGGCATCATCGTCAGCAGGTTCAACGAGTTGTTGTCGTCCCGGTTGCTCGGCGGAGCCACGGATGCTCTTGCCCGACACGGAGTCGATCTCGACGACGTCGATGTCGCATGGGTCCCGGGAGCATTTGAGATCCCCTTGGTTGCTCGCAAGATGGCGGATTCCGGGCGCTACGATGCCGTTATCACGCTTGGCGTCATCATCCGCGGCGGCACGCCTCACTTCGAGTACGTAGCTGCCGAGGCCAGCAAAGGGGTCGCCAGAATCTCGCTCGATTCTCAGGTCCCCGTTATCTTCGGATTGATCACGGCCGACACCATCGAGCAGGCAGTGGAGCGTGCGGGGACCAAGGCTGGGAACAAAGGTTGGGACGCCGCAATGTCCGCGATTGAGATGGCGAATCTGCTCAAGGCGGTCGGATAGGATCCTTCGGCCACCGAGCACTCTGCATTCGAACATCGAGCGGCGTTGGGTCGCGCTCTGAGGACCACAATACGAGAGTGCCCCCCGTCTTTTCCGGACGAGGGGCCTTCTCTTTCGAATCCAGCGGGTTCTCACCACCCTGTGGCTATCAACCATGGACCAGCGACTAATGAAGTCCTTTTGAGGCGGATGCATAACCTATCACGTCAGCCCAAGGCCATACAAGGGCAATGACGACTGATTCGATGAACGGTAGGTTTGAGCTCCGCAGAGGGGTGGACCAGACGACGACCGGCCGCGCGACACATCAGCTTTGCACCAGAAGCGTTGGCCTCTTGACACCCTGACCCAGCGGACGTATCCTTCGCATATCATACGTATCTGGTCAGGATTACTGCGACGGACGAATACATGCGACTAACTGCGAAAAG
Source organism: Actinobacteria bacterium UBA912 (assembly GCA_002293965.1). Classification (GTDB taxonomy): domain Bacteria; phylum Actinomycetota; class Coriobacteriia; order Anaerosomatales; family UBA912; genus UBA912. Next base: position 25,738 of record DBEG01000067.1, on the reverse strand, counting down.
CGAATACGGACTGCTCGCAATGATAGAGATTGCCTCTGCTGGAGGCAACCCTGTGAGCGCTCGAAGCATCTCTGAGACCCAAAAGATTCCAATGAAGTTCCTCGAGCAACTTCTTGTCGCCTTGCGACGTGCTGGGTTGGTCTCGGCAAGAAGGGGTGCACATGGCGGTTTCATTCTTGCGGTAGATGGATCGCAGGCGACGGTCCTAGATGTTGTTGAGGCGCTGGAAGGACCGCTTGTAGCCAAGCTCTGTGATTCAGGCAGGGGAGCCGTGTGTGGGCGAACAGGTGCCTGTGCGGCATCCGTCGTTTGGAATCGGGCAACCGATTCACTGAGAGATGTTTTCTCCAGCACCACTTTGACTGATCTCGTCACTGAGCAAAACCAGTTTGATCTTGTTCATCGAAACGGATCCGATGGAGGTAGAGTTGAGCGAGCAAGATAGACCCGTCTACTTCGATTATGCTGCGACCACCCCGGTCGACCCGCGGGTCGTTGAAGCGATGTTGCCGTACTACACAAGCCATTACGGAAACCCGAACTCGATGTACGCGCTGGGTCGCGAAGCATACAAGGCTCTGGAGGATGCGAGAGAGAGGGTAGCTGCTGCGATCGGTGCATCGAACGCCAATGAGATCGTCTTCACCGGCTCGGGAACCGAGGCGGACAACGCCGCTCTCCTCGGCATCATGGCTAGGATGCGCAAGGATCGAAAGCACGTCATCGTTTCGGCTTTTGAGCATCATGCGGTGCTGGAACCAGCCCGCGCCCTGGCGAAGCAGGGATTCGAGGTCACCCACGTCCAGCCCAACATCGACGGCTTGATCTCGGTCGAGGCACTGAGAGATGTACTGCGTGATGATACGGCGCTGGTTTCGGTGATGCACGGGAACAACGAGATCGGGTCTGTGCAGCCGATCAAGGAGCTGGCGGTTGCCGCGCATGCGCGCGGTGCTTTGATTCACACGGACGCGGCTCAGACGCTGGGCAAGATCCCATTCGATACTGGTGAGCTCGGGGTGGATGCTGCCAGCTTCTCCGGCCACAAGATATATGCCCCCAAGGGCGTTGGCGCTATGTATCTCAAGAAAGGCACGCCTTTCGAGCCGTTCATCAAGGGCGGTGGGCAAGAGTTCGGGAAGCGGAGCGGCACACAGAATGTCGCCGGCGCTGTCGCATTCGCCACAGCACTCGAGATCATGCAAGATGATATGCGTGTAGAGTCACCCCGTCTTGAGGCGTTGCGCGACCGCTTGGTCCGAGGCGTGCTGGACAACATCGAGAACACCGTACTTACCGCCGACGCTCCGCAAAAGCTGCCTAACATCGTCAGCTTGCTAATCAAGGGCGTGGAGGGCGAGGCGATGCTTTTGCAGCTCGATGGAAAAGGTATCGCCGTTTCCACCGGATCGGCGTGTAGCAGCGGCTCTCTGGCAGCCAGCCACGTACTTTTGTCCATAGGGTGCCCTCCCGAAATCGCTCACGGATCGCTCAGGCTATCCTTCGGCAGGTACTCCACCGATCAGGATGTCGATCGGTTCCTTGAGGTATTCCCGCCGATCGTCGCGAGACTTAGAGAGATGTCCCCGGTTTACACGAAGATGTTCGGAGTCGGCACCAGCTGAGGCTACCTCCGTTCACACTCAGTCCCGATAGGAGAAGATGTGCTCTACAGCGATAAAGTGATGGATCACTTCAACAACCCGCGCAACGTCGGTGTGCTTGAGTCACCTGACGGCGTCGGCGAGGTCGGGAATCCCGTATGTGGCGATATGATGCGGATCACGATCAAGGTGGATGACGACCGCATCCAGGACATTCGCTTCCAGACTTTGGGATGCGGGGCGGCGATCGCGACTTCTTCGATCGTCACCGAGATGGCCCGCGGCATGACGCTTCAGGAGGCGGTGTCGATCACCAAGAAACAGGTCGCCGAGGAGCTTGGCGGCCTTCCCGCCGCGAAGATGCACTGTAGCGTGCTGGCCACCGACGGACTCAAGGGCGCTGTCGACGACTACCTCGTGCGCCACGGGCGCGAGGCGATCTCCGGGGGCCTGGAGCACGATGATCCGAACTTCGACCCGCACGCGATCGAAAGTGAAGACGCCTGCGACGTCACCAAGTAGGCCAGCGGATGCGCGTATTCGTTGCCATGAGCGGCGGCGTCGACTCATCTGTGGCTGCTGCATCGATGGTCCAGGCCGGACATGAAGTCACTGGTGTCACGATGCAGCTGCTCCCGAGCGGTGAGGCCGTGGGCCAGTGCTGCGGTACCGATGCGGTCCATTCGGCTAGAAGGGTTTGTGCCGCCCTCGGTATCCCGCACTACACCCTCGATTTCCGTGAGGTCTTCGAAAAGCAGGTCATCGACCCATTCGTAAATGAATACGCAGCTGGCAATACTCCCAATCCGTGTATTGCTTGCAACGACCGCGTTAAGTTCTCCGATCTGCTTGCCCGCGTGATGGCACAAGGCGCTGACACCCTGGTGACCGGGCACTACGCGAGAATCGTGCCCGACGAGCATGGTCGCTGGGTAGAACGGGGTGCAGATCGATTGAAGGACCAGTCGTACTTCCTTTACCAGCTTCGTTCACCCGCAATTCAACATGTGGATTTCCCGCTAGGCGGCATGACGAAGGTCGACGTACGCCTCAAGGCGGCCTCCTTGGGCCTTCCGACAGCGAGTCGCGCTGATTCACAAGAAATATGCTTTGTTGAGAGTCGGGGGATCAGTCGATTCGTCGAGGCGAGAGCCCCAGGATCCGTTTGCCCAGGTCCGATTGTCGACAGCCGCGGCAGACAATTAGGCGTCCATCGCGGACTTCCACTCTACACCGTGGGACAGCGCAAAGGGCTTGGCATAGCTTCGCCGAGGCCACTGTATGTCATCGCCATCGACGCGGCAACGAACACAGTGGTGGCAGGTCCCAAGACCGAACTCCTTCGGCATGAAGTGTATCTCGGAGAGCCGGTGTGGCTGCTGTCCTCGGATTGCGCCAAGGTCCGGGTCCAGACGAGATACCGCATGGATCCGGTCCCCGCTATCGCAAGGCGGATCGGAGAAGGGATCCAGGTAGAATTCGACCAGCCGACTTTCGCTGTCGCTTATGGGCAGGCTGTCGTATGCTATCAGGACGACCGGGTAGTGGCTGGAGGTGTTGCGCGTTGCCGGAGCTGATCGACTGTCACGTGCACACGGCACGTTGCGGCCATGCGAGAGGGGAGGCGCGTGAGTACATCGAAGCTGCCCGCAGACGCTCGATCTCGACTCTGGTCTTTACAGAGCACCTGCCGTTGCCCCAACGTCTCGATCCCAAGCGTCGACTCAGCCTTCACCCCGATGATCTCGCCGTCTATGCCGAAGAAATCCTGACGCTCGCTGCAGCGACTGAAGACCTGAAGGTAGTACTCGGCATCGAGGCCGACTGGCTGCTAGGAGAAGAAGAGTACACCCTCACCATGCTCGACAGGGCCAGGACTCTCGGTGTTCAGGTGGTCATGGGTTCGGTTCACTTCCTGGGAGACTGGGCCTTCGATGACCCTGCGGAGCTGGATCGTTGGAACGACCGCGACGTCAACGCAGTGTATATCGATTACTTCGAGCTGTGGGCCCAGGCTACGGCAAGCGGCATCTTCGACGTGATGGCCCATCCAGACCTTCCGAAGAAGTTCGGCCACAGGCCGTCAGGTGATACCAGCGCGATGTACGGGCAGGCGGCAGCCGCCGCCGCACTTTCGGCAACTGCGATCGAGATCAGCACAGCTGGTCTTAGAAAGCCAGTCGGAGAGATGTATCCCGCCCCTCAGCTCCTCGAAGCGTTCTTCGCGGCTGGTGTGCAAGTCACAGTCGGCTCTGATGCGCATGCTCCAGCGGATGTGGGGCATTCGCTGGAGAAGGCTTACGCCCTTGCGGCCTCCGTTGGTTACACTGCGTTTGTGTGCCCTGATGGTGAGGGACAGTGGCGGAAGGTGGTGCTATGAGCTCTGTCGATGTGCGTAGGATCGTAGAGGCTATCCATGAGGCTTTTCCGGCGCACTGGGCCGAACCATGGGACAAGGTAGGTCTGTTATGCGGAGATCCTTCTGCTCAGGTCACAGGTGTCTTTGTCAGCCTCGACCCCACAGCCGAGACCATCGCCCGCGCCCTTGCTGCAGGTGCCAACGTCGTAGCCACCCATCACCCGGCTTTCTTGGAGTCACAGGCTCCCATAGCGGGCAGAGGGTCGCGCGGGATCGCGTGGGAGGCGGCTCGTCACGGCGTCTCGCTGATCGCCGCTCACACCAACCTCGATCGTGCACCTTCTGGCGCCACCGCACTGGGTGAGGCGCTCGGCTTGCCGTTGGGTGAGCCACTTGAGCGCTCGATGCAATCTCTGACGCACATTGCGGTGTTCGTGCCAAGTGATTCGGCCGACTCTGTACGCGTCGCCATGACCTTAGCGGGAGCCGGAAGGATCGGGGAGTACCAAGGGTGCTCTTTCACCGCCGAAGGCACAGGCAGGTTCGTTCCACTTGCGGGAGCGTCGCCCTGCATCGGCACTATCGCAACTCCCTCCCAGGTGTCCGAGGAGCGGATCGAGGCGGTGTGCGACCCAACACAGTCGGACTCAGTGGTTGCTCGTATTGTGGATGCGCATCCGTACGAGGAGCCACTCATAGTCGTCACCCCTGTCAAGATCGCTCGCGGGAGTGCCCGTCTCGGCCGGATATGTGATGTTGCTCCCTGCGATCTCCGGGATATTGTCGAGCAGGTTGCATTCCGCCTGGATTGTGCGCCTCGCGTTTGGGGCGCGGCGGGTTCAAAGATCTCCCGTGTGGCCACTGCCAGCGGGTCAGCGGGCGGCCTACTGCCTGACGCCATCGCAGCATCCGCTGATGTTCTTATCGCCGGCGAGGTGCGGTATCATGACGCGCTGGAAGCCGTCGCACAAAGAGTCTGCGTGATCGAGGTCGGGCATGACGTGAGCGAGTGGCCGTTGGTGCCGGTATTAGCCGATGCGATTCGAAAAGCGCCAGGACTTGATAGCGCCAGTGTGACCGTTGATTCACCGACTAGGAGATGGTGGTTGCCTTGAAGCAAGCCGATTCGCCAGAAACAGCCAAGCGGCTCCTGGAGCTGCAAGAGTTGGACTCGAACATCATGCGATTGACCAAGCGACTTGAAGACATGCCGGAGAAGCGCGCCATTCTGCAGACCCGCAAGAAGCGCGTCGAAGTTGATGCGCTGCTGCAGAAGGCCAAGCTCCTGTCGTCTCGGCTGGAGAAGGATATCTCACGCCTCGATGACGAGTGTCGAAGCCTTGGCTCCCGGATCGACACCGAGCAAGCCAAGGTGATGTCAGGGTCTGTCACGAACCCCAAGGAACTCGTTGCCATCACACGTGAGATGGACTCCCTCAAGAGGCGACGGGACAAGCTGGAGGTCGACGAAGTCATCCTGATGCAAAAAGCAGAGAAGGCAACGGCGCAGACTGCGGTGATCACAAAAGCCCTCGATCAACTGGCAAAGCAGGAGGAAGACCAGAAGGCCCAGTTCGTCGAGGTCGGCAGTAAGGTGCAGGACGAGACTGCACGCTTGACTGTCCAGCGCACCCGAATCGCTGGTAGCCTGCCCGCAGACATCCTGGCTCGCTATGACGAGATCGCTAAGGCCAAGGGTGGCGTCGCGATCGGCCATCTTGACGGGAAGAGCTGCTCAGCGTGCAGGATGCAGTTACCCGCCGAAGAAACCGAGAAGCTGCACAAAGGCCCCGCGCTAGCTACCTGCCCCGCATGTCGAAGGATGCTTGTGGTTGATCTGCCCGGAGGAGAAGTTGAGTAGGGCGATCCTGCGCTCCGATGGTGGCTCGAGGGGTAATCCAGGCCCGGCTGGCGCTGGATTCGTGCTGATCGATCCGTCTGGTGTCACCATACATGAGGGCGGTCGGTTTTTGGGTGATGCCACGAACAACGTCGCAGAGTACGAGGCGCTTCTGTGGGGAATACAGGTCGCATTGAACGCAGGCGTCGATGACATCACCATCGAGTGCGACAGTGAGCTTATCGTCAGGCAGCTCAGTGGTCGGTACAGGGTAAAGAATCCAGGCTTGAAACCCCTGTTCGAACAGACCCGGGCACTGCTGGGAAGTTTTCGAAGTTTTCGCGTCGACCACATTCCTCGGGCCAGGAACACCGAGGCGGACGCACTGGCCAATGCCGCAATGGACGCCAAGGGAATGGTAGGCAACGCTCCATACCCTGTGGTGTCCGACCAACCACAGACTCTATTTTGATGGCAAAGGATGAAGATGTTCGAGCTGACGATCAAATCACATTTCGACGCGGCCCACACGCTGAAGGGCTACCCCGGCGAGTGCAGTAATCTGCACGGGCATACTTGGGACATCGAGGTCACGGTGAGTGGCACTGAACTTGATGAGATCGGCATCGTCTACGATTTCAAGACCCTCAAGGCTGATTTGGCTGCGGTTCTTGAGCCTTTCGACCACGCCAACCTCAATGACGTCCCGCCCTTCGACGTACTCAATCCAACTGCCGAGAATCTCGCAATGGTCATCTTCAACTCCCTCGAAGGTAGCATTGCAACAGGAATCGCAGTGAAAGAGGTTGCGGTGTGGGAGTCGCCGATCGCGAAGATCACATATCGCGGTGGGGGTACCGCGAGTTAGGGGAAGCAATCAAGAAGGAATCATGCTGAAGCGCCCCGGAAAAGAGACGCCCCAAGAAACCTCGTCCTCCGAGTAAGTACTCCACAACTTTCCGTTTCTTACCTTTGGCTGACCATTCCTGCGAACCAACTCACGCTGTGCTCGCACTCGCGGCCCTCCGCCGGCAGCTACTGGTACGCTGCTTTTCCTCACCTTTGAATCCGACTTCTTGGGGCAAGAATCACTCTATTGGTTTGTGTTCAGCACGTCAATAGCAATTTGGCAAAATGTTGTTTGAGTTTCCAAACGGCGCAAAATGGACGATGAATGGTAGCCAGGAAAAGCTAAAGGGTCGTGCGACTGCGATGCTGATCCAGAGCGATCGGGCGTAGCCCATACACCGAAAACTTGTTAGAATCGCCTAAGGAAACCTATTCCGCAGACAAGGCTGAGTGCTGCCTGGAAAGGCCATGCCAGTGTCTACATATACGCTTGAAGAGTACCTCGAAGCAATCTACAAGATCTCCGAACGCGGCCCTGTAAGGCCCACTATGATCGCGGACGCTGTCAAGGTTTCGGGACCCACTGTGACTGCCACCCTAAAACGTCTGGAGTCCAGAGGTTTGATCACGCGTGCGGGCAGCGAGGTCGTCCTAACCAGTGAGGGACTCAAGCTGGCGCTCGACATAATACGGCGCCATCGGATATCGGAGCGTTTCCTTGTGGATGTCCTGGGACTACCATGGGGCGAGGCCCACGAGGAGGCTTGCAGGCTTGAGCACGCGCTGTCACCTAAGGTCATTGAGAGGCTCGAGAAGTACCTCGACAGTCCGGACGCCTGTCCCCACGGACATCCTATCCCAAGCGCATGTGGCAGTATCGACCTGGTGGAAGCAAGACTTCTCTCGGCATATGGAGTTGGATCCAAACTGCGGGTCCTGCGTGTCGAGGAGGACGACGAGGAGCTACTCTCGCATCTCGGGTACCTCGGGATGTATCCAGGTGCAGAGGTCATCATAACTGATGTCGCACCGTTCGATGGGCCGATCACGATAGCCGTCGACGGCAAGCTACATATCATCGGTTCGAGAGTGACGCACGCGGTGTATGTCACCCAGGAGTGACCGTCAGCATTTCGGGATTCGCTAGGGCTGATGTAACGATTGAAATCTGGTGAAGGAGTAGGATTTGGCCGACACAAGGTTTGTCAAGAAGTTCAGCATACGCTCGCTCCTGGTCATGCTGGTTCTGTTCGGCGCTCTCGGCGCTGCTCTGACTTGGCGAGTCCAGGAACTGTATCTACGAAATGCCGCTCTGACTGCGGATACGTTGGCCTCAGGTGCTATCCTCGGGCATTTCGGATACGGCCCATTCCCAGACCGCCTGACTGCTGAACAGCAAGAGGTCGTCGAATCCATGCTTGATCGCGATCTACGAGGCGCAGGAGTGTTCGCAGTCAAGCTCTGGAACCGCGAGGGCACGCTGATCCACTCGTCGGATCCGTCTGATCGTGTTGGTCAGTCGTTCGCTGAGGATCCGGAGGTGGCTCACGCATTGGCCGGTGAAACAGCCGCAGAGATCATCCATCAGGCCCAGCCAGAGAACGTCGAACAGTTCGAGTACGCAGGATCCCTGCTGGAGGTCTATGCTCCGGTTGAGGACCCCGACAGCGGTGCCATCCTTGGAATCTTCGAGACGTACCAGCATTTCGAGCCTATCAGGCGAGAGATCATGCTGTCGTTGGCCCTTCTGTGGGGATTCATCGCACTCGGATCCGGGACTGCCTATCTTGTGCAGCTCCGAATGGTCCGCTCCATGGCTGAAGAGCTCAGTGATACCGAGGCTCAGGTCGCCGAGGTGAACAGTCGTTTGGAGTCCTCATTCTCCCAACTCGAAGAGCACTCCTTGGGAACCTTGCAGGCTCTGACAGTGGCAGTCGACGCCAAAGACAGTCAGACAGCCAGCCACAGTCTCGGAGTATCGGCGTATGTCAGGGTCGTCGGATCTCAACTCAAACTCGATGAGACCGAACTCGACCTTCTGGAACGCGCGGCCCTGCTCCACGACATCGGGAAGATCGGGGTTCCTGAAACCATACTGCTCAAACCCGCGAAGCTTTCCGAAGACGAGAAGTCTGTCGTTGCCAACCACAGTTCGGCCGGTGCACAGATCGTGGAGTCCATTCCGTTCCTAAAGGACCTTGTGCCGCTAATCAGGCACCATCACGAGCACTGGAATGGGGAGGGGTACCCCGATGGTCTGTCAGCCGACCACATTCCCAGACTGGCACGGGTCCTTGCTGTGGCCGATGCCTTCGACGCAATGACTTCCGACAGGCCTTACCGCAGTGCGATGCGAGTCGGCAATGCTCGCTTGGAGCTGCTCCGTGGCCGAGGCGCCCAATTCGATCCCGCGGTCGTCGATGCGTTCATCGAAGCGATCGACAGAGGGACCCTGATGGTAAGGGATAGCGGGACGCCATCCCGCACACGTTCTTCTGCTTCAGTCTGACGGATCTTCGGTGATGCTTTCTACTATCGTGGCTCCACGTCGGAGAGAGCCTTCACCGAAACGCCTGTTCACTGCATCAATGCTCGTCAGCAGTTGGTCGGTAGTGCGCGTCTTCGGGTGGTGGGGCTCGTCTATCGTTGGCTCGAACAGATCCAGCTGGTGACCCTTCTCTGTCAGGCCGGAGACTCCCACGCCAAGCAGTCTGATGCCCACCCCGGGCGTCCAGACTTTGGCCACTGACTCCATGACGACCCCCGCGATTCTGCGCTCGTCATTTGTTGGAGTGGGTAGTGCCTGCTGTATGGTCCGCGTGCTGAAATCGGAGAATCGGATCTTCAGATGGACCTTCGTAGCAGCAACGCCACGTCGACGTACCCTGCGTGCGACCTTTGTGGAAAGCAGATCCACGGCCTTGCGGACGCTATCAGGCTCCCTGATGTCGCTGGAAAAGGTCCTCTCGCTGGATATCGAAGCGTGTTTGGATCCACCCGCGATCGGTTTCTGGTCGATTCCTTTGGAGCGCTCCACCAGAACGCTTCCGTTCGAGCCGAGTAGTTCACGTGCGGTCGTGGGGTCAAGCTGAGCCAATTCCCCAAGGGTGAGCACTCCCATCGATTTGAGTCGTGAGGCCGAGACGGGGCCGACCCCGCTCATCACCTCTATGGGCAATGGCGCCAGGAAGGTAGCCTCGTCGCCAGGGTAGACGATAGTGATGCCCTGCGGCTTTTGGCGGTCCGATGCGATCTTGGAGACCGTTCTGGATGTCCCGAGACCTGCCGAACATGTGATACCGAGGGCAGCGACCTCATCCGCAATCCGAAAGGCAGTTGCGACCGGATCGTCATCGCCGTACTTGCCAGGAGTGATGTCTAGAAAGGCTTCGTCGATCGATACTGGCTCGACATACGGCGTGGTTTGTCGAAAGATATCAAACACCATCTTCGAAATCTCCTGATATCGACCCATCCTAGGGCGCACCCAGACTGCGTCTTCCGGTGCCAGCTTCGCAGCGCGTGCAGAGGGCATCGCGGAGCGGATCCCGTATCGCCTGGCTTCGTATGAGGCGGTTGACACGACTCCTCGGCCATCGGGTGACCCGCCCACGATGACTGCCCTACCTCGATACTCAGGGTTGTCCAGTTGCTCGACTGCAGCGAAGAACGCGTCGAGGTCGACGTGGAGGATTGCTCGGTCGCTCCAGGTGCTATCAGGGTGTCGTGTGCAGTCAGGCATTGGTATATTGGGTCCAGTCAACGAGAACCGAAAGGAAGTCCATGCGTATCGGCGCACACTTGTCCGTGTCACAAGGTTACGACAACACCCTTGATTATGCCGAGAAGGTGGGCTGCGAGTCCATCCAGATATTCGCTAAGAGTCCGCGTCGATGGTCGGCACCTCCGCCTGATGTGGATGCCGGTGCTGCGTTTGCAGAGGCCAGGGCGCGACTCTGTGATGGACTACCTATGTTCACCCACACCTCGTATTTGATCAACCTTGCCACCGTGGACGAAGAGGCTGGGGCTAAATCGGTCCACGCGCTAGCGGATGAACTGACCAGAGCGGCGATACTTCGCGCCGATGGCGTCGTGACCCACCTGGGCAACGACATTCTCGGCCAGTCGGAGCTTGCCGCGGGACGAGTCGCCGAGCGGATCGCTCAGGCATACGAAATCGCCGGCTTGAGCCCCGATCAGGCCGTATTGCTTCTCGAGAACACTGCAGGTGCCGGCGCCGGCTTCGGGTGTTGTCCGCACGACATCGGGCTTGTATTCGGTTCACTAGAGCAATCCCTGCGGTCAAGCATTGGTGTGTGCCTTGATACTTGTCATGCGCATGCGTGGGGAGCGGATCTGTCGACGCCGCTGGCTTGGAGCGCGTACGTCAGCGAATGGGAGAGCTTGTGCCGGGAGGACTGTATCAAGGTCATTCACGCAAACGATGCCATCTTTGACAGGGGTTCCCGCAAAGACCGTCATGCATGGATAGGCGAGGGACAACTTGGAGTTTCAGCTTTCGAGTCCATGTTCGTGGCGTTTGGACATAGAGACATATCCGTGATCACCGAGATGCCGGGCGAGGCTCCTCACAAGGACGTGGTCAACATAGTGAAGCTGAAATCAATGCGAGATGCGCTTAGCTGAAACTCTGTGATGCAGGTCACGATCGGCCCGATAGACCCAAGTATGTCCGGAATTGCACTTTGTCATGTCGTATTATAAGGGTATACCGTACTCATAAGCTCTCTCACGGATGGGAAAGGGTCGACCAATGGGCTTTTTCTTGCTAGGCCGGGACCGTAACTCGGATGAACTCAGACTTCTGACCAGCGACCTGGTCGAAACAAGTGAAGCAGCACTCGAGCGACTCTCAGTGCTTGTTTCGACACCTGAAATACGGTCACTCGAGTTGGACTACTTCATCGGCAACTTCGCTGCTGCGACCCCTGTTCTACTTGTTGTCCCCGCACAACCTGAAGCTCTACCGGTTGAGGGGGATGCTGGGGTTTGGGAGACCCCGATCAGCTACTCCGAGTCGGACGCAGTCCTCGAGGAGATCCTATCCGAGGCCATCATTGAGGTCCCAGTGGAGCCTGAAGCCGCCGAGGCAACCCCGGTCCCCGTGGAGCCTGAAGTCGCCGAGGCAACCCCGGTCCCCGTGGAGCCTGAAGCCGCCGAGGCTTCCGATACACCTGAAGCAGAGACCCAGGCGGATGTCTCCCTGGCCGAAGCGCTGAAGCGTGCGGCCGACACTCTTGAATCCGAGGGCATCCAGGCGCCTCCTTCGGTAGGACTGGCTGAACCCGAGCCCTGGCCTTGGGAGTCGGAGCGCGAGGAAGCCTTGCCCGTCCAACTAGACCCACTTGAGGAATCCTCAGTCGATGCCGATCCGCTGTTGCCAATTGCCTCGCCCGACGACGACTTCCTGCCCCCTCGGCCAGTGATAATGGGGGACTACCCTGAGATTCCTCGTGAGCCGATCAGTGAGGAACCTGCTCTGCTCGCAGGGTCCTTCGTGGAGACGGATGCACCGCCCCTTGAAGTCGTGCACGCATCGCCCCACCCAGTCTCCGTCCTGGACGACCTGACCATAGTCACGCCTGATTCTGAGCCGCCGGTGCCCTCTCCAACAGACAATGAGGGACAGTTTCTCACTTGCGACGATTGCGTCTACGTCGCAACTTGTCCTAACAAGGACGAATCGAGTCCTGATAACTGTGGTAACTTCCAGTGGAAGTCGGGGTAATCAAGCTCCCAAACCACGAAATATAGATGGATTTCGGAACCTGACTACCGTATATTGTAGTCAGGTTCGTTTTTGGAGGCCATGTGACCGAGCGATCCGCTCATCAGTATCCGTTCTCAGCAGTGGTGGGCCAAGAGACTCTGAAGGCCGCTCTTTGCCTGAACGCTATCGATCCGCGTGTCGGCGGAGTACTCATCAGAGGAGAGAAGGGTACGGCGAAGTCCACCATCGTCCGCGCCCTCGCGGCGGTCCTTCCAGAGATGGACGTAGTCGAGGAGTGCAAATTCCACTGCGACCCATCTGACTCGGGTTCTTGGTGTGTGGAGTGCAGATCGCGCGGGTTCGGGTCAGAAGCTACCACACAGACTCGCAGGCCGTGGATCGTTGACTTGCCGGTCTCGATCACGGAGGATCGACTGGTCGGCACCTTGTGCCTGGAACATGCTCTCAAGTTCGGCGAACGAGCTTTCGAGCCGGGGATTCTGGCCCGCGCGAACCGGTCGATACTCTATGTTGATGAAGTGAACCTTCTCGACGATCATCTTGTCGACACTCTTCTTGATGTGGCTGCGATGGGAATCAACACCGTCGAGCGGGAGGGAATATCATTCCAACATCCTGCTCGCTTCATACTTGTGGGAACCATGAATCCTGAGGAAGGCGAGTTGCGTCCACAGCTGTTGGATCGATTCGGCTTGTGCGTTGATGTCAAAAGTGTCCGCGATCCCGCCCTGCGAGTCGAGATACTCGATAGAAGACGGCGATTCGAAGAGGACCCCAAGGCCTTTTCTAGCGACTGGATTTCCGAGGAGGACGAGCTACGGATTCGCCTCGAAAATGCACGCGCGCGACTTTCCTCAATCGAGCTCTCCGTCGATGTAAAGCGCTTTATCGTTTCCGTCTGCCTGAAGGCAGGGGTCGACGGCCATCGCTCGGACCTCGTCATGGCTAGAGCGGCTTGTGCGTGGGCTGCATGGAACGCGCGGGATCAGGTGGAAGTCGAGGATCTGATGGCCGTTGCTCCTTTGGTCTTGGCGCACAGAGTCCGCAGGTCACCGATCGAACAGCAGACCGCGGATCAGGCTGGACTGAAGGACATGGTCTCCTCGGCACTGTCAGAGAACTCCGAGCAGAGTGAGGGTCTCGGTGGACCTTCGTCTGCCAGTGCGGACACCTGCACCGCCGAGGAACTTGAGGCAACTCTGCAGACGATCCTATCCACATCGGCGAAAAACAGTGGATGGCCAGTCGTAGATCCGCCGAAGATCGATAGACACCTCGATGACATGCCGCGCTCCATTTCGGGCAGGAGACACCAGACGGTCTCCGACGACCACCGGGGTCGCCATGTGAGGTCCGTCAAGGCCGGGTGTGCCACTGCCGTCGATATGGCTCTGGGGGCCACCATCAGAGAAGCAGCGGTACACCAGCAGTCGCGGGACGGGAGCCTTGCGATCAACATCGATTCCGCAGATGTCATGAAGAAGGTCCGGAAACGCAAGGCGGGGGCGTCGATCGTCCTGTGCGTCGACGCAAGCGGTTCCATGGGCGCCGCCGAAAGGATGGAAGCCGCTCGTGCTGCGGCATTGGGGCTCCTCGTCGACGCGTATCAGCGTCGGGATCGGGTCGGCCTTGTCTCGTTCCGGGGCGAGGGTACGGACATCGTCATGGCTCCGACTGCAAGCCTGGAATTGGCGCAGCTCAAGCTGAGAACGATGCCTGCAGGTGGGGCCACACCTCTGGCTGCAGGACTGCTGAAATCTTTGGAGCTTCTGGAAGCTGAGGTGAAACGTGACCCACAGGTGATTCCGTGGCTTGTCGTGTTGACCGATGGTCGCGCAAATGTCGGACTGAGCGGTGGACTTGGTAGCGAGGATGCCCGTGCCGTGGGCGTCAAGATCAAGACTGCCAAGCTGAACACCATTGTGTTTGATGTCGGAACAGGGCCGAAAGTCGTGAGTGGCGCCCTAGAGATCGCTAGAATCACAGGCGGGGAGTACATTCGGCTTTCCAACCTCGAAGGTGCCTCGATGGTGGATGCGGTCCGCTCAAAGCTCTGAGGCACATCGGTTGGACTCGGCATTCAAGTTGGTTCGAATAGCTTCCGATAAACTGCCTGGTGTATAGTTGTCGTGTATTGGGGCACCAGATACAGCGATTGGGGTAGACGATGCATAGACGTAGATCACATCGAAGCACGATTGCAGCAGTATTGGTACTGGCTATGGTTTTCACAACCGTGGCACCTGTATGGGCTGGACAAAGAAGCATGGATGAGGCCCCCGAGGCAGGCGTACCCACCTACGATACCCGTCCCGGATATAGCCCGACCAACCCTCAGTTTCCGTGGGGACCGTTCAGGCATACAGCACTGGACTTGCCGGCAACGGGTGACAAAGGGCCTGCATATGAGGCATCTTGGTGGCGCAATGGATGGGGAAATGACGTCTTTCCGCGATTCGATCTCTATCGTGCCACCGGTAGCAATCCACCGTTCGCACTCGGACTGATCTACACAGTAGACCGGTCACCTGATACTCAGATCGACGCGAGTAATCCCGCTGCTTACTATCAACTCGGTGCTACCCTGGGCAATGACCAGCGGATGCCACCGCTGTTCCTTGATATTCGCGGAATCCAGATGTCGCAGCCCGTGACGCTGGCACCTGGTGCGACGAAGCCGTTCGAGGGTCGCTGGTACCTGCATTACCGCTGGTACGATTGGGAGCGACACGGAGCCGTGACGATAAATATTCCGTTCGGCGTGGATGTCACCCCACCGAGCGCGGTAGCTACTCTGGTCGCCGTGCCACACAAGGGTTTCACTGGCCCGATCGGCAAGGACGGGTGGTCGGCAGCCCGGAGGGCTGACGTTCAATGGGCCGATATCGAGTACGACACCCTGTCAGGCACCGTCATGTATGAGGTCACGGTCAACGGCGGCGTCCATCCGTCCTCAATCTTCCATCTAGACCACGTTCACACGAACCTGACCATCGAGAACGACGTACTCATGCCAGGGCGCAACAAGATCGAGGTTCGTGCAATCGATAGGGCGAACAACAAGAGCGACCCCAGTGTGACCTACTTCAATTCTGATCCGGATACCCCTACGATCTCTGTAACCGCACCACTGGCCGGGGCCCTGGTTCCCGCCCGTAGCACCTTCTCTGTGGTGGCATCGGATGCAGCTGGAATCCGTGATGTGAAGTTCAAGATCGATGGGGAGCTGGTGCACACCGATATCTCCGCCCCATACTCCGCTCAGCTCGACCTTAGCCGGTTTGCGAACGGAACCAGGGTGTTCTCGGCGACGGTCACCGACATGCTCGGTCGGCAGGTTACAACGACTAGGTCTTTCGTTCTTGACAAGACTTTTCCGGTGATCTCCAACCTGACTTTTGGTCCGACGCCGTTCTTCCCGATCATCCGTGATGGTAACAGGGACAATATGACCGTCAGATGCACCATCTCTGAAAGAGCCGCTGTCCAACTGGTCGTCTACAACGCCAACGGAACTATCCGTGCGACCAGATCTGGGAACTTTGCTCCGGGGGCTGTGGCGATTGCGTGGAATGGGCGGGGGAACGGCGCTGCGGACGCACCGGTTCCTGGGCGGTACACCTTCCGGCTTAGAGTCCAAGACCCTGCTGGTAATGTTACGTGGGGTCCAGTCAGGACAGTGGTGATCCAGAACTTCGAGCTTGTTCGTGTGGGCCCGAATGCCGTCAGGAGCGTTCCTAGGTAGAATCGGTCAAGGTCTAGTTTGAAGGATTTTGCATAGGGCACTGACCAGTCGAGGTCAGTGCCCTATTGCGTTGGAATCGAGGCAGAGTGGGTCTGTAAGCCGGATTCTGTCGTGGACGATCATTTCTCTGGGACCGCAGTCGCCTGCGGCCTCTAGCGGGCTACCCGAGCGCCGACCGGGCCGGTCTTGACCGCTCCTATATGCCCTTGCTCCGGATGGGGTTTGCCAAGCCGCCGCGTTACCGCGACGCTGGTGCGCTCTTACCGCACCGTTTCAGCTTTTCCTGCGCCGAGGATCGGCTAAGGAGTCTTCTTTTCTGTGGCACTTTCCGTCAGGTCACCCTGCCCTGCTGTTAGCAGGCATCCTGCCCTATGGAGTCCGGACTTTCCTCACGCACCGAAGACGATGCGCGCAACCGCCCGACCCACTCTTAGTAGATTCTAACAGTAAGGGGCGCGAAAATGAATGCTGGTAGCCCGTACGGGGTTCGAACCCGTGCCTCCGCCTTGAGAGGGCGGTGTCCTAGGCC
>DBEG01000067.1:0-8745 GCA_002293965.1 Actinobacteria bacterium UBA912 | reverse complement strand
GAGAGGGCGGTGTCCTAGGCCTCTAGACGAACGGGCCATGCAGTGGCTGGGGTACTAGGGCTCGAACCTAGACTCTTCGGAACCAGAATCCGACGTGTTGCCAGTTACACCATACCCCAGTACTGTTGCGCACTAGTAAACGCGAATTGGTATGCTACCGGCGCTTCTTGATACTGTCAACCGCTGCCCAAACACGCTTCAGAGCTCTTTCTCGTCCAAGGAGCACGATCGACTCGAACAACGGTGGGCTTACCGTAGATCCAGTCACAGCGACTCTGGTGGCTTGAAACACAAGCTTGGGCTTGAGTTCAAGCTTCCCGTGCACCTCTCGCATCGCTTCCTCGACAGCTTCCGGTGTCATCTCGACCTCATTTAGAGCGGATGCCACCGCCTCCAGGGCATCGGATGCGCCCTCTTTGGCCAACACCGCATCGAAAGATCGCTCATCGATTACCAGATCGTCGGTGAAGAGAAACGCGACCATCTCGACTACCTCGTCGAGCCTTTTGATGCGCTCGGATACCAGCGGGGCCAACTCTAGTAGCCAATCCGAAGAGTGGCTTGCCTGGTCCCCGGCGATCAAACCGGCGTCTTGAAGGAGTGGAAGGACCTTCGAAATGAACTCCTCGGCGGTCATCTCACGCAAGTACACCCCGTTCATCCACTCAAGCTTGCCGATATCCCATACCGCCGGGTTCTTCGAGACTCGGGAGAGCTCGAAGCGCCTCACGAGTGTGTCTCGGTCGAAGACGTTGTCCTCATCAAGCGACCAGCCAAGCAGTGCCAGATAGTTGAGCAAGGCTTCAGGCAGGTAGCCCATCTCCCGATAGGATTCGACGCTGGTGGCGCCGTGGCGCTTCGATAGCCGTTTGCCATCGGGGCCAAAGATCAGGCCCATGTGGGCGAATACAGGCGCCTTGGCGCCGAGTGCCTCGAAGACTATTACCTGCCGAGGAGTGTTGGAGAGGTGGTCGTCTCCTCGGATGATGTGGGTTATGCCCATGTGCCAGTCATCGACGACGGTCGCAAACATGTATGTCGGCGAGGTATCGGTGCGCACAAGGACGAAATCATCCATCGCCGAGAGAGGGAAAGTCACCTGACCGCGAATCACGTCATCGATGATGATGTCGCCACGATCCAGCGGTGTTTTGATGCGCCAGACGTGCGGCTCTTCCGCGGCGATGCGCTTCTCGGACTCATGCGCGGGTATGTTTCGGCAGGTGCGATCGTAGCCTGAGTACTTTTTCGCGGCCCTGGCCGTCTCGCGCTTGGCCTCGAGTAGCGCAGAGTCACAGAAGCATGGGTAGGTGTTTCCTGCGAGCTTGAGCTCGTTTAGCGCCTGATCGTAGATGCCCTTGCGTAACGCCTGCGAGTAGGGACCGAACTCTCCTCCGGCATCAGGGCCTTCGTCCCAATCGAGACCCAGCCAGCGCATCGCCGAGAGGATCGCCTGTGTGTTCTCGTCGGTTGAGCGCTCTTTGTCGGTATCGTCGATTCTCAAGATGAAGCTTCCGCCGTGATGGCGCGCGAACGCCCAGTTGTAGATGGCGGTTCTGGCTCCGCCGATGTGGAGATGCCCTGTCGGGCTGGGCGCGAATCTTACTCGTACGGTGTCAGACACTACTGTTTGCTCCTCGCCATAAAGATATTTCCTGACCAGTATTACATCGTACAACGCATCAGCGCATATTTGTGGGAATCAAACGCAATTACCGGGTGACTTGTCACTGACTTAAGCGATAATATATAGCGACTCATCTAGAGGCGGTCGAATAAGGCCGCAAAAGGGTCGAGGGACCGAGCCCGATGACACCCCGGCAACCGGCGTCGAAAATGACGAAGCGGTGCCAACTCTCGGCAGGCTTACGCCTGGAAGATGAGGGAAGAGCTTTCGGTAGAACCTACCGGTGTAGCGAGACCCTTGTCCAGCCCAGGCAGGGGTGTTTGTTTTTTGCGTCAAATCGTTTCGAGCGGATTCGAGCAATTGCTGTCAACACAAGGAGGGCACATGGCCAAGCGCGATTACCTGTTCACTTCCGAGTCGGTCACCGAAGGACATCCGGACAAGATTTGCGACCAGGTGTCCGACGCCATTCTCGACGCTATCATTCAGCGCGAAACCGAGCTGGCCGATGCAGGCTTCGTCTCGCCGACGGGTCAGCCTGCAAGTCCCGAGTATGTCAGGGTGGCTTGCGAGACACTCATCACCACCGGACTTGTGGTGGTGTCCGGCGAGATACGCACCCACGCTTATGTGGATGTTCCTTCAATCGTGCGTGAGGTCATCGCCGATATCGGATACACCCGAGCCAAATACGGCTTCGACCACGAGACATGCGGAGTCGTAACCTCGATACATGAGCAGAGTGCGGATATCGCCATGGGAGTCGACGAGTCGTTCGAGGTGCAACACGGGATGCACTCGGATCCGCTCGACACCATCGGCGCGGGCGATCAGGGCATGATGTTCGGGTACGCCTGCCGCGAGACCTCGCAGTTCATGCCGATGCCGATCTACCTTGCGCACCGCCTCGCAGAAAGGCTTACGGCTGTGCGTAAGGGTGGAGTGTTGCCGTACCTTCGCCCTGACGGCAAGACTCAGGTCACCGTACGTTACGTTGATGATGTTCCGGTCGCGGTTGATAAGGTCCTGATCTCCACACAGCACGCCGATGGAGTCGACATCGAGGACCTGCTGAGGCCGGATCTGATCGAGCACGTCATAAAGCCCGTCCTTGAGCTTGAGAACATAAACCATGAAAATTCCGAGATATACGTCAACCCCACCGGGCGCTTTGTTATCGGAGGCCCGATGGGAGATACCGGGCTTACCGGCCGCAAGATTATCGTCGACACGTATGGCGGCATGGGAAGGCATGGCGGAGGCGCGTTCTCCGGCAAGGACTGCACGAAGGTCGATCGCTCCGCTGCCTATGCGGCCAGATGGGTCGCGAAAAATGTGGTCGCGGCCGAACTCGCCGACCGTTGTGAGATACAGCTGGCTTACGCGATAGGCGTTTCGCATCCTCTTTCGGTTTTTGTGGAGACCTTCGGCACAGCCAAGGTGTCCGAAAAGAACATAGAGGCGGCGATCGCTTCGGTATTCGATCTTCGGCCGGGAGCGATAATTCGCGATCTCGATCTGCGTCGTCCAATCTATCGCAAGACCGCTGCTTATGGTCACTTCGGCAGAGCAGACAGGGATTTCACTTGGGAGCGCACGGACAAGGCACAGGCGCTCGCCGAGGCAGCCGGGCTTGATGGATGATTGTATTCAGAAGAGTTTCGCTCGTGTGATCGTCGATGTGCCCGCCCGGGCGGTATCTGGTGCGTTCGACTACCGGATACCTTCGGCTTTGGCGGGCAAGATCGAGATCGGATCGCCCGTTTTGGTCGAGTTTTCGGGTCGCAAGCTCGCAGGTTGGGTTTGCGGCCTTTCCGCCTCCACCCAGCACTGTGACGCGAGTCCGATTCGCGAGGTTCTCGGCGGGCCACGCTTAGACGAGTCGGCAGCGGATCTGGCCGAGTGGATCGCCAACGAGTACGTCTGCTCGCTTTCCGAAGCGGTAAAACTCTTTCTCCCGCCTGGTCGCTCGAAGGCTTCCGGTACGAGTGCCTCGGCGCAGAGCCCATCGCGCTCTGGTGGCGCTACGCAAACTCGGGCCAAGGAGGAGCGCTGGGTTTCGATCGTTGATTCGGCCTATACGCCGAGCAGGGCTGCCACAAATCAGTGGGCACTGCTGGACGCCTTGCGTGCGGGACCGCTTTCCGCTGTCGAGCTGCGGGCGATGATAGGGTCAGGCGCGTCTTCGGCGATCGCGACCCTGACGCGCGCCGGTGTTCTCGCTGTCGAGACTCGCCGAAGTTACCGAAGGCCGGAGTCGCGTGACTATCCCGCGCATCGGCCCTCGGAGCTTACAGAAGGGCAACAAGAAGCGCTCGACGCAATCTTGGCGGCATATCGCGTCCGACGCGGCACTCTCGTTCTCGACGGGGTGACTGGATCGGGCAAGACTGAGGTGTACCTGCAAGCGATAGAGGCCGCGCTTCAAGCAGGCCACGGTTCGATAGCGCTGGTTCCCGAGATATCGCTCACCCCGCAGACCGTAGGTCGTTTTCGTTCGCGATTTGGCGATGATGTTGCAGTCTTGCACAGTCGCCTGTCGGCAGGCGAGAGGTTCGATGAGTGGGATCGACTTCGCTCTGGCGAAGCGAAAATTGCGGTTGGCGCGCGGTCAGCCTTGTTTGCGCCCGTTCGTGATCTCGCTCTTATCATTATTGACGAAGAGCACGACAACTCCTACAAACAGGGCTCCTCGCCACGGTATCACGCTCGCGAAGTCGCTGAGCGCATGGCGCTGGCAAGAGGGGCCGTGTTGGTGCTTGGAAGCGCGACGCCATCAATGGAGACTCTGAGCAGGGTCGATAGCGGTCGCTACACCCTGGTTGCACTGCCCAAGCGAGTTGGGGACAGACCGCAGCCGAGTGTGAGCGTCGTTGATATGACCCGAGAGTTCGACGAGGGGCATCGCTCAATGTTCTCCCGTGAGCTTATCTCGGCGCTTCAAAAGATCGCCGAGGAGAAGGACAAAGCGGTGCTGCTCCTGAACCGGCGCGGTTTCGCCTCATTCTTACTCTGTCGGAACTGCGGCCATGTGCCGATGTGCGGATCGTGTTCGATATCGATGACGTATCATGACCAGAATCCTGTGCTGGCCTGCCACTATTGCGGCGCACACAGGGCAGTTCCCGCAGCTTGCCCTCAGTGCGGCAGCGTGTTTCTGCGGAAATTCGGCGCGGGAACACAGCGGGTGGAGGCGGAGCTTGCTGAGCGCTTTCCGCAGCTACCGGTAGTTCGCATGGATGCGGATACTACCCGGGGGAAGGGCGGTCACGAGCGCTGTCTGGCCAGGTTCGAGTCGCTAAAGACCGGTATTTTGTTGGGGACGCAGATGGTCGCCAAGGGACTAGACTACCCCGAGGTCACGTTGGTAGGGGTGCTAAACGCCGATACGACCCTGCGCTTTCCGGATTTCCTTGCTCCCGAGCGAACCTACCAGATGCTCGCGCAGGTATCGGGCCGGGCTGGCCGAGGCGACAAGGCGGGTCGAGTAGT
Organism: Actinobacteria bacterium UBA912; assembly: GCA_002293965.1. Classification (GTDB taxonomy): domain Bacteria; phylum Actinomycetota; class Coriobacteriia; order Anaerosomatales; family UBA912; genus UBA912. The sequence continues at coordinate 3,626 of DBEG01000067.1, read as the reverse complement.
CATCCAGAGCTACTGGCCTGGCCATCATGCGATCAGGGCAGTCGCTAGCGGGAGGCGGGAAGATTTCCTTTTCGAGGAAAAGCAGGCCAGGGCCGAGCTCGGCTACCCGCCCTTTGCTCGACTGGCGCATATCATCTTCTCGGGTCCGGATGAGCAATCGGTGCAGCAGGCGGCCATTCAGGCAGCAAGCGTCCTTGCTGAGCGCGCCGGCGCGGATGTGCAGGTTCTTGGCCCGGGACCATCTCCCATCAGGCGGGTCAAGAGCGCCTGGCGCTGGCGGATTCTTCTGAAGTCCTCGGCAAGGGAAGGACTGCCGGAGCTATTGCGCGAGGCTTTAGGGACGTTTCGCTTCAAGGGCGTAAAGCTGGCGATAGATGTCGATCCAGTAGACACTCTGTGAGTATTCGGCAGGCAAGCGCAGGAAAGGTACAATATTTCGCATGAACATCGTCAGTTATCCAAGCCCAGCACTGAAAGAAGCGGCGACAGAGGTGGATCCGAAGCGCGATCCCGATCTGAAGCGCTTGATCGCCACCATGGCCAAGGCTATGTATGCCGCTCAGGGTATCGGCCTGGCTGCAACCCAGATCGGTGTCCTCAAAAGGGTAATGGTCTACGATCTTGGCGAGGAGCTTGTCGCGTTGTGCAACCCGCGGATCGTGGCCTGCTCCTCGGAGAAGGTTTTGGTTGAGGAGGGGTGTCTGTCGGTTCCCGGAGTCGATGTGCCTATCGAGAGGTCGGCCTCGGTGACGTGTGAGGCCGAGGACATCTCCGGAAACACCATAAGAATCGAGGCGGACGAGCTGCTAGCCAGAGTGTTGCAGCACGAGATCGATCACCTTGATGGCGTACTGATCCTGGATCGCGCCACACTAGAGGATCGAAAGGCCGCGATCAGAAGGTACAACGAGTTGATACAATCCCGATGACGCTGAAAGTTTGAGGGGCTTACATGCGCGTCTTGTTTATGGGCTCACCTGAGTTTGCCGTACCTTCACTTGAGGCGCTTTGCGACCATCACGAGGTTGTCGCGGTTTACACCAGGCCGGATTGCGTCCGTGGTCGCGGCAAGAACCTGGTGTCGACTCCGGTCAAAACCGTTGCGCTTGCACATGGAATTCCGGTAGAGCAGCCGCAAACACTTCGAAGCGAGAGTGCGACGGCGACTTTGCGAAAGTACGCGCCGGATGCTATCTGTGTGGCCGCATACGGACTCATCCTTCCTGCCGAGGTGCTCGAGATTCCGCCACTTGGCTGCATAAATGTCCACGCCTCGTTGTTGCCCCGGCACCGCGGAGCGGCCCCAGTGCATCGAGCCATCCTTGAAGGCGACGAGATTACCGGCGTTACGATCATGCTGATGGAGGAGGGTCTCGATACCGGCCCGACCGCTGCTGTGCGCTCGACTCGTGTGGCGGACAAGTATCTCGACGAGCTTACTGCTGAGCTTTCTCTTCTCGGCGCTGAGGCATTGATCGAGACGCTCTCCGAGCTTCGAGCGCAAACGCTAAGCTGGTCGCCGCAGGATGACTCGAAGGCCACGTACGCCGGAAAGATCACCGATGATGACGTGAGACTCGAGCCAGGACTCTTTGCCACCGAGGCCCTGCGGCGAATACGGGTCTCCTCGGCAAGTGCGCGCGCCAAGATGATGATCGGGGAGTGCCCTGTCGAGGTCGCGCGTGCGCGTATCGCTGAAGAGAAGATCGGCGCGGGTGAGCTAAAGGTGGTCTCCGGCGGCCTGTTGGCAGGCTTTGCCGACGACGCACTATGGCTCGACAGGGTGAAGGCGGCAGGAAAGGCGCCGGTGGATGGAGGAGCGTTCGCTTGCGGTCGTCGCATCTCGGCCGAGGAAAGATGGTCGTCGGTGTCATGAGCGGTACCTACGCGCGCAAGATAGCACTGAAAGTGGTCGGCAGAGTTAGGCGCGACGGCGCATGGGCCCACGAGGCGCTTGCCTCGGAGCTTAAAGGGAGCACCGCGGAAACGCGGGAAATTGCTCTTGCGACCCGGCTTGCTCTAGGAACTCTCGAGATGGGAGGCGTGCTCGACGAGATTCTCGCCCGTCACCTTAGCGCCCCCGACAGACTCCAGCCGCAATTAATGGATGTGCTTCGGATTGCGACCTATGAGCTGCTCTTCCTCGATACACCCGCGCACGCGGCGGTGCATCAGGCTGTGGAACTGGCAGGGGCGGTGAACCCGCGCGCAAAGGCGCTGGCCAACGCCGTTCTTCGCAAGGTCGCAAAGGACGCGCCAGACTTTCCCTTTGGAGATCCGGAAGTGGAGCTTTCAGCCCGCGCTCGCCTAAGGGGCTTTCCCGGGTGGCTTGCTGATCGTCTGGCTGCAAAGTCAGGCGTTCAATGTGCGATGGATTTCATGGATGCACACGCCTCCTCGGCTCCTGTTTACGTCTCGCACAACCCGTTTCTCGGCGAGGAAGATGCGCTTATCGAGATGGTGCGCGAATCCGGTGCCGATCTGCTCAAGTGTGGCCCTCCCGGGTGTTTCCGCTGTGATCCGCCAGCGCTTGCGCTTGCCTCGACTGCGATTGCGGCTGGTCGCGGAGTGGTAGTCGATATGGCGGCGCAGGCGATTGTGGCGATGGCGCCGATCGAGCCGGGAATGCGAGTCGCCGACATCGGCGCCGGTAGAGGGAGCAAGACCTTGCTGATGCAGGCCAACGCGCTTCGGAAAGGCGGCCTGGCCGAGATCATCGCGGTTGACCTACACGAGTTCAAGGTTGAGGTGCTGCGCAACCGGATGCGTGATCTTGGCGTCCCTAAGGTAACGGCGATACGCGCTGATGCCACCGACTTCGATGAGCTGATCTCGGCGACAGGAGGACCGGTCGACGTCGCCTTCGTCGACGCGCCGTGCAGTGGGGCAGGCACCTTGCGTCGCAATCCCGAAAAGCGTTGGCGGATGAACACCGCCGATATCTCGCGGTTGGCTGCTCTGGGCGCAAAGCTGCTCGACTCTGCCGCCAGACTTGTCCGGCCCGGGGGTTTCGTGGTGTACTCGACGTGTACGGTCTTTTCCGAGGAGAACGACCAGGTCGTGGATGATTTTCTCTCTACGAGCACCGGGGAGGAGTTTGTGAAGGTAGACCTTCTGCTGCCGGCCGAGTGGAGTTTGATCTCCTCGGCGGCACAAGAGGGAGTGTTTGCGACGTGGCCGTCAACTGACGGTCCCGATGGTCATTTTGCGGCGGCGCTCAGGAGAAAGCCGCTGCCGACGGCATTGTAAGGAGGACGAGTTATGCGAAGCACAAGGATCGTTGAGATGCTCGAGGTTACCGAAGCCGCAGCGCTGGCCGCAGGTCGATGGATGGGCAAGGGTGACAAGCACGCTGCCGACAGAGCTGCGGTCGAAGCGATGCGCGCCTCATTTAACGGCCTCGATATCTCCGGCCGGATTGTGATCGGAGAAGGGGAGAGAGACGAGGCTCCGATGCTTTTTATCGGCGAGGAGGTTGGCTCCGGAGGCGAGCGTATCGACATCGCTGTGGATCCCTTGGAGGGCACCAATCTTACCGCAAACGGCCAGCCGAACTCTTTGGCCGTATGCCCCTTTGCGCCGGATGTTACTCTGCTTCATGCTCCAGATACCTACCTGAACTAGAT
>DBEG01000005.1 GCA_002293965.1 Actinobacteria bacterium UBA912 | reverse complement strand
AATCGCTCGAATTACCGTGGGTCATGGCAGCAGATTCCCCTTTCTCATCGGGCTTAGGAAGTAGGCTTCCACCCGGTCGGTTCGTAGATGCAGTATGGCTCCGCCTCTAGGTAGTCGCCTGTGATCTCAAGCGATCTTGCGCGACATCCTCCACAGACCGCCTTGTACTCGCACGCCCCACACTTGCCTTTGAGCAGCGAGTAGTCCCGCAGGTCGTTGAAGACCTTGCTCTCGGTCCAGATGCGGGAGAACGGCTGTTCCTTTACATTCCCCAACTGCATGTCGAAATACCCGCAGGGCTGGATATCCCCAGTGTGGCTTATAAAGCAGAAGGTTATCCCGCCCAAACACCCGCGCGTCATCGCGTCCAGCCCATACTCCTCGCGGGTGACCTTGCGACCCTCCTTCTTGGCAAGCTGGCGGATGATCCGGTAGTAGTGCGGCGCATCCGTGGGCTTGAAATGCAGCGGGCTCGTCTTCTGGCGCTCGTAGGCCCACTCGAGCACACGCTCGTACTCCTGCGGAGGGAGCTCCTCGGCAAGTATCTCGGCACCTCGACCGGTCGGGACGAGCATGAAGATGTGGAACGCATCGACACCGAGGGACTCTGCGAGCGTGTGGATCTCCTCGAGGTATTCGGCGTTGCGGGTGGTGACCGTGGTATTGATCTGCACGCCGACACCGTGGCGCTTGGCGATCTTGATGCCTTCGATGGTCTGCTCGAAGCAGCCGGGCTGGCCTCGGAAGGTATCGTGGCCCTCGGCGGTCGGGAAGTCTATCGAGACCGATATCCGAGGGATTCCGTGAGAGGCCATCTTGCCGGCTATCTCGTCGGTGATCATGGTCGCGTTGGTGCCGATGACGGGCATACCGCCCTTTTCGTGCACGTAGTCGACGATCTCCCAGATGTCAGGGCGCATGAGCGGCTCGCCGCCGGTGAGGATGAAGATCGGGTTGGAGATCGTCACGATGTCGTCGATGACAGTCTTGATCTGGTCGAGAGTGAGCTCGCCCTCGTAGTGTCCGAACTCGGCTGCGGCGCGACAGTGGACGCACGACAGGTTGCAGCTGCGAGTGATCTCCCAGGCGATGATACGCGGGGCCTTGATGCCAGTGCGCTCCTCGTACGCAAGTGCCTGCGGGCCGCCTCCGGGCCGAAAGCCCGTCGAGCGCGCGCCGCCATGGCGCTGGCGGGTCATCGGGACTCCGGCGGGATGTCCGCCCGGAGCGCCGCCTGGGTGGACGGCTACGGCGACCCCTACTGTGCCGCAGGGTGCGCCCGCCTCGGCGAGCTCCTGTTCGTCGGGAGTGAACCTGCGCCCGTGATGGCGTGCCTGGGCCTCATCGCTGCAGCCTGCACAGCCTTCATCGGGTCGACCTGAGTGCTCGTCAGTGTGGCTCATGCGGTCGGAATCATCCCTTCGCGAGCCAGCGTGCGGCATCTTTGGCGTGGTATGTGAGGATCATGTCGGCACCGGCACGCTTGAGGCTGGTAAGCGTCTCGAGCACGACTCGCCGCTCGTCGATCCAGCCATTGAGAGCAGCAGCCTTGACCATCGCGTATTCGCCGCTCACGTTGTATGCCGCGGTCGGGTAACCGAACTCGTCTTTGACCCTGCGGATGATATCCATGTATGCGAGCGCAGGCTTGACCATCACGATATCAGCCCCTTCGGCGATATCGAGCGCGGTCTCGCGCAACGCCTCCTCGCTGTTAGCGGGATCCATCTGGTAGCCCTCTCGGTCGCCGAAGGTGGGCGCGCTGTCCGCCGCATCCCGAAACGGCCCGTAGTAGGCACTAGCGTACTTCGCCGAATAGGCCATGATTGGAATCGCGGAGTATCCTTCGGCGTCGAGCGCCGTGCGAATCGCTCCGACCCGTCCGTCCATCATGTCGCTGGGGGCCACCATGTCTGCGCCCGCCTCGGCGTGGCTGACGGCGGTGGCGGCAAGCAACTCGAGGGTGACGTCGTTGATGACGCTGCCCTTCTCGTCGAGAAGTCCGCAGTGCCCATGCGAGGTGTATTCGCACAGACAGACGTCCGTGATCACGAAGAAGTCGGGCGCGTGCCGCTTGATCGCCGCAACGGCCTGTTGGACTATGCCATCGGTGGCGTAAGCGCCGGTGCCCGCTTCATCCTTGGATTCGGGCAGGCCGAAAAGGATGACCGCGGGGATGCCGAGCGAGCGAAGCTCGTCGATCTCGCCGGGCAACTGGTCAAGCGAGAGCTGATAGACCCCCGGCATCGAGACCACTTCGTCCCGATGGCCAGAGCCGGGCTTGACGAAGAGCGGGTATATCAGGTCATTTGTGGTCAGAGTGGTTTCGCGCACCATCGAGCGCAGCGTCTTGCTGGAGCGAAGCCGTCTGGGGCGATAATCTGGGAACTCCATGATGGATCGACCGCCTAATCGACGAACTTGTCGGTCTTGATCGGACGCTTGGCCGCTGGCTTCTCTGTGTCGTCCTCGACATCCTCGGCTTCGTATGTCCAGCCATCATCAGCAGCGTCCGACTGCGCAGCACCATGAGCGGCTGCGTGAACGGCGGCATGCTTGCTACAGCACTTGCCGGTATGACAATCCACGGCACGCTTGAAAATCAGGACCGCCCAAATAGCGATGATCGGAATGATGATCCAGTAGAGGACCTGGCTGATCGAGCCGATGTAGAAGATGAACTCCTGGAACTGAGCCTGGAATCCTGTGGGGCCTGTGGTCATCATGCGACGCTCCTAACTATCGAACGGACAAAACTGCTGGCCAGGGCAACCACACTGTGTTGCCCTGGAGAGTAAACATGGTGGAGACGAGCGGATTCGAACCGCCGACCTCTGCCGTGCGAAGGCAGCGCTCTCCCAGCTGAGCCACGTCCCCGATCGAACGTCCCGTCCAGGCTGGACGGCAATGCAACAGTGTGCCTAGCATCGTGCTTGTTGTCAACGCAACGCTCACGTTTTCCGCCTCGTCGCCGCCCACTTCTCAAGCGCTTGCACAAGCCCGCCGACGGTGTGCGGATCGGCTTCGGCGGTCACGGTGTATCCTGCCGAGATGACCGCATCCGAGGTCACCGGACCGATCGAAGCCACCGCGATCCGGGATAACGCATCCGCAGCCGCAGAGGTGGCCGTGAGTCGCAAGAAGCCAGTGACCGTCGATGGCGAGGTAAAAGTGACCGCATCAACGACTCCCTGGGCGAGGCGATCTAGAGTCTGCGCGTCCCCATCGCCTATCGTAGTGCGGTAGACCGGAGCCACATGCACAGCTGCGCCCATCGCGCGTAGCGCCTCGGGCAGGACCTCGCGCGCCTTGAGCGCACGGGGCAACAGGATCCGGGATCCCCCGCCGACCCCAGCTCGTCCGAATGCCTCGATCAGTCCTTCGGCGACGAAGTCGTCAGGTATCAGGTCCGGCGTCAGGTCGTGCTCGGCGAGTTGCGCTGCGGTCGAAGTGCCCACGACCGCGATCCGCGCGCTTCGAAGGCTCTGGGGCTCTCGACCCAGTGCCTGCATCCGTGTGAGGAAGCATCTGACCGCATTCGCCGAAGTGAAGACAACCCAGTCGTAGCTGGGCAGGTCCTGGATGGCGGTGTCGACCGCGGCCCAGTCCGGCGGGTCGACGGTCTTGATCACCGGGAACTCCAGTACGCTGGCACCCGCCGATTCAAGCGCGGTGACAAGCTTCCCCGCCTGATGCCTTGCGCGAGTCACGACGATCGTGAGTCCTGTAAGCGGCTTGTCGGCGCAGTGCAAGTGGTGGACCTCAGCTTCCCAGCAGGCCATCGACGCTGTCGGCGCAACGGATCTCGGCGAGTATCTCCGTGGCACCGAGTTCACGGAGGCGAGCGACCATCGCATCGCCCAGCACGATAGGATCGTCAACGGGTCCGCTCAGCGTGTCTCTGACGATGCGCTTCCCGTCGATCGAACCCACCAGAGCGTCCATTACCAGCAGGTCGCCCTCGATGCGGGCGTTGGCGCCGATGGGCACCTGGCATCCGCCCTCGAGCGACCGCATGACGACCCTCTCGGCGGTGATGCAGGTGAAGGTCGCCGGATCGTTGAGCTTCTCGCAGACGTCGAGCATGAAGGCATCGTCCTCGCGGATCTCGACCGCGATCGCGCCCTGGCCCACTGCCGAGACCATCTGACCGGGATCGATGTAGTGCGAGATGCGATCCGCCCAGCCAAGGCGAGCGATCCCGGCCGCAGCCAGGATGACGGCGTCGACTTCACCTTCTTCGGCCTTGCGCATCCGTGTGTCAAGGTTCCCCCGGACGTCGACGATCTCGAGATCCTCGCGGAGCGCGAGCACCTGAGCTCGGCGGCGCAGACTGCTCGTCCCGAGCTTGGCGCCTAGTGGCAAGCTCTCCAGATCGAAGTTGCCCGGTCCGGACACGAGCACATCGCGCGGATCGACCCTCGGCGGAGTGGCCGCTATGACGCAGCCTTCCGGGAGTTCAGTCGGCACGTCCTTCATCGAGTGGACGCACAAATCCACCGTTCCGGCCAGAAGCTCGACTTCCAGCTCCTTGGTGAACAGCCCCTTGCCTCCCACCTTGGCCAGCGGGACGTCGAGAATCTTGTCGCCCGTGGTCTTGATGATCTTGAGCTCGACCGGAAGTCCTGTGATCGACTCGAGCATCTGCTTTATGTAGTTCGACTGCCAGAGGGCCAGCTGGCTTCCTCGGGTGCCGATGACAAGTCTATCGCGGTCCACTGCCAAGAATCTCTCCCATCTCTATCCTTCCAGGTCCAATGCCCGGAGGTGGGTATTACTTTCGGTCCATCTTTCCGAGCAGGCTACGCAAGAGTCCCAGGTGCGGGTTCTTCCCATCCGGGTTCGAGTCAAGGCCATATAGATATCTGGCGGCCTCGACATAGGCAACACCGTAGCGGTCACCCGCAGCCGTCTTGAGTCTGTTGGTCGGACCGTGGAGCATCTTGTTGACGATCGATGCGGTCAGGGCCTCGACGGTCTGGATCTCTTTCTCCGACAGACCCCCGAGCCGCTTGAGCGCCTTCTCCATCTCGGTCTGCCGGATCCGCTCGGCCTTGGCTCGCATGGCGGCGACCGTGGGAACGACCTCCATCGAATCGAGCCAGGTCTCGAAAGCGGCGATCTCCTCGGAGATTATGGTCTCGGCGCGCTTCGCCTCCTGCATGCGATCGGATAGGTTCGACTGAACGACTCCGTTGAGGCTGTCGATATCGTAGAGGAAGACGTCGTCGACATTGTTGACCTCGGGATCTATGTCGCGCGGAACCGCGATGTCGATGAAGAAGAGCGGGCGGCCGCGGCGGCCGCGCATGACCTGGGCGACCTGCTCGGCGGTGACCACGTACTCGGTGGCGGCCGTCGATGAGATCACGATGTCCGCGTCACCCATGCGCTCGAAGAGTCGATCGTAGCTCACAGGCTCGCCGCTACAGCGCTCGGCCAACTCACACGCACGCTCGTAGGTGCGGTTCGTGACGAACACCTTCGCCACGCCGTTACACACCAGATGGCGTGCGGTAAGCTCACTCATCTTCCCGGCGCCCAGAAGCAAGACGACTCTGCCTGACAGGTCGTCGAAGACTTTCTTGGCGAGTTCGACAGCCGCATAACTTACCGAGACGGCCGATTCGCCTATGGCCGTTTCATTCCTGACCCGCTTGCCGACCTCGAAGCTCTGCCGGAACAGCTTGTTGAACACGCGCCCAGTCCCGTTGTACTCGAAGCTGTGCTCGTAAGCTTCCTTTAGCTGGCCGAGGATCTGCGCCTCGCCGATCACCATCGAATCGAGCGACGACACCACACGGAACAGATGACGGACAACATCTTCTCCTCGGCGGGAGTACAGATACTTCTCGAGAACGTCACGCGGGAGAGAGTGGTAGTCGACCAGGAAACTGACGATCGCGTCGAGACCTTCGTCTTCGGTTGCAGTGACGGCGTAGATCTCCGTGCGATTGCAGGTGGAAACGATAACCGCTTCGATGACGTCGGAGCCGTTCGTCAGTAGCCCTATGGCCTCTTCCTGCACGTTTGCAGGAAAAGTCAGTTTTTCACGTATGTCTACGGGTGCCGTCTTGTGGCTCAGCCCGACCAGCGTCAGGTGCATTCGATTTCTGTCGCCTCGCAGTTCGCTGGAAAAAGGTCGCCCCCGCCGGATTGGTGCGTGTTGTTCAGGCAAGCAGGTCCGGCGGGAGCGGAATCAAGTACACGTTATGTGTAGCTGTCGCACTATCCTGCACTTCACCTGAACGTTCACGATTCTATCGCTTCGGTGCGGTGCAGGCAACCTGAACCGCCGAAACAACCCGACGGACACGGGCTTCTCGGGCTACGATTTCCCGACCTTCCGGACCTGGGAGTCGACTATCGAGTAGAACAGCTCTGGAAGGAGCCCTTTGAGTCTGAAGTAAAAGCTGCTTGTGGCGTCCGGGATGATGTGGAAGTGACCCTTGGCGACTCCTCGGAGGATGGCATCAGCCACCCTCGCTGGCGAGATGGCCTTGATCGACCCTGCGATCGCCTCGGTCTCAGGCGGGCGCATCGTGCGCTCGGTGGCAAGCGCCGGAGTGTCGGTATCGGGAGGACAGACCACGTGCACGCTGATACCCTTGGGCTTAAGTTCACAACGGAGGGCCTCGCTCAAACCCATGACCGCGTACTTTGCGGCCGAATATCCGCTGTAGCCGTAAATCCCCAGAAACCCCGCGACACTGGACACGTTGACTATATGCCCGGATCCGTGCTCGATCATATACGGCGCTGCTGCTCGGCATGACCACATCACGCTGAAGAACCCGCACTCTATATTGCGGGTCAGGTTCTCAAGCGGCATCGCCACGAACTCGCCGGGCAGGATGACGCCTGCACTGTTGACGAGGACATCAGGGACCATGTCGTCGTTGGCGAATCGATCCATGACCGCCTTGGACTGCGAGAAGCTCGACAGGTCCGCCGCTGCCGTCATCAGTCTTTGGGACCCATCGACCCTGACGCTCTCGATTTCCTTGGCTGCCGAGGCAAGCCTGTCCGGATTGCGTGCGACGATGGCGACATCTGCCCCCGCTGAGAAGTAGGCTTTCGCGACCTCTAGTCCGATCCCGCTCGATCCACCGGTCACGATCACCTTCTGGGCCACTAGGATCCCTTCGCATGGTCGTGGTCTATGGCTGCTACAAGATGCGAATATCGATCGTCGACCGGAGTGATGAAGTTGCCTAGGTGGGGATCCTCGGCGATGCTCACCAGGCATCCCGTGCCTTCGGCCTCCTGGTAGACAGCTCGATCGGTCTCCACGCAGTCCGTGGCGCTGAAGACGATGAATGCCCCGGCCACGTCCCCACGGATGTATCCGCGCTCTTCGTGCTCGATCCTGCCCTCCGCTACAAGGAGGTCGATCGCAGGAGTGATCTGTGGGGCGATGACCAGTACGTCAGCGCCGTAATCAAGCATGGAGCCGACGATCTCCTCGGCGACGGTTCCTCCACCGATGATCACGACGAGTCGGCCGCGGATGTCCAGAAAGGCCGGATAGTACCTTTCGCCTGGCAAGAACAAGTGCTCCTCCGATCAGCCCTAGAGAGCAAACAGATGGAATCCTACAGGCAGAGTTCTTGCGAATACCGACACCAAAATGACTGCAAGTATTCCTGCCACGACGATCCATGAAGCGGACCGCGCCGATATCCCATGCCTGTACACCTTGAGGAGATACGTGCCGAAGATCATCCATGCTGCCCCCGACATCATCACCCTTGGGTCGGCAAACCAGCCTTCGACGCCGGTCTCGACGGCGCGGATTATCCCGAGCAGGATGCCGGCGGTGTAGACGGGAAAGGCGATTGCTATGACCTTGCGAGCCAGCGTCTGTGCTTGGTTCAGCGACGGAAGTCGCTTGAACCAAGCAGTCGTCTGATGGAGCTTCAACTGGCGATCCTGGATAAGATAGAATGCCGAAGCCAATGCCCCCACAGCGAATCCGGCGTTCGCGAAGAGTATCAGTCCGACATGGATGCCCACTCGCCATGAATCCACCAGATCGAACTGTTGGGCAGTAAGGCCCTCATGCGCGGCACCAGACCGCGCCTGTGCGAACAAAAGAAGGACCATCGCCGCGGGCACAAGGACCGTCCCGTACATGCCGATCTTCAGAAAATGATCGACGATGAGGTAAAGGAGCAACATGGCCCACGCCAAGAGCACCAGCGTGCTATGCGACCCGGTCAGTTGCGTGGGATCCACTGGACGGACACCTATCGCCAGCGTAAGCATCGCGAATGCAATAATCGTGATGAGACGAGCACGCAAGCCCAGAGTAGACCGCTCGGCGGTGAGCCTATAGATGAACAGTACCGTTGCGGCGATCAACAGCCCTAAGGCCAACCACCGAAAGATGACTGATAGTTGCTCCAAAACGAACCTCCTTGGTGATGCTCATATCTTATACGAACACACCGGAAAG
>DBEG01000134.1 GCA_002293965.1 Actinobacteria bacterium UBA912 | reverse complement strand
TGACGACTCCTACATCAGAAGGGCTGCGATCAAGTACAAAGTCCCCTACATCACGACCACAGCTGCGGCTTTGGCGGCAGTGAATGGGATAGCCGCGAGACTGACTTCCTGTGATGGAGTCAAGTCACTTCAGCAATATCATGCCGAGATGATGTAGGATGTCACAGATGTCCCGAGCCGAGATGGGCGATTAACTCAGCGGGAGAGTGCCTCCCTTACAAGGAGGAAGTCGGGGGTTCAAATCCCTCATCGCCCACCACACTCCCTTGGTCCAGTGGCCTCCCAGGAGCTGCTTCGGGGCGCCTCATCCCACAATTGTGATCGCTTCGACGGGGCAGATGTCGGCGCAGTCTCTGATCGCCCCGTAAAGTTCGGCATCCAGTTCGTCCGCGATTACGATGGCGAGACCTGACTCATCGACGCGGAATGTCTCAGGGCAGTACTCTTCGCACTCGCCGCAGCCGATACATCTGTCTCTGTCGATGACAGCTTTCATCGGTCCACCTCCGTTGTCGAGATGCATCTTGTGGGCGCTCTGTCTAAGTCATTGATACCCAATGGATGCCAGCAGGGTGCCGAATGACCGGATAAGCCGTTGAAGCACGTCAGATATTCCCAAGAAACCGACTGGCTAGACAGCAAGGCCGGTAACAATGTACAATCCCGTTCGCTGTCTTTCTTCGGGAAGACCCCGAATCCTCGGGGGTGTAGCTCAGTCGGTTAGAGCGCTGGCCTGTCAAGCCAGAGGTCGCGGGTTCGAGCCCCGTCACTCCCGCCACACTTCATTCGAAGCCTAGATTCAGGCACAACATTTCTCGCAGAGCACCACACATGCTATTTTATCTATGCTCGTCCAGTATTGGATGTGTATGGATAGGTTGCTCGAGACAGGGAGGTGGAAGATGCACCTGCTGATTCGCTGGCTGATCAATGCAATCGCCTTGGTAGTTGCTGCTTTTCTGGTGCCCGGAATCACTGTGGAGGGAGACAGTGCCCTCATTGCATTCGGAATCACTGCCATCGTGTTGGGACTCCTCAACGCCACTCTCAGGCCGCTGCTGACTTTCCTCACATGCGGATTCGTCGTACTTACCCTGGGCATAGGATTGCTGTTCATCAACGCCTTTGTTCTGTGGGCAGCTGCCTGGATCTCCAGCGACCTTCTCGGAATCGGATTCACCGTGGACGGCTTCTGGTCGGCGTTTCTGGGAGGGATAGTGGTGAGCGTCGTTTCATTCATGCTGTCATTGTTTGCGGACGGCTCGTCCAAAACCTAGCCTACAGGCGAGGGAACTATCGTATGCGGATACTCTCCACCAAGTGGCATAGAGGCATCCTGACGGCGCTGCTGATAGCCGCACTGGTTTCAGCTGCGCCTCTAGTCAGCCATGCCCAACCAGGCGCCAGTGCGTCAACGAATGCTGCGATCGAGGCCAGGCGCGCAGAGGAACAAGCGGCCCGGGTCGCTCTCGAGAACTCGAGGATCGCCCTTGAGCAGCAGATTGACGAATATCTGAGGGTCGGGCAAAGACTGGAGACCGCACGACTTGAGATCACAGACGTCGAGGCCCAGATAGCTGTTGCAGATGCGGAACTCGCCGAGAAACAAGATGCGCTGGTTGCGAGGGCGATCGAGTTGTACCAAGGGGAGTGGGAAAGCACGATCACGTTGCTGTTCCAGGCCGAGTCCTTAGCGGATTTGTTCGCTCGCTACAAGTATCTCTCCATTATCAATGAGCGCGACGCCAACCTTCTGAGGGACATGAGGATCGCAAGGGTGGAGAGCGAATGGCTTCACCACACGTTGAGCGACAGGGAAGCGCGGCTGGTCGAACTCCAGGAGGAAGCAGATCTCGCCCGTGAGCGGATCGAGAAGGATATCGCGGATCAGGAGGCGAGAGCTGAGGCCCTAGGTGCCGATCTGGCTCAGTTGATGAGGCAGGCTGCGGCAGAGGCAGCGGCGGCGCAAGCGGTGTCGGGGGCGGTAGTCTCTCCCGATGGGTTTTCGCCGGATATGATCATCACTGATGCGAACTTCAGGGCGTCTCGCTCGATGAACGCAGCCCAGATCCAGCAGTTCCTGGAGCGCCAGACGGGGATTCTCGCTGGCTACCGGGCCCCCAATCATGCCGGAGTGATGATGAGTTCCGCCGAAATGATCGAGGAAGCCGCCCTGGCATGGAACGTCAGTCCCAAGGTGATTCTGGCAACCCTACAGAAAGAACAATCCTTGTTGTCGCGCAGGAATCCTGACCAAAGGGCCCTGGACTGGGCGATGGGTTGCGGGAAGATGGACAGCAGGACCTTGCCCCAATTCCAGGGTTTCGGCAGACAGATCTGGCACGGAGCTCGCGTCCTGGACCGGAACACGGCGGGTTTCACCCCTGATGGAGAGCTGAGGATCAGTGGAAGCGTGGTTCGTCCAGCGAATGCGGCGACTCACACCCTGTACCGCTACACGCCCCATATGAGGGGTAACGTCTCATTCTGGATGATTTATTGGCGACACTTCGGAAATCCATTGGCCGGGTCTTGATCCCAGCGTCTTAGAGGTACTGCCAGGCATCATCGATTCCCGCTTCGCTGGCAGGGATGCACTCCTTGATGGCTCTGACGTGTTCACCCGTCTCGGGGTCGACCACTCGCAGATCGACGGTTGTTGGCTCAGGATGCCAACGTCCTTCGGAGTCAGCCAGGATCTTCACGCGGGGGTGCAAGAGATCGTCGTTGTTGACCCTGAAGACCACTGCCAGCGAGTCGTCGTCCAGACGGACTATCGCGCCCATCGGGTAGATGCCCAGCAAAGCGATGAACGCTTTGGTGACGGAGGGATCATAGGCCTTGCCGCGACCCTGCATGAGGACGGCAAGCGCCTTGTCCGGACGGATCTCACGGCGGAACGGCCGACGTGTCGTCATGGCGTCGTATGCATCACACAATGCGACGATCTTACTGAACAGGTGTTGACCGTCCCCCGGACCGATGTCAGGGTATCCCTGCATATCGTGACGAAAGTGGTGTTCGTGGGCCACGACCATCGGCATATGGTCGATCAACTGGATGCGCTTGAGGAGCTCTGCGCCTTCCAGCGTGTGATCCTTGACGACAACCCACTCATCGCTGGTCAGGGGCCCCGGCTTATTCAGAATATCCTCAGGAATATGCACCTTGCCGATATCGTACAGCAACGCCGAGAGACCCAGGGACCTCAGTGAATCCTCATCCAGCTCGAACGATGCCCCGAGCGAGAGCGACAGGATGCACACATTGATCGCATGGTTCAGGGTGTAATCGTCGTGGCTCTTGATCGCCGTCAGGCCTTGGACTGCGGCGGGGTCGCTGAAGAGACTTTCCATCATGGAGTTGATGAAGTCATGGAGAGGTCCGGTTTCGACTGCTTTTCCGAGCTTCATTCTGGTCTCAACATCCCGCATCGCTGAGATTCCGGTGTCGTAGACCTCCCTGGCTTTCACCTTGTTCGCACGCTGTTGCGATTCTCCCTCGGTCCCGTCGAGTGTGGTCGTCTCGGCGACAGTCACGCCGGTGGCCCCCTGTGACTCTAACAGTTGTCGCGCGGCATCGGCGTCTGGGATGGAGGTCTCGGCGAGCAGATTCACCAGTGCCTTCGCGTCCTTCTGGGAGAATCCGTCCAAGAACGAGATTGCCGAGATGCCCCTGGCGAGAAAGTCGTCTACAAGCTTCTGGTAGGTCACACTTTCCTCGGGAAAGACCTGGTTCTCGACGAACACCGTCCGCTTGTAGAGGTTCAC
The DNA here is from genome assembly GCA_002293965.1 of Actinobacteria bacterium UBA912. Taxonomy (GTDB): domain Bacteria; phylum Actinomycetota; class Coriobacteriia; order Anaerosomatales; family UBA912; genus UBA912. Next base: position 8,675 of record DBEG01000134.1, on the reverse strand, counting down.
GGTGACTTGATCGAATCCTAGCGCCCCAATCTCCCCGACGGCAGACACCAGGTCGTCGATGGAGTCGGTAAGAAGCGGATGCGCTAATGGATACAGTTGCGAGTTGGTGTGCGCCACAGCCAGCGCCCTCACCAGCTCCTTAGCTCGCGCCAGCCTCTCTGGGGTGGCGAATGGAACTCCGGGCTTGACCCCGGTACCCCTGGAGGTCTCAACGGATGCTTCAGGCTGCTCTGCCGCGGGCGTGCCTTCGAGTTGGTCTGTCATGGTTTTTCCGCTCCCAGATCGATCGGCTGTACAGGTTGCGAGGAGTGCAAAAGTGCTTGACTTGCAAGGAATCGCAGTTCCTTTCCTTTTCTGCCGAAGATGAACCGCTTACCTGCCAGTCTTTCGAGCGAGCGCCTGGCTATCGGCGAATCCAGGCACCCCAGACATCGGACGATTTCTTTTCTCAGTTCATGATTCCTGTCGAATATATTGATGTCTTCCAGGATTCTGACCAAGGCAGGGATGGCCTCTTCTGCCCCCACCCTGGCGATCTCCTTGATCGCGAAACGTTGCGTCTCGGGATCCCAGTGGGCTACCGCCCCGGATAGTGCAGTGCGACTTTCGCTATGCGATATATCGGCAAGTGTCGTCACCGCTCTTCGGCGGACAGATGCGTCAAGGTTCTCAAGCGCCTGCACGATCACTGGGACAGCCCTCTTGTCTGACATGAACGACAGCGTACGCAATATGCTGATCACAGCTGATGAGTCCTCAGTGCGGATCATTCTGCCAGCCGATGTCAGGAGCTGATCGACCATTCCGCGTAGTACAGGTCGGAAGAGAAAGCGTCGCTCCTGATCAGCTTCTGAAAGAAAGAGTAACAAGGCATCAGCGCCGGTGGAGCCTGCGGTTCTGAGTATGTCTCCTGCCATGACAGCCTCGGCATCGGTAGAAGCGGTCCTGCATGCCTCGAGCAGAACCTGTACGTCCTGTATTCGGGCGCGAGCCTGCTCGATATCCAGTGCCAGCGCTGGGGAAGATTGTAGCTCATCAAGTCTACTCAACGCCCCCATCACCGCACTGAAGGCACCTGCTCTGATCGCCGGCACCATGGACTCCCCGATCGCCTTGATGGAATCTGAATCAGGGTTCTTGGTTGATAGCGTGACATTGGTATGAAGAGCTTTGCCGGCTGCATAAATCGGCGAAGCACGGGTCAGCTGGTAGCCGAGATCACCGAGGTCATCCATCGCTAACTCCAAGGCAATCATGTCGACATCAGGCACATCAGGCGTTGCTTCGGCGTTTTGCGAGTGGTCCTGCAGAGACAGGAGGTGCGAGATTGACTCGAAGACCGAGGCTGGGAGATCGAGCGCTTGGGCCAGGCGATCCGGTTCGATCGACATCTGCTGGGCGGTCATCTTGAGTAACCTCGCCAAAGCCGATGGGTTCATGCGTGAGACGACGTCGAACATGCCGTTCATCCGTTGTCCTGTCGTGTCTGTCGCGAGTGACATCTCAAGCAGGCGCAATCGGGTGGGTTCGTCGAGCATCATCAAAGCTTGGACAATCCTCGAGGCCGCTAGCCCACGGGTGGCTTCCTCCATGCGATCCATCACAGTGAACAAGTCGTCGGTGCCAGCGCCCTTCTCGGCGGATTTTTGCCAGATGGTGACCGCGTTGGTCAACTCGGCGCTGATCTCCTCCAGGGGCGCATTGATGATGTCCAGCCCGAGAAGTCCGTCCTCTGTGGAGGCTCGCAGCGATACTTCGATGACCGCCAGGTGAGTGACCCCGACTCCAGTCAACAGCGAACGTATGCTGCGCTGGCGCACGGAGGCGGGATCGGAGTTCACAATGTGGATGAAGGACCTTGCCTCGTCGGGGGTGATGCCTGGGGCGATGACCAGTTGGCCCGCTTGCATCGAGTGGAGGGTCTCTGCAAGCCATGTGATCTGGGTCTGCCCAGGTGCCATCGGGGTATCGCCCAATGCGAAGCCGACAGGATTGATGGTGAACCTTAGACTACCCAGGGAGCTGGTGATCTCGTTGGATCGCCGAATCAGTTTCTCCAATGACTCCTCGGGGATCGGACTGGTTGCCGGATACAGCCGTGCGGCTGTCGATGCGACCGCTACAAGGCGAAGCAACTCCTCCGCTAGGCTGTTACCCTCATGGTCCAATTGATCTCCTTCGCCGGTATTCGACCCGTAAGGCAGATATCGACTCATTTCGGGCGGGACATTATGTAAACGGACAAAACATTTCTTAAATGGTTGCCGATATATATGATTGTTTCCAATAACAGAAAGAGATGTCGTGCCACTTCGCACCGATTCATACTATCGCAGCATAGCCGAATCTGCCCTGAAGCAAGCTGGGGTCGAGGAGCCTCCCGTTCCGATGGAACAACTGGCAGCGGCGTATGGTATACCGGTGCGGTACGCGGAGATGCCCAAATTCTTTGGCGGTGCGACGGTCAGTGAAGACGGATTGCCTGTGATCATCCTGAATTCCAACAGGGACGAGTATTCGCGGAGGAAGGCACTTGCTCATCTGGTCGCCCATATGGTGATCCTGCTGGCGGATCCGACAAGCACGTATCCTCGGCAGACGAGGGTCGATCATGCAGACGCCGACATAGTCGCCGATGAACTCATCACGCCAGCCTATCTGGTAATGGATCAGGCGCAGAAGTGGTTCAACGATCACCGGTATCTTTCCGGGTTGTTCGGCGTCACTGAGGAAGAGATGATGACAAAGATGTTCGATATGGGAATCATCAAACAGAGGGGCATCCGTTGGGATTACTGATTCGCGTATCGCCGCGACGATGCGGATAGCAGGGTCGTGGTAGAGGATTCAAGGAGGGTAAATTGCGCTCATCTTATGCAATCGGCGTCGATGTAGGCGGCACTCGTATCGCGGTGGGTCTTGTCGAACGTAAGGGCCGGATCATCAAAGACGCCAAGTCGCTGACGCCCAAGGGTGGCCCTTTCGCAATCGTTGACGAGGTCATCGATATGGTCGCCGAGGTCTCCGATGTGGTCAAACAGGGCGAGATAGTAGGCATCGGTATCGGCCTCCCCGCTCAGATAGACTTCGCTCGGCAGAGCGTCGAGTTCTGCACCAACTTACCGCTGGCCGGAGTCGATGTCCGATCCCTTGTGATGTCGAGGGTGAGACACCACGTTACGATGGACAACGACGGGAACCTGGCTGCTTTCGGCGAGTCCAAGTACGGGGCAGCCAAGGGTATTCGGCACTTCGCGATGATAACGCTGGGGACGGGTGTCGGCGGCGGGATGTTCATCGGTGGCGACCCCTATCGCGGATTCCGAGGGCTGGGCGGGGAGATCGGGCACATGGTGGTGCAGCTCGATGGCCCACCATGCCCGTGCGGAGGGAACGGTCACGTGGAGAGCTACCTGGGAAGACCGGCCATCGCTGCGAAGGGACGCGATGTCGCTGTCACCCATCGCGGTCGGGCGATTCTTGAGGTGGCCGGCGGCGACGTCAATCTCATCACCGCCGAAGATGTCATCAAAGCGTCTTTCGCAGGCGATCAAGCGGCGACGGAGATCCTGATGGAAGCAGGCGTTGTTCTGGGCAAGACGCTAGTCGGGATCGTCAACCTCCTCAACCCCCAGATGATAGTGGTCGGAGGCGGCATCGGTGAAGCGTGCCCCTTCATGATTGATCGAGCCGCCGAGGTGATCGCTGCCGAAGCACTTGCGGGACGCCGCGACGTCCGGGTGGTAGCCGCCGAGCTCGGCAACGACGCCGGGGTTCTCGGCGCTGCGGCATTGGCGTTCGAGGAGAGCGACAGCAAGGAAGGCCTGAATAGATGAGCGCGGCGGCGAAGGTATGGTTCGCCCCGGTTAGGACGACAAGTAAGCGATCGCTTGTGACGAGAGCAGGCGAGTTGCTGGTGTCGGCGGGTCTGGGCGAGGTGATCGCCGAGGGCGACCTGGTCGCTGTCAAGCTGCACTTCGGCGAGCAGGGAAACACCGGCTTCGTGAGTCCGGTGTTCGTGCGAGAAGTGGTGGCCCGGGTCAAGGATGCAGGCGGCAAACCGTTCCTGACTGACGCCAACACGCTGTACAGGGGCCAGCGCTTCAATGCCGTGGACCACATAGTCTGCGCGCTTCGTAACGGGTTCAGCTATGCCACGGTCGAGGCACCGGTGGTGATCGCCGATGGACTCGACGGACGCGAGGCATGCGAGGTCCCGATCGAAGGGTTCAAGCACTTCAACACCGTCAAGATCGGTTCGGCGGCCGTCCATTCCGATGCGATGGTGGTCGTGACTCACGTCAAGGGACATGAGGCCACCGGGTTCGGCGGGGCGATCAAGAACGTCGGCATGGGACTGGGATCGCGCAGCGCAAAACAGCGGATGCACGCCGATTTCACGCCGGCACCGGACCTGGACAAGTGTACCGCCTGCCGAAGGTGCGAGAAGTGGTGCCCGGTGGATGCAATCACGGTCGATCCGGTCTCCAAGGTCGCGATCGATCTTGCCACCTGCTATGGATGCGGCGAGTGTGTGGCGGCATGTCCCTTCGGTGCGATCGCCATCCAGTGGAAGACCGAATCCGCCGCGATCCAGGAGAAGATCGTCGAGCATGTCGCCGGTGCGTTGTCAGGCAAGGAGGACAAGGTCATCTACCTGTCCTTTGTGATGAGCGTGACCCCCGATTGCGATTGCTGGCACTTCTCGGATGCGAGCATCGTGCAGGATATCGGGGTCCTAGCCTCCACGGACATCGTGGCCATCGATCAGGCGGCCTACGACCTGGTCACTGGTGCCAGGGGGCTGGACGGCACCCGGGGAGAGGGATTGGCCGAAGGAGTCGACAAGTTCGCCTCGGTATCCGGCATTGATGGGCGAATCTCGATGGCTTATGCTGAATCGACTGGTCTGGGAACGAGGAGATACGACCTGATCACTCTCGCTTGAGGCACTGCCGAGGCAGCGCTTCCACCGGAAGGATGGCTCGATGGAGTACACACCACTGCTCAAGCAAGCATGGCAGATTACATGGAAGCACAAGGGGATATGGGTGCTCAGCTTCTTCGCAACCGGCGCTTTCTTCTACCTGAGCTACATGATCCCGCAGGAGAGGGTGGACGAAGCATTCATCGATCCGGGAGCTGCATTCGCAGGCGTTCGGGATGACTTGGCGCTGATAGCACTGGTCGCTGTCTTCGGGCTTCTGATCCTCCTGGTACTGAAAATCGTCTCAGTTGCGGCGTATGGCGGAATCGTCCAAATGACCAATGATGCGGCAGCGGGTACAGCCGTCTCGATTCGTGGTGGCTGGGCAGCAGGATTCCAGAATTGGTTCCGCATACTATTCGTTTGCCTGTTGGGATGGGCTCCGTCGTTCATAGTGGGGGCGGTCATCGTGGGGCTGGCTGCGGTTCCGCTGTTGGCCATGCCTGAAGCCGGGCTGGAGGCCGCCGGAACAGGTCTTATGATGTTCTGCGGCGTAATCGTGATAGGACTGCCCATAGCGTTTGTGATCGGCATCGTGTCGGACCTGCTCGTCACGCTCGGACTCAGGCATGCGATCATCGGCGGACGTCCGGCGCTCGAGTCCTTGGGAGCTGCATTCGCCGACAGCCGCAAGCGCTTCAAAGAAGTCATCTCGATGTGGTTCCTGCTCTTCGCAATCATCATCGTAGGCTCGATAGCTCTCGCCATTCCCTCAGTCGCCTTCGGCATCTTCGACCTGATAGCCGCAGAGATCGGACCGCTGCTCCAGATTCCGCTTGGATTCCTCGAGTTCCTGGTGACCGCGGCGTACATGATGGTCTGGTGGACCTTCCACTCAGCCGCATGGACGCTTCTCTACCGCCGTCTGCGCGACGATGAGTCCGTAGCCGCTGCACCGCAAGGGATCATCGACCCGCCGATGCCGGTGACGTCGGTCGCAGCGGCCGAGGAGCCCAGCTTTCAGCCCGCGCCCTCATCGCAATACGTGATCGCGCCGTACGACAAGAATGACTGACCCAGGTCGACTGCTCGTCTGCGCTACGCCGATCGGTAATCTCGGCGATGTGACCATGCGGGTACTCGACGCGCTGCGCGAGGCCGACGTGATAGCCGCCGAGGACACCAGGGTGACCGCGCGGCTTCTCGGCAGGTATGATATCCGGACTCCCGTCGTGCGCTACGACGCCCACACCGCTGTCGGCCGTACGCCCCAGCTTACCGAGCGGATGCTCGCAGGCGAGGTCGTCGCGCTCGTGTCCGACGCCGGGACCCCGGGCCTCTCCGACCCCGGCGAGGAGCTCGTGACCGCGGCGATCGAGGCCGGAGTCGAGGTCGACGTGCTCCCCGGCGCGAGCAGCGTCTTGACCGCGCTCGTGATCAGCGGTGCTCCCACGATGCCCTTCTACTTCGGCGGATTCCTGCCGAGGAAATCCGGCGAGCGCAGGCGGCTACTGGAGTCCCTGGGCAAGCTTGCGGTCACACTCGTGTTCTTCGAGTCGCCACGGCGGGCCGCATCGGCTCTCGCCGACGTGGCTGCTGTGATGCCGGCCAGGTTCGTCGCAGTGGCCAGAGAGCTCACGAAGATCCACCAGGAGGTCATCAGGGGCACCTCAGGTGAGGTCGCCGGTGCACTCTCGGCAAGAGACCTCAAAGGCGAGGTGGCAATCGTGATCGGGCCACCCGGCCGGGACGCGCCTCGGGCTGTCGATGAAGTCGCCGTGCGTCAGGCGCTCGATGAGTTGGTCTCGGCAGGGGCGACGCGCTCCGATGCCATCAGGCAAGTCGCGAAGGAGATGGGCTTTCCGCGCAATGAAGTCTACCGGATAGCACATGGAGGCGATGACCGTGGGGTCACGCCTCCATGAAAACCGCCCTCTCCGAGCGGAGGTGCAATAAGTCAGACTCGCATATAATACCGTATAAGTCCTGCAAAGACACGATATCGTTTTCGGGTGCGGGGATGAAGCGACCTGTAACCGGAGCACTGGAGCCACCACAAGGATGAGCAGCAAACCGTTCTACATCACAACGCCGATCTACTACGTGAACGCGGTCCCGCACCTAGGAACCGCCTACACCACCATTGCCGCAGACGCACTGGCGCGCTACAGGCGTCTGACCGGACACGACGTCTTCTTCCTCACCGGCCTCGATGAGCACGGCCAGAAGGTCGCCCAGACCGCCGAGGAGAACGGCATGTCCCCGCAGGAGTGGTGCGATGCGATCGCACCCAGATTCGTTGAGGCGTGGGAGCTGCTGGGAATCACCAACGACGACTTCATCCGCACCACCGAGGAGCGGCACAAAGTCGGCGTCCAGGCGTTCTGGAGTGCACTGCACGCGGGCGACTACCTGTACAAGGGCTCCTACGAGGGCTGGTATTGCGTCCCCGACGAGACCTTCTGGGCCGAGGATCAGCTCGCCGAAGGGTGCTGTCCAGACTGCGGTCGGCAGGTAGAGTTCATCCGCGAGGACAATTGGTTCTTCCGGCTCTCCGAGTTCCAGCAGCGACTCCTTGATCACTACGAAGCCAACCCTGACTTCATCCAACCACAGACCCGCCGCAACGAAGTTCTCAGCTTCGTGAGGGGCGGCCTGAAGGATCTGTCGATCTCCCGGACGACGTTCTCCTGGGGAGTCCCGCTTCCTTTCGCCGAGAACCACGTGACCTATGTGTGGATCGACGCGCTGCTCAACTACATCACTGCTGTCGGCTATGGGTCGGACGATCCCCAGCTGGCTGAGCGCTTCGAGCGGTATTGGCCTGCGCAGGTGCACTTCGTGGGCAAGGACATCATCCGGTTCCACTGCGTCATCTGGCCCGCAATGCTCATGGCGGCAGGCGTGGCGCTGCCCGAGTCGGTCTTCGCACACGGCTTCTTGCTGGCCAAGGGCGAGAAGATGAGCAAGTCCAAGGGCAACGTCCAGAGCCCCGCCGAGCTCGCGGAACGCTTCGGCGTTGACGCCTATCGCTACTATTTCCTTCGCGACGTGCAGTTCGGTTCCGACGGATCGATCTCGCTCGAGTCGATGGTCCAGCGGTACAACGGCGACCTCGCGAACGACTGGGGCAACCTGTGTTCTCGGCTGTTCAACATGACCGGCAAGTACTTTGACGGCATCGTTCCGGCACTTTCCGCCGAGGAGATCGCAGCGGACACGCCCCTCCGCGCGATTGCCGAAGGTCTTCCTGCGAAGTACGAGGACGCCATGGTCAGGCTCGACTACGGTAAAGCGCTCGAAGCAGCGTGGGATCTCATCAAGGAGACCAACCGCTACATCGAGAACTCGCAGCCGTGGACCCTGGCCAAGTCCGAGGAAACCGCTGTCGACCTTGCCCGCGTGATCTACCATGCGCTCGAGGCGGTGCGCATAGCCGCCCTGTACTGCGCGCCGGTCATGCCGATCACCAGCGCAGAGGTCTGGTCTCGGCTGGGGTTGGGGGACATCCATTCGGTGACCGACCTGGAGAGCGAATCGCGGTGGGGAGGACTTTCGGCTGGTAACGTTGTCGAGAAAGGCGACCCGTTGTTCCCTCGAATCTATGAACAGTGATCAGTTTCCCAAGATAGAAGGCAGTACCGGGCGAATGCGCTTCAGGACTGTGGATCTGCCGGAGCTCGGTGCCCCGATCGCGGACTCCCACGCGCACCTCGATATGCTCGATGACCCGGCCGGCGCGCTCGAG
>DBEG01000056.1 GCA_002293965.1 Actinobacteria bacterium UBA912 | reverse complement strand
TGGAGCGGACGACGGGATTCGAACCCGCGACCCCAACCTTGGCAAGGTTGTGCTCTACCAACTGAGCCACGTCCGCACGCGAAGGGTAGTGTAGCAAGGGCCTGTCATAACGTGCAAGTGGGTCCTTGAAGGAACTTCGCGATCAACGATTTCACCACCGTACTGTGGACGGATGTGATGTTCTGAGCGAATTTGATGTTCACTGTTGGCATTTTCTGCAGGATTGGTACAATGGCGTTCGTTCTAGTCGCATTCTAGTAGCCTTCTAGTCGCACCGGACGGGCGCTTAGCTCAGGGGGAGAGCGCTTCCTTGACACGGAAGAGGTCAGAGGTTCAAATCCTCTAGCGCCCACCATCGCATCGGCTGAAAGGGTGAGGTAGCATGCCAAAGAAGCTGATCAAGAAATCGATCGACAAGAAGCTGAAAAAGACGATAGCAAAGTTGCTCAAGAAGTATCTGAAGAAGTGGTCAGGCTAGTGAACTCCAGCGTGACCTCTGTGTCCGGTGCAGCACCTTCGCGTCCGCGACTCGCTATAGGATTCGCTATATACTGCGTTGTGTTCGGTGCCATCTGGGTTGTTTTGACGAATGGCGACACCAGCTCATGGATGTTCGGTATTCCTTTCACTGCATTCGCAGCCCTGGTTTCCTCAGCAATGTCGCCGATTACTCGGCTGCCTATAAGGCCGCTGGCATTGATTCGATTCCTCGCCTACTTCCTACGCAACTCAGTCGTCGGTGGCGTTGATGTGGCCTTGCGGGCACTCCAGCCGAGCATGCCGCTGACCCCCGGGATCGTGGTCTGCAGTCTTCGGCTGCCAACTCCTACTACTCGTGCGCTTTTGGCATACACAGTGAGCTTGTTGCCGGGTACTTTGAGTTCCGGGCTGGAGGACGAGGTGATCGCCCTTCATGTTCTGGACACTGAGCAACCAGTTCTTGTGGAGATTAGGAGAATCGAGAATCTGATAGCGGACATCATGGGGATCGAGCTCCTAGAGCTTCCTGCTGTTCCCTCTGTTGAGAAAACATCCCAAGACGGTGACTTGAATGCCTGAGGGCGTCTTTGTCGGATTCGCTATCGTCATATTCATTACCATGTTACTCGGGTTTATACGTGTCGAGAGGGGGCCAACTGCTGCCGATAGGATGCTCGCAGCGCAGCTGTTCGGCACAACCGGTGTAGCTTTGATGTTGCTTCTGGCTGAGGCGTTTCAGGTTCCCGCACTTCGCGATGTCGCGCTCGTTTTAGCATTGTTGGCCGCCGTTACCGGGATTGCTTTTGTGAAGCGAGCTAATCAAATACAGGGCTCAGAGACACCCGGTGGGACCGTATCATGAGCTGGATGGACTTCCTCGTCATCGCGCTTCTAATTGTTTCGACTGCGTTTTTCATCGTTGGAACTATCGGTCTACTCAGGTTTCCCGATGTCTATTCCAGACTTCATGCATTGACTAAAGCCGACAACCTTGGTCTGGGAATTCTGATCTTGGCGCTGGCGCTCAATTCGGCCTCAGGACTGGTTTCCATACGTCTCATGCTCACATGGGTTTTGGTTCTGGTAGCCACTGCAACTACGAGCCATCTCATTGCACGGGCCGCTCGTGAAAGTGGCGTTGAACCATGGGTGAAGCCATGAATAGTCCAGTACTGTGGCTCGACATCCTAGTCGTTGTGATACTCATCCTCCTTTCCATTCGCATCTTTTCCGAGGCGAGTCTGTTCAAATCCGTCGTTCTGTTCATCGCGCTCGGACTATTCGTCTCTTTTGCGTGGGTCAAACTCGCGGCTCCAGATATCGCGCTGACTGAAGCTGCACTTGGTGCAGGGGTTACCGGCGCGCTGTTGCTTGACACTGTCGGGCACTTGAGGAGTCGCAACGTTCCGTACTCGAAGCATCGTCATGCCGAAGACGGGACATCGTCCAATGCCTAACAATATTGAGCGTCCCAGAAGAGCGCAGCACATTGTAGCGGTCGGCCTGCTTGTAGCAGTATTCGTCCTTCTGGCGCGCGCAGTTCTGTATATCCCGATGCACGATACGGGGGTCGCTTCCTCGATCCAAGATAACCTTCAAATCAGCGGCGTGCTCAACCCCGTTACCGCTGTTCTCCTGAACTTTCGCGGGTACGACACCCTACTTGAGATAGCTGTCTTGGTTCTTGCGATTATCGGTGTTCTCTCACTTCAGCGCGAGGGTATGCTCGCTTCGGGTAGGCTTGCCCCTTTCGCGGATCCCGCCTTATCTCTCCTCACGAGGATTCTCGTTCCTATGATGATTCTGATTGCGGGATACCTACTCTGGGCGGGGGAGAAAGCCCCTGGTGGAGCATTCCAAGCGGGTTCCATACTTGGTGCAGCTGGGGTTCTTGTGACCTTGTCGGGACACGTTCGCCCGGGTTGGCTCTCGCCTGCAATTGTGAAGATTATCATCGCAGTCGGCTTCGTCGTCTTCCTCGTTGCTGCAATCATTCCGATGTTCTTCGACAAGAACCTACTCGAATATCCGCTTCATCTCGCCAAGCCACTAATCATCCTCATCGAGACGTGGCTCACGTTTTCAATCGGGATGATCCTGGTCACCATGTTCATCTCATCGGCCGCGCCGATCACAGATGACTATGTCCGAGGCGATGCAACATGACGCAGATTGAGATATATCTTCTCGCAGGCGCGGCGATGTTCTGCATAGGGCTCTACGGACTTGTCGTCCGGCCTCACCTGCTCCATAAGGTCATGGGATTGAACGTGATGGCGGTTGCTGTGTTCCTCGTTCTGGTTTCTGTAGCTCGCAGGGTACCTGGCCCTACGCCCGATGCCCTTCCCCATGCAATGGTGTTGACCGGAATAGTCGTTTCCGTGGCGGCCACCGCATACTCTCTGGCGTTGATCAAGCGAATATACACCGAGACAGGCGCTGTCACCCTGCAGGAGACCGATGATGATGCTTGATCTCATTCAACCTCAATTGCCAGCCATCACTCTGGCAGTATTGCTCTTTGCGGCTTCAGCAGCGTTTCTTGTGCGGTTCGAACGGGCCCGCGCGATAGCCCTCGTTGCAGCCGGCGTACAGGTGGTCCTAGTGTCATGGATCACATGGATCGTCGTCGGACAAGACCGAGTGTGGGTTTACACCATCGGGGGATGGGGCGCTCCGTTAGGTATCGATCTCACCATTGATGGTGTTTCGGCAGTCATGATGCTATTGACTGCCGTTGTGGGATGCGTAGTGACCGTATATTCGGCTGGTTATTTTCCGCCCAAAGATAGTTACAGGCTTTTCTGGTCCCTTTGGCTATTCTTGTGGGCCGCGTTGTTTGCGCTATTTGCATCCAATGACATATTCAACCTATATGTATGCCTCGAGCTGTTGACGATATCGGCAGTGGGTCTTGTTGCTATCTCTGGCGAACGGGCTGCGCTATTTGCCGGCATGCGCTACATCCTTTCCGCCTTGGCAGGATCCCTCATCTATCTTTTTGGTGTAGCCCTGGTTTACGCGTCTACAGGTGTCCTGGATTTCGATCTGCTCGCCACACAGGTCAGTATTGACCCGACGACTCAGGCGGGTCTTGCACTGATGGTGATTGGACTTCTCCTAAAGACGGCACTCTTCCCGATGCACTTTTGGTTACCTCCAGCTCATGCGAACGCCGTTGCTCCAGTCAGTGCAGTTCTGTCGGCACTGGTCGTGAAAGGCTCCTTTTACATCATATTCAAACTCATGCATGTGTTCACCGGACACGAAATGATTCCCGGCCTAGCAGAGCTGATGGGGATACTGGGTGTCTGTGCAATCATCTGGGGATCTGTTCAGGCATTCACCCAGAAGCGCTTGAAGATGATGGTCGCCTACTCCACGGTTGCTCAGATAGGATACCTCTTCCTGTTGTTTCCGCTGGTAGCGGCTGCCGACGACATCCAAACCGCTGTTCTCGCTGCTAGTGCCGGACTCTTCCATGCGGTGTCGCATGGACTTGCCAAAGGGGCCATGTTTTTGACTGCTGGGACAATAGTCAAAGCAGTGGGAAGTGATCGCTTAGAGGATATGGCTGGGTTGTCCCGATTAGCCCCGATACCTGCGTTCACATTTGCGATAGCTGGAGTATCCATGGTGGGGCTCCCGCCATCCGGTGGTTTTGTGTCCAAGTGGCTGTATGTGTCCTCTGCGATCGAAACCGGTGCCTGGTGGTGGGCTGGCGCTGTCGTTGTTGGCGGCCTATTGGCGGCCCTATACATATTCAAGGTGATAGCTTTGTTCATGGGGTCCGGCAAGGAACCCTTGCAAGTCGGAGTATCAAACAGGGTGATTACAATCGCACCCCTGGTTCTGGCGCTGATGTCGTTGGTGATAGGCGTCTTCGGTCAGCCGATACTGGATCTGTTGTACCCGGCGGTTGAGTCCCTGACTGCAGGGATGATGCGATGAGCCTGCTGCAACTCGCCCTTATGATAGCTGTGTCAGCTCCTTGGGTTTCCGCAATCATCATCTTCTGCCTGGGGGAAACGCGGCATCGCACTCGCTTCGTAATCGGCCTGATGGGGTCAGCCGTCACGACAAGCGCCGTCGGATACCTTGGATATCATTTGGCTCAAGGCGGGGCGGGCACTAGTCTAGGGATTCCACTCTTGGGGTTCACCTTCGGATTGACTGTTGATCGACTCGGGGTCATATTCGCACTTCTGGCCGCCACTTTGTGGCTTGTAACGACCTTCTATGCCACAGGATATATGTCGCACTTGAAGGACAAAGCCCGGTTCTTCGGATTCTTTGCGATATGTGTCGGATCCGCTATAGGAATCGCCCTGTCATCAAATCTGCTGAGTCTGTTCATATTCTATGAGGCCCTTACCTTGGCAACCTATCCGCTGGTGGCACATAAGGGGTCACAAGCGGCCATCAAAGGCGGACGCACCTACCTCGCCTACGCACTGACAGGTGGCGCTGTGCTTCTCGTAGGTGTGGTATGGCTTCATGCTCTCGGTGGAGGCGCGTTCGTTGCCTCGGGCTCTATCCCAGTAGGACTTCTGGACACGCACTCGACGCAACTGACAGCAATCTTTGCGATGCTCATCGCTGGATTTGGCGTTAAGGCCGCTCTATTCCCCGCTCACGGTTGGTTGCCGGCTGCCATGGTCGCACCCGCGCCGGTCAGTGCGCTATTGCATGCGGTCGCGGTGGTGAAGGCAGGCGTCTTCGGAATCGCCCGTGTCATACTCGACGTTTTCGGGATCGAGGCTGCATCAGCCCTTGGCGTGCTCGATCCACTGGCCCTGTTGGCGGGATTCACCATCATCTACGCCTCGGTCAAGGCCCTCAAGCAAGATGACATCAAGAAGCGTCTTGCCTACTCTACAATCGGCCAACTCTCTTACATGGTCCTGGGCCTTGCAATCGGAACCCCGATCGCGATCGCCGCTGCGTTGGCCCATCTGGTGCATCACGCCCTCCTCAAGATCACCATGTTCTTCACTGCCGGAGTACTCGCCGAAGAGGTCAAGATTACCCGCGTCAGCGAGATGGATGGGGTCGGCCGAAGGATGCCACTGACCATGTTAGCCTTCTCACTTGCGGCACTCGGAATCATCGGGATTCCACCTATCGCCGGATTCGTCTCGAAGTGGGGATTGGGACTCGGGGCTCTTGAGGGCGGACAAGTGTGGCCCCTGGCCGTTCTCGCTGCCAGTAGCGTCCTCAATGCGGTCTATCTGCTCCCGATGATAGGTCGCGCGTGGTTCGGCACACCTAAGCCCGAGTGGATGAACCGACCCGAGCAGGGGAGCAAGCGTTTCGAAGGGAGTCGGCTCCTGGTGCTGCCACTCCTCCTGACCGCTGGTCTTGGCTCCCTTATCGGCCCCTTGTCCTTTATGGAGGTCTCCCCGACGCGATGGGCGTCGGCGATTACGGGTGCATCGAGTGCGATGACAGTGCCGTGGCGATCCGCGCCCTTCCTTCTGGATGCCACAGGGACCCTATTCCTGATCCTGGCTTGCGTGGTTTGGTTGGTGTCGGCGTTCTCCGCCTGGCATGTCGAAGGACAGCATAGATGGCGATTCCGCATCTTCTTACTGATGGCAGCTTGTGGGTCTATCGGTTTAGCCGTCGCTCACGACCCGGCGATGTTCTACACCTTTTACGCAATGATGGCGCTGTCCGCATACGGTCTGATCGCTCACTCGGATCGAGCTCCCCAAGGCGGGGCGGGTCGGGTATACATGACCTATACGGTCTTGGGCGAAGCCCTGCTTCTGGCGGCGTTGCTGATTGGGTCACTGGGCACGGATAGCTTCACCGCTACTCTTGTCGATTCTCCCTGGCGCGACCTGGGAATAGGGTTGTTGCTTGCGGCCTTCGGCATCAAGATTGGTGCGATCGGAGTGCATGCCTGGATGCCATCGGCCTACGATTCCGCTGCTTCAGGGGTGGGTGCTGCGCTTGCGGGCGTTGCATCTTCGGCGGGCATTATCGGCTTGATTCGATTCCTTCCCGGGGGCGCCGTTGATTTTCCGGGATGGGGCTCGATCGTCATCAGCGCCGGTCTTGTCGCCGCACTGTTCGGAGCTCTGATAGGTAGCACGCAGGCCAGGACCCGTCGAGTCTTGGCGTATTCGAGCATGAGTCAGTTTGGCATCATGACAGTCGGAATTGGTGCTGGACTTGCTAACTCCCAGGTGTGGCCGGTCGCAGTCAGCGCAGTGGGAATCTACCTGGTTCATCATGGATTCGCAAAAGCAGCCCTCTTCGGTGCCGACGAAATCGTTCTGCACTCCAACACCAAGCGCTGGGCTCTCCCGGTTATCGCCTTGGCTGGACTCGCCTTGGCCGGCATGCCCCTGACAAGCGGCGCGATAGCCAAATTGGCCCTCAAGGAGTCCCTTGGTGGTCTTCCAGGCCAATGGAAGACATTCCTAGATGTCATGTTGCCGCTGACTGCAATCGGCACGACCTTGCTGATGGCTAGGGTTCTCCAGCTTTCATGGCGAGTAGACCCAAAACAGCGAGGTCGTTCAGCAACGCCTTCGGCCGTTGCTGTTGCATCACTCGCGGTACTTGCCTTCTTCACAGGTATGCTTCTGTGGGTGATGCCGGACCCGGCGGTTCAGAAGGCCGTTGAGAAGGCCTTGGGCTTATACGGTGTGCTGGATTTGATGCTACCGTTCGTGATCGGGGTGTCGGTCTTCGTCGCAGCACTGGTCTTCGTCCGGCAAAGGGCGAAGTCAGGACCGTTGGCAAACCTCTGCATTCCTGATCCCTTCATCAGAGCTACGGAGTATGTAGATACAGCCCTGATAATCCACAGGCCAAAAGCGGCCGAAAGCGGGCGCGAACCGAAGAACAGGCGACCCCTTCCGTCACTAGACCGCACTAATATTGCGGAATCGTATCTGCTTACTTGGCCCGTGGCTTCGACTCTGATCGCGGGACTCCTCCTGCTGGTACTGGTGTTGACGCTACTCTAGCTATCCTCGGTGAGGGAATTCGCCATCAGCGGTTCAAATCTCCGATTGGCGCACCCTATTCCGACCATCTTGTTTGGCCCGGTAGAGCGCCTCGTCCGCACGTTCGAGCAGGAACTCCGGTGTTTCATCCGACTCGGCGATGGAGGCGACTCCCGCACTGGCGGTTGTACGAAGAGGAGAGCCTTGATGCTCCACATGTTGAGACCTGAATAGCGCCAGCACTCTTTCGGCCAATGCCGCAGCAGCCTGGAGGTCACTGTTGGGCGCAACAAGGAGGAACTCCTCGCCACCGACTCTGCCGAGGAGGTCGTAGGGCCGGATGCCTGAACTTGCAGTCACGGCGAAATGACGCAGCACCTTATCTCCGACGAGATGACCGTGGGTGTCGTTGACCGACTTGAAGTGGTCGAGGTCGAACTCTACGATGCTGAGTGCACTACCTGAGCGCTTTGAGCGCTCGAATTCCTCTGTGAGTCTCGAAAGGGTCATTTGGCGATTTGCAAGACCAGTCAAAGGGTCGATAGTTGCCGCGCGCCGGAGATCCTTGTTGATTGCCCGCAATTCAGCCTTCAATCGACCCATCATCGTCCGAACCACGAGTAGAGTGATTCCAGCGGTTGCTATCCAGGCCATGATCAGCAGCACCATCAGGCTGCGCAGTGTCAGGTGCATAGTCTCGGCGGGCATAGCTATGCTGAATGCCCCGATGTATCCCCTTGTGCCCGTCCCAGTCGGTTGGGAATGACAATCGAGACACGAGCGCTGTGCGGAAAGAGGAGTTACGAATCGATACTCCTGATCCCCTTTGTTCGTATCGACGAAGGACTCGAACCAATCGTCACCACCGTCGATGTTCTCCAGAGCGGTGGTTTCCCATGCATCTGGGGTGTTGTCTGGATTAATCGGAGTCTTGCTAATCAATCGGAAACGGACACTGTCGTTGTCGGTACTGAGGTCCGCAATTTCACCGATCATGGTGTAAGGATCTATGAGCACCAGGGACTGGCCATCGACCGTGCGGGTCTCGTCGTCTACACCAAGTGTCCGAAGGTAGCGGCTTTCCACTGGATCGGACCTTCCCGAAACCCACGCTCCCTTGTTCTCGCTGTTCCACTCCCGGACAGTCAGAACGAGATCCACATAGGTTTGAGCTTTGACTCTTATCGACTCTAGATAGGCGTCGCGTGCAAATTGCCATACTCCCAAATACAATACGAAAGTAGACACAACGATAACGACTACCAAACGACGGTAGAACTTCTTGAGATCGCGATCTTCTTCTATTAGCACAGGCGTCCTCGTTTGGCGAAGCCTAGAACCTCGGTCGATCATCCCGCGTAGCCACATTGCCAGCATAGCAGGTCACGTGCCACAGTTGGCTTCTGAAGGATGCGTTCGGGAGGTAGTCATGCAGTCGGTTCATCTCTAGCGAAAGGAACCACACATGAGGAACAATCGATTTTCCAATCTGACACTTGTAGGGTTGCTCCTAGGATTCGCGCTGCTGGGAACAGGATGCGCTACCCAGGATTCCAACGGACAAGGAGAATCCACCCGCGAATCGTATGTGCCTGATCCGATGCCGACGGATCCAAACAGCCCCCAAGCCTTGACCGACAGGAGATGTTCGATGTGTCACTCTCTGGATAGGGTGTATGAGGCTGATCTCGATCGCGCGGGGTGGCAAGAGGTGATTGAGCGGATGCAGTCGAATGGACTGGTGGTCACCGAGGAGGAATTCCGGGTGATATTGGACTTCCTTTCGGAGAGATGACGGATCAGGGAACCAGGAAGTATTTGTTAGAAACAAGAAGTAGGGCAGGCTCGGGCAACACACGGGCTTCGAAAGGTGTAGAAGATGCCATCAGTTCGCCGTCGAACTGAACGGGTAGAGCGGGGTCTGCCTCAATGCGGACATGTGATGCCACATACGTTTCGACACCCGCCGTTCTGTCGGCGTGCTGCCCAGTCGTCCGATCAATTATCGCTGCCCAAACAGCGGGTATCAACTCGAAGGCGTTGCGCGTGCGCAAGACGATGACCTCGAAGAGTCCATCTCTAGGGTCGCTGGCGTGGATCAGTGGAAGATCGAACTGCAGCCGCGCAACGTTTGCGACCAAGACGGCGATCCCCTCGGTTTCAACGGTCTTGCCGTCCAGGATCAGTCGAAATCTGGATATGGTTGGCATCAGGTTCGCCAGCGCTCCAACAAGGTATGCCGAGACGCCAATGGAAGGCTTCAGGTCCTGGGCGGCCAACATTATCGATGCATCGAAACCTGCTCCGGCTGCGATCATGAACCCTTCTGTCCGACGGTCCGGTGCCCCGACTTCTCCAACGGAAAGCTCGCAAAGATCGATAGGGGTGGTTTCGCTTCCCAGAGTGATTGCAGCCAACTCGCGCGGATCGTAAGGTATTCGCAGATTCATCGCGAGGAGATTCGCTGTGCCTGCGGGATACGCCAGGAGGGGGACCCCGGAACCTCTCATTGCGTAGCAGACACCGGTGACGGTACCGTCACCGCCACAGGCGATGACGCGATCGAATTGGGGGACATCCCGAGTCACGTCGCGAAGGGAAGTGCCGCCGTGCAGGTAACGAACGACCGTTTCGCTCCCAGATTTGCCGATCGCACGGATGCATTCATAAATACTGATATCACTTTGTCCAGCGCGGTCGTTTATTATGCAGAGTATGCGCATCTGGTTCTCCGATCGCAGAGCCCTGCTCTACGGTCACTCGTTGGCCTTCGTTGGTCATGACGAAGAGGACCTTCACACTGGATGCCGAGGTACCATGTTAGCCCAAACCTTTCAGGGAGTCAGTTTGTATATCGCGGATACACGAACGTTGGAGAATTTCTGCAACCGACTGGTCGGGACCAAGGTCTTAGCGTTCGATACCGAATTCATGCGTGAACGCACATACTACGCCAGACTGTGTCTTTTGCAGATAGCTTCCGAAGATGAAGTTGCCGCCATCGACCCCTTTGCCGTCGATGACTTGAGTCCATTGGTTCCGCTGTTGATCGATGACCGGATTCAAAAGGTGGTTCACGCAGGCCAGCAAGATATGGAGATCCTGTTCCACGCTACAGGGGTATCCATCTCGCCGATATTCGATACCCAGGTCGCAGCGACCATAGCTGGCTTCGATTGTCAGATGAGTTACCAAAGCCTGGTTACCAATGTCCTTGGGGTCGAGTTGGACAAGTCGAGTACGTATACCGATTGGGCTCGACGGCCCTTGAGTGAGGCCCAAATCGCGTACGCACTCAACGATGTACGTTATCTTCCCGGACTGTATTCAGAGCTTCATGCAAGGCTGATCTCTGCCGGTCGTCTCGATTGGCTCTCCTCGGACTTCGAAAGCATGGCAGACCCTTCTGCTTTCATCGTGGATCCAGATACCATGTGGCGCCGTGTCAAACGCGCATCGTCTCTCAACCGAAGGGCACTTGGGGTGCTACAGAAGGTGACTGCATGGCGTGAGCTGGAGGCCCAGCGGCGGAACATCCCTAGGCGATGGCTGCTAGGGGATGAGACCCTTGTGGAGATCGCTCGTCATGCACCTCAAGACGCCCGCTCGCTAAGCGAGCTACGCGGAGTGGACAACAAGCTCTCCAACACAGTCCGGGAAGCGCTTCTGGCGGCTGTTTCGGCAGGGCTCCAGGTCCAGGACGCCGACTTGCCTGCATTTCCCAGGCGCCGAAAAGCCCCAGCCGAGGCGGACGGCGTGGTCGATCTGATGGCAGCATTGATTCGGGTGCGCGCCAAAGAACATGGTGTGGCACAGCCCGTTCTTGCCACGCGTGAAGAGATCGAAGCCCTGGCCGCTGGTGACCGAGAACAATCCCCACTGCTACAAGGATGGAGGCGTCTTTTGGTGGGAGATGACCTGCTCCAGTTACTTGAGGGGAAGCTATCCCTTTCGATCGCCGAAGATAGACTGTGCGTAACCCGCACCTACGAGGACGCTATCGGGGATATAGATGATGGCACACATCTCGCTTGATGATGTGCAATCGAACAAGTCGGAATCAAGTGGAGAACTCGGGAAAGGGTACTCAAGATGAGTTGGATGTTACTGATGATCGTTGCTATAGCCGTGGGTGGACTAACCCAGCTATGGGTCAAGGGCTCCTTCAAGCGATATAGCAAGGTGGCCTTGGCGACAGGTCAGACAGGAGCAGAGGTTGCAAGGCGCATGCTGGATGCGGAAGGCCTTCACAGTGTTGCGATAGAACGTGTGGCCGGGGACCTCACCGATCACTACGATCCGCGGGCAAAGGTGATTCGGCTTTCGGCAGCCGTTCACGACGGAATCAGCGTGGCCGCTGCAGGCGTTGCGGCTCACGAGGCAGGTCATGCTGTCCAGGATGCAAAGGCGTTTGCTTTTGCTCGGATTCGCTCTGCACTCGTTCCGACCGCTCAGTTGGGCTCCTCCTTGGCGATGCCCCTGATTTTCGGTGGGATGATCCTCAATTTTGCTGACTTGATATGGCTGGGCGTGATCGTGTTCGCAGCCGCTGTGCTCTTTCAGTTGGTCACCCTCCCTGTCGAATTCGATGCTTCGCGTAGAGCCCTGGTCGCGCTATCCACGGGCAACATGCTGCCAGCCGATCAGATTGGTGGGGCACGCACGGTGCTTACAGCAGCCGCCCTCACTTACCTTGCGGCAACGCTTGTGGCCGTCCTGCAGCTCCTGTACTTCTTGAGTCTGGCTAGGCGCTAGGGCTGAGCCGACGAGACAGCGGCTCTCTGGGTCGGTGCATTCTTTGAGAGCCGGAGGAATCAAGTAGATCGTTTGAGGGAGGGTCTCGGTGTCACAAAGTACCCCATTGTCGGTAAGTGAGGCCCTGATCCAGGCCCGCCGCTCTTTGGAGTCGGTTCGACTTCGAGTTGTCGGAGAAGTATCAGAGCTCGCTGATAAGACCGGCTATAAGGCGGTCTACTTCACGATTCGCGACAAAGACAGCGCCATGCCGTGCTTGATGTGGCGCGATCCGTACCGCGCATGCGGCATCGAGCTTCGCTGCGGGATGCTTGTTGTCCTCGATGGCAACTTCTCGGCGTATGTGCCGAAGGGGCGTCTCCAATTCGTCGTCTCTCGAATCACTCCAGCCGGCGAGGGAGAACTTCGACTCAGGGTTGCCGAAAGAGCTCGCATGCTGCAGGCGGAAGGCCTCATGGATGTCGGGCGCAAGCGTTCGATTCCGCCATTCCCAACGCGTATCGCACTAGTCACATCGCCTCGCGGCAAGGCTGTCCATGATGTGATCCGCACGCTCCACAGGCGCTATCCTGTCGCAGAGCTTCTGATCGCAGGAATCAATGTCGAAGGGCCGCAGGCAGCCACTTCGATTGTTGCTGGCCTGAGGGAGGCCATTCAGTCGAAACCTGACGTCATTCTGCTTGTCCGAGGCGGAGGGAGCTATGAGGACCTACTGCCGTTCAGCGAAGAGATCGTTGCAAGGACAGTTGCTACATCCCCAGTGCCGGTAGTCACTGGAATCGGACATGAACCTGACACTTCGATAGCAGACATGGTTGCAGATATCGCTGCATCAACCCCAACTGCCGCTGCCGAGGCAGTCTCCCCGTCGGTCGATGAAATCGCCAGCCTGATGGGCAAACGCACCCGCTTGCTGTGCAGGGCTCTGAATCATAGCGTCCAGCGCGCTGAGCACCGGGTTCAGATATTGAAACAGAGGATGCCCTTCCGTGATCCGACGAGCATCATGTCCCATCACCTTCTGAAAGCGGACTCTCTCCAGGCCAACCTGTCTCAAGCGCTTCCCAAGGGACTCGAGGCCAGGACCTCGGCAACAATGCGAGCCGAAGAACGACTCCTTCGTGTAGGCCCCACTATCGTTGCTAACGCAGCAGCGCGCTCTGGGATTGCCGCAAGTAGGTTGCATGACCTATCGCCATTAGCTACCCTCGCAAGAGGCTATGCAGTTTGTACATCCTTGGCCAGTGGGCGCATCATTCGTTCGGTTGCGGATGCGAAGACGGGACAAGAAGTCCTAGTAAGACTCGCCAACGGTCAGATGCGATGCTCCGTTGACGACATCGAAAGGTGATGACCCTTGAGCTCAGGCGATGATCTATGTGGATTGACATTCGGCGAGGCCATAGGCGAGATCGAGTCGATCGTCACCGCCCTGGAGAGCGGACAATTGGAACTTGAAGAGAGCCTGGCGCGGTACGAGCGGGGAGTGGCTCTGGTTCGTTTCGTTCAGTCGAGACTTTCTGAGGCCCAGCAGCGCGTGACGATGCTGATTGGGGAACTTGAATCGGAGGCGCAGAGTGATCTAGGCCAGGCCGATTCGGGTAATCCATAGATGTCAACCACCATTATTCGCACATACTAGTAGGCGAGGAGATAAAGCAATGTCAAACTGCGTATTTTGCATGATTGTGGACGGTGCGATTCCGGCAAACAAGATCTATGAGGATGACCAGGTACTCGCTTTCGACGATATAGCCCCACAGGCTCCCACCCACATATTGGTGATTCCGAAGGCGCACTATGCCGACCTGAGTGACGATGTGCCTCGCGAGGTGCTGTGCAATCTTTTCTCGGTGGTGGCAAAGGTCGCAGCGCAATCCGGCATAGCGAAATCAGGTTATCGCGTGATTATCAACAATGGCAGCGATGCCAATCAAACGGTGGGTCACCTGCACGTGCACGTCATGGGCGGCCGAAGGATGTCACATGGCATGGTGTGCTTCGACGATTAGTGTGATCTGGTGAACGCAAAGATTCCTATAACCCTGGAACCTGCGAACCATGTACTGCTAGCGGCTCCCGGGGTCACAGTCGCCGAGGCGATCATTGATGCTGGACTTCCGTTCAACATGCCATGCGGTGGACGTGGGACCTGTGGTGGGTGTGCCGTCAAAGTCGTTTCTGGCTCTCTCTCGCCGCCTGATGAAGTGGAACAGGCGAAACTTCTTCGAGCCCCGAGTGGGATTCGCCTCGCGTGTCGGGCTCGAGTGACAGAGCCCGTAACCATCGAACTGCGCTCCCTGTCTAGCCCGGACCCACCCTCCCGGAGCGTGAACCCCGATCCCGCCACATTGGTACTTGCCGTAGACCTAGGGACGACGTCTGTAAAGGTTGCCGTTGCATCCAAGATACCTGGAAGCGCTCACGCCATCGCCGCGGTCCCAAACCGCCAGTCAAGGTTCGGAGCCGATGTTCTTACTCGGGTAAGCGCAGCCAATCAGGGGAAGTCAGCCGAATTGCAGTCAGACATACAGCAGTCGGTTTCCGAGGCACTCCAGTCCCTCGCACCAGGTCTAAGTGGCCTTGTGGAAAAGATCGAGAAGGTGGTCGTCGTTGGCAATCCAGTGATGATGTCGCTGTTTCGCGACGAAGGACCTACCCCCACGACCCCAGACTGTCGCGGTCAGAAAAGCTACTTTGCGCCTCCTGCCTCACCCAGTGGGCTTGCCATCTCACTCGATGCATTCGGCATCCAGGCCGAAACCTTGCTGATTCCGGGAGTGGCGGGACATGTGGGCGGAGACCTGCTTGCGGGACTGTTGATGTTGGATCCAAGCCCTCCGCAGCCGCTCATCTACGTGGATATCGGAACCAACACCGAGATTGCTGTTTATGGATCGAACCGACTTCATGTCGCGTCGATTCCAGCTGGCTCCGCTTTTGAGGGAGGCGGAATCTCAAGTGGCGGGCACTTCGGGCCGGGTGCCGTCACCGGAGTCAGATTGCATGACGGAATGATTGCCGTTGATGTCGAAGGCGACGGCGAGCCTGACAGGTTTTGCGGTTCTGGGCTGATTTCCCTGATTGGAGCGCTTCGGACATC
Organism: Actinobacteria bacterium UBA912; assembly: GCA_002293965.1. GTDB lineage: Bacteria > Actinomycetota > Coriobacteriia > Anaerosomatales > UBA912 > UBA912. The sequence goes on along the minus strand of DBEG01000056.1, from coordinate 7,304 downwards.
TGGACACATCGATGAAACGGGTCGCATGTGGACCAGGGGACCACTACACAATCACTTCACAGAAGACCATGGCCAGCCGGTCTTTTCACTGACTTCCAGTGGGACTGGGCCGCGGCTAACCCAGTCCGATGTACGTATATTTCAAACCGCAAAGGCTACGGTTTTGGCCGCCATCCGAACTATGCTCCGCGTTTCCGAAGATAGCCCAGTTCGTATAGTGGTTTCAGGCGGGTTCGGAGGAGGGCTGCGCGCCGAAGATCTGCGGGCGCTCGGCATCATTCCAAGCGACATGCCTCAAGTGGACATTATGGAAGATGCTGCCTTGCTCGGGGCGCTGCAGATAGCACAGATTCCGGAGATGACTGCTCGACTCGCTGCACTTCGATGTTCCGCCATACACCATGAACTACCACGGATCGATACTTTCGCCGCCGAATATCTCTCAGCAATGCGACTTGCTCCACTGACTGGGTCGTGAAGCCGCGACGACCCATCATTGCGGCTGTCAGCACCTAGCGCTGGCATTCTCTTAAACCGAAAACCCCGGCCTTCGGGCCAGGGTTTTCATATTCCTTCCCCGTAGCTACCCCTGAGTCTCTTGCGGGTTACTGCAGGCTTGCCAGGTGGCCTGCACAACATCGCGCTGCCGGCCGCTATGCCCCGCTCTTTTGCCGTCCGGATTCTCCAGAATCGGCACTTTGCTGGGAAGGGAAACTTCTAGACAAGACGATAGCACCATCTGCGGGAGTTGTCACCATTGTTACATGATAATCTTCCTTCAGGTTTCCACCAATCACCGTCTACCGAGGATACAGGCCGCCCGCCATAAGCGGGAATGTTCGATAAGTGATTTGCTGTAAGCTAACTGACACGCAACGTTGCGGTGGACCGGATATGAGTTCACACGAGTTCGCACTAGGTCAGATCCGGACACCGGCCACTACATGGAGGAGGACACATGAGTGACAGATCAAGCTCTATTGAATCGATGATGAGCGAGTTGCCTGTCGTCGAACCCGCCGAATGGGTGCGCGTCAAAGCCCATATATCCAGCATGGATGAGTATCAAGCGATGTACGACCGTTCCGTCAATGACCCAGAGGCTTTCTGGGCCGATCAGGCCGAAGAGTATCTGCACTGGCACAAGAAGTGGGACAAGGTCGTGGAGTGGGAGTTCGATACGCCCTCGGTGCAGTGGTTCGTCGGCGGACAGACCAACGTCTCATACAACTGCATCGATCGGCACCTCACCACGGCTCGTCGCAATAAGACAGCCATCATCTGGGAGGCAGACGACGGTACCACTGGGTCGTACTCCTATCAATCGCTCTACTTCAAGGTCTGCAGGTTCGCAAACGTTCTCAAGAAACACGGTATCAAGAAGGGCGACCGCGTAGCAATCTATCTTCCGATGATTCCCGAACTCCCAGTGGTGATGCTGGCTTGCGCACGCATCGGAGCGATCCATTCGGTCGTGTTCGGCGGATTCTCGGCACAGGCGCTTCGTGATCGCATCCAGGATTGCGAGGCCAAGCTTCTGGTCACCGCTGATGAGGGAGTGCGTGGCGGAAGGGGAGTGCCGCTCAAGTCCATGGCCGACGACGCAGTGGCTGATTGCCCTTCGATCACGAGTGTAATCGTGGTCAAGCGCACTGGAACAGATGTACCGATGGTCGAAGGACGAGACCACTGGTATCACGAGGAGGTTTCTGCCGAGGACATCTCGCAGCACTGCGAAATTGAGTGGGTCGATTCAGAGCATCCGCTTTTCATCCTTTACACCTCTGGTTCTACGGGTAAACCCAAGGGCGTGCTGCACACGACGGCTGGGTATCTCCTTTACGCGACCATGACCTTCAAGTACACCTTCGACTACCATGACGAGGACATCTTCTTCTGCACGGCGGACATCGGTTGGGTAACAGGACACAGCTATGTTGTCTACGGGCCATTGGCTCTTGGTGCGACCACCCTGATGTTCGAAGGCGTTCCCACTTATCCCGATGCTGGACGCTTCTGGGAGATCGTCGAGAAGTATGGGGTCAATCAGTTCTACACCGCACCCACCGCTATCCGCGCGTTGATGAAACTGGGCGAAGAATGGCCTGCCAAGTACGATCTATCGACTCTGAGGGTGCTGGGAACAGTCGGTGAACCGATCAATCCAGAGGCCTGGATGTGGTACTTCCGCAATGTGGGCCGAGAGCGGATTCCGATCGTGGATACCTATTGGCAGACTGAGACCGGCGGGCATATCATCACTAACCTGCCTGGCGCGACGCCAATGAAGCCGGGCTCAGCCACCAGACCGTTCTTCGGCATTCAGCCGGTCGTTCTGAACGAGGACAAGACCGAGACTCCGGTGGGCGAGGGCGGTAGATTGTGCATCAAATACCCGTGGCCAGGGATGCTGCGCGGAACCTGGGGTGACCCAGAGAACGCGCGCGTCAAAGAGGTGTACTTCTCTACATTTCCAGGGAATTACTTCACCGGTGATGGCGCCCGTCAGGACGAGGACGGTTACTACTGGCTGCTCGGCAGGGTCGATGACGTCATCAACGTCTCGGGGCACCGCATGGGAACCGCCGAGGTCGAGAGTGCTCTGGTTTCGCATTCATCGGTTGCAGAGGCAGCCGTTGTCGGCTTCCCCCACGACATCAAGGGCGAGGCGATTTACGCCTACGTCATCCTGAAGACGGGTCAAGTCGCCGAAGATTCGCTGATGAAGGAGCTTGTTTCACATGTCCGCAAGGAGATCGGTCCGATAGCTACGCCGGATCGTCTGCACTTTGTACCGGAACTGCCTAAGACTCGTTCTGGCAAGATCATGCGCAGGATTTTGCGGAAGATTGCGGCAGGTGAGACTGACATGCAGGTATTTGGTGATATCTCGACCCTTGCGGATCCGTCTATCGTCCAGACAATCGTAGATACCCGGCCCGGCTCCTAAGCCGCCCATATCCAATCTTAGATAGCAGCTCTCTCGTGTCCTCTAAACGGGGCACGGGAGAGCTCTTTCGTGGTAGACTGATTTCCGATTTCGCTGTCATTCTGAGAGGACACCCACCAGATGCCCTACAACGACTTGTTCCTGCGTGCAGCCAGGCTAGAGCCAACCGAGCGGACTCCCGTTTGGATGATGAGACAGGCTGGGCGCTACATGCCCGAGTATCGCGCTATCAGGGAGAAACATGGCTTTCTCGACATGTGTCGCAATCCAGAGCTGGCGGTCGAGATCACACTTCAGCCCGTCGATCTTATCGGGGTAGATGCGGCAATCTTGTTCTCGGACATCCTGGTTTCGTTCACCGGAATGGGACTGGACCTAGAGTTCGCCAAGGGAGAGGGCCCGGTCATCCACAATCCGGTGCGCTCAACGGCGGACGTCGATAAGTTGATCGCTGCGGATCCCTACGAGGCCACTGGCTATGTGATGGAGGCTATCAAGCTACTGCGACGTGAACTGGCCAACAAGGTGCCGCTCATCGGTTTTGCGGGCGCACCATTCACGTTGGCGAGTTACGCCATCGAAGGCCACGGCACCCGGGACTACGAATACACGAAAGCTCTCATGTGGGGCGAAACCGCTGCATGGGATCGCCTACTGACTAAGTTCGCCGATACTACGATTGCGTATCTGAATGCGCAGATCGACGCCGGCGCGCAGGTTGTCCAGCTCTTCGACAGCTGGATCGGATATATCGCTCCGAGGGATTACCAGCGATACATCCTGCCATACACCACCCGGGTCATCAGTGAGGTCAAGGCTCATGGGGATGCGACTGTCGAGGGTGGAGTGCCGTTGATCCACTTCCCCAACGGCGCCACCTCCATGCTGGATCTCGCTATGCAGGCTGGCGGTGACGTCATAGGCATCGACTGGAGGCTCGATATGCGCGCAGCAGTCAACATGATCGATGCCCGCTTCGGGATTCAAGGTAACATCGACCCGGTGGCGCTGTTTGCTCCCGATGACATCCTCGAGTCCATGGTCGTCGAGATACTGGAGGCAGTCGGAACCAGGCCAGGACACATCTTCAACCTCGGTCATGGCATCCACAAGACCAGCGATCCCGAGAAGGCCAAAGCGATGATCCAAATGGTCCATCATCATTCGGATCGCATACGGTCTCGATCGGCCGAGTAGTGTCTCCCAGCAACTCCTCCGACTTCGGTGTGCTGCTCGTCGGATACGGGGGTCCACGGAACCTAGAGGCAGTAGAGGGATTCCTAGCAGCGGTAATGGGGCAACTACCTTCCGAGGAGCTACTTGAGACCGTCCGCAGGAGATATCTGGCACTCGGAGGGTCATCCCCTCTACTCCCACTAGCCGAAGAGTTCGCCGATGCTTTGTCGGCAACTCTGGAGGACAAAGGATGGGCCATCCCTGTTCGGATCGGTTATAGCTACTCGGATCCAGCCATTGCGGAGTCGGTCATGGAACTTTACTGTGCTGGCGTCCGAAGATTGATCACCGTTTCTCTTTCGCCGTTTGACGCCCGGATCACCACGCAGACTTACCGAAGTATGGTTGCTTCTGCCGTCAGCGACCTTCCCGACATGTCTGTCCGAGAGACGCCCCTGATGGGCGACCTCGACGGCTTTCTCGATGCGCATGCTGCTCGTCTCTCACTGGTGCTTGAAGAGCTCCAGGCTGGGGCTGACTGCAACACGTTGATCCTATTCAGCGCTCATAGTCTGCCGGTGAGTGCGGGGACTGATACAACTAGAGCCTATCTTGAGGGGATGAGGCGAGCCTGTGATGGGATAGCGAATCGGCTAGACCTGCCTACGGGCGGCCGCTTGGTATTTTCTGGCCAAGAGTCCCACGGCGCCATTGAAGGCAGTCTACCGTGGGTATTGGCATTCCAGTCGAAAGGACAGCGTCCCGGGCAATGGTTAGAACCCTCTGCCCATAATGTTGCGGCTTCGGCCCTGACGGAAGGCTATGACACTATCATCGTATGCCCGGTAGGTTTTGCGCTGGACAATATGGAGACCCTGTACGACTTGGATGTCGAGCTCGCAGATTTCGTGATAGACAGGGAAGGCGACCTAGCTCGTTCTCCAGCACCCAACAGCGATCCGTTCTTGGTACATGCGGTCGCTGATTGCATTACTGAGATTGCCGAGTCCTACTGACAAGCCTCGTGACTGAGTCTCTGGCCTGCGCTGACACTATCGTCTACGACGGCATTCTCTGCTGAAGGATCCGTGAGCAACATTTTGTCCTCAGGAGGTAGCGCAGCTCGGGCTTTGTCACGCGCATCGTTACTTGAAGCAAGAGTTTCACGCATCATCACCATTAGCAGGTATCGCCCTGATTCCGTCAGCGTGATCTCATCATCATTATGCGTCTGGATACCGCCGGACACATGCATAAATGCGAGCTCTGGAGCTAGACCCCGCTCAACCGGGACACCAAAGTCGGATAGAAACCGCTTCTTGTCCAATCTGAGGCCGAACAGATCCGTGACAAATCGGTATCTCATCAGTGCTTTGATGCTGTAGGGCTGCCCACGTTTGGCAACCGACATCTTGCCTGATCGAACTACCTTCGAGTACTCGGTAAGGGAGAACGTGTTGCTGTAAATCGCCCCTCCCAGAAACGAAAGAGCTCCCGATCCTACGCCGACATACTCCTCGTAGTCGACGATGTACTCATCGATCATGGAGTTCCTGTCTTTGGAGTATGTCCATGCAGAGGTAGGGACATACTGGTCCGATAGCTTATCCGCAATCACATGGTAGAAATGCTCTTCTCGCCGATAGTCGATCCGCCCCACGGCCCGCGCGAGTTCTCGGCGATTCAGCGGCGAAGCCATGAGTGGGTAGAAGGTAGTCTGATTGGCCCCAGTGGCCTTAAGTAGTTCGATGTCCGAATGCAGAATCTTCTCAGTTTGGCTTGGGAAGTTGAACATCATGTCAACATTCAGAGAGTCGAATTTGCCCGCTACGCCAGAGACCCTTTCGAGCAGAGTGTGGCCGTCTCCGTACTTCTCAAACCTGTCCATTTGTCTCAGGAGCTTCTCGTCAAAGCTCTGCACACCGACCGACAGCCTATGAACTCGTCCAGCAAGCTCATCTACGAGTCTTTCGTCCAAGTGATTCGGGGAAGTCTCACACGAAACCTCTTTGATGTCGAAGAGGGATCTGGCTAGATCGATGGTTGCGGTCAGCTCGTCGAGCATCACCGTTGGCGTACCACCCCCGATATAGAGCGAGGGAAAGGAGTAGCCGAGTTCCGCAAGCATACGCATCTCTTCGCGGAGGTCCTTGAAGTAGTCTCGACAGCGTCGCTCATCAAAGATGAACCTGTTGAAGGAGCAGTAGAGACAGAGCCTCTCACAAAATGGAACGTGCAAATAGAGTACATAGCCCTTGCCTTGAACAGGAGGAGGGAGCACGAGATCGTCAGAGGATTCCTGCGATAGATAGGTACGGTTCAGAACTCGAAGTGCGGCGGTAACTAAACGCTCTGACAGCATTGCTTCTCCAATGAGTAGATCGAACACACTGTTCGGGCATGAAGACAGGGTCCCGCAAGGAAAGCCGGAACCCTGTCTTTGAAAAACGCAATCCTTCAAACAATCATCAGTTAGTGGCTGTGGGTGCCACCGATCACCTTACCGGTCTCGGGGTCACACTGGAGCCCTTCGGCTTCCTTCCAGGCAAAGATAAGTTTGGAGGGGGCGAACCCAGCGACGTTTGCAAGGTAGATATGGATGGCCGTGAAGATGATGAACACCCACATCATGAAGTAGTGGATGACCCGCATGTTCATCGCGCCATTCACCAAGTTCAGGCCCGCCTCGAAGATGGCCCAATCCATGACCGGGGCGTAGATTGCAAAACCCGTGTAGGCCATGAGGTAGGTCAGGGGCACAGTCGCCAAGTAGGCGATCTTCTGAAGGACGCCGTACTTGGCACCAATCGGCTTCTCCTTCTTCAGGAACAGGTAGTACTTCAACCACGGCAGCAACTGATGCCGATTCGCCTTCTGGGGTAGCCAGTTCTTGATGTCGGTGTCCTGGGTACGGGTACCGAGGGCACAAGAAGTCTTGACGAAGAACGCCGCTATGATCCTGAAGGTCAGGTTGATGATCAGCACATACATGAAGAAGAAGTGAATGCCTCTAGCGAGACCCATCGCACCTGGCGCAGCGAACAGCGGATAGTGGATATAGAACCCCGACAGAGCGAGGAGGACCATAGCCACTGCATTGATCCAGTGTGTAACTACGAAGACCAGTGGATGTGCCTCACGATAGTGGGCGAGGTGCGCCATCTTACTTCACCCCCAT
>DBEG01000160.1 GCA_002293965.1 Actinobacteria bacterium UBA912 | reverse complement strand
ACGAAGATCACCGTTCGAGGCATCGACAAGCAGCGTGTCGGTCAGATTGCTGCAGAGATTCGTGGCTGGCGTCCACCTGAGCCCTACAAGGGCAAGGGAGTCAGGTATGAAGGAGAGCATGTCCGCAGGAAGCTAGGCAAGACAGCCAAGTAGTCTGCCGGAGATGATTAGAACAAGTAACGATATTCGAGGAGATGTTGTGAGCCATGGATAGGCTGAAATCTAAGAGAGCAGGACTGGCAAGGCGCAAGACCCGCGTTCGTGGCAAGGTGTCAGGGACGGCCGCGAGGCCCCGTCTCTGCGTGACCCGCACGAATGTGCACATCTATGCGCAGTTGATCGATGACGTGGCGGGTATCACCCTAGTGACATCCTCGTCGCTTGATTCGCAGATGCGCGGACTGCTCAAGAGTGGTGGCAACGTTGATGCCGCAAGGTCGATCGGTGAAGCACTGGGCCGCCGGGCTGTGGAGCAGGGTATCACCGAGATTGTTTTCGATCGCTCCGGACGTTTGTATCATGGTCGGGTCAAGGCCTTGGCCGACGGCGCACGTAGCGCCGGACTGCAGTTTTAGGGAGGCTTGGAATGCCGCGTAGAGATGCTCCGGTTTCGGAGTTGCAGGAGAAGGTAGTATATATAAACAGGGTATCCAAGGTCGTCAAAGGTGGACGACGGTTCGCCCTGACTGCGCTTGTAGTCGTTGGAGACGGTGCTGGAAACGTCGGCGTTGGTATGGGTAAGTCCCAGGAAGTGCCCATTGCTATCAAGAAGGGCATCGAAGATGCCAAGAAGAACATGTTCAAGGTTGCCTTGAGTGGCACGACGATTCCACACACAGTCATCGGCGAGTATGGTGCAGGTGAGGTCTTGCTCAAGCCGGCCAGCCCCGGAACCGGCGTTATAGCCGGAGGTCCTGTCAGGGCACTGCTCGAGCTTGCAGGGGTCAAGGACGTTCTGTCCAAGTCCCTTGGCACGAACAATGCGCTGAACATGGTCAAGGCAGCCGCCGAAGGACTGAGGTCGCTTTCTAGCGCCGAGGACATCGCTCGCAAGCGGGGCAAGACCGTTGCGCAGCTGTACGGTTTGGAGGATTAGGAATCAATGGCACCCAAACTCAGGATTACTCAAAAGCGCAGTGTTATCGGATTCGCCAAGGATCAGAAGGCAACCGTCAGAGCCTTGGGACTCAAGCGAATCAACCACTGCGTTGAACAAGATGACACTCCTGTCATCAGAGGCATGGTATTCAAAGTCAAGCACTTGGTCGAGGTCGAGGAGATCGCCTGACCCAGGGATCATCCAGTCAGTTCGCCGGCAGCGAGCGGTCGGCAGGTCGGATCACATGAATCCGACTTTAGCGAGAGTCAGGAGAGTAAATGCAGATTCATGATTTGTTCCCGGCACCGGGATCTAGGAAAGACAGGAAAAGGGTCGGTCGTGGTCATGGAAGCGGACACGGCGGTCGCTCAGGTAAGGGAAACAAGGGTCAGCTCTCGCGCTCCGGCGGAGGTAAGGGTCCGGGATTCGAGGGCGGACAGAATCCCCTGCACATGAGGCTTCCGAAGTTGCCCGGCTTCAAGAATCGGTTCCGACTCGAGTATGCTGTCGTAAACGTAGGGCGCCTTGAGGATCACTTCTCTGCTGGAGATGTGGTTGATCCGGGCACGCTCCACGCTGCAGGTATGGTGAAATCCAGGAAGGCTGCGATCAAGATTCTCGGCGATGGTGAGATTACCAAGCCTCTCATCGTCAGGGTTGACAAGGTCTCAGGTGCGGCTGCCGAGAAGATCGTCGCCGCGGGAGGAAAGGTTGAGTCCCCGTGATAACCGCCATCGCCAATGCACTGCGAATACCTGAGCTCCGAGGCAAGATAGTATTCACATTGGCAGTTCTGGGACTCTATAGAATAGGTGCATACATCCCGGTACCGGGGGTGGATGTCGAGAGAGTCCAGGCGTTGGTTCAGGGGCAGGCAGCCCTTGGTTTGCTGAATCTCTTCGCCGGCGGTGCGTTGTCAACATTCGCCGTCTTCTCGCTGGGAATCATGCCATACATCACTGCGTCGATCATCATGCAGCTGCTCAAGGGAGTCATTCCTAAGCTTGAGCGCTGGAGCAAAGAAGGCGAGACGGGTCAGCGTAAGATCACTCAGTGGACTCGGTACCTCACCCTCGGCATAGCGTTCCTTAATGCCCTAGGTCTGCTCACTGTCTTTCGTCAGGCTCTTGCGGGCCCAGGCGGTGGATTGGGATGGGTCAACAATGGCGTCATAGTCCTCACCCTGGTGGCCGGTGCTATGTTGGTCATGTGGATGGGTGAGCTGATCACCCAAAAGGGCATCGGGAACGGCATGTCCCTGATCATCTTTGCGAGCATCGTGGCCATGTTCCCTGCTGCTGTCTGGCAGGTTGTACAGCTCGGACATATCCTGGTATTCGTGGTCACCATCATCATGTTCCTGATTGTTGTTGCATTGGTTGTTGTGATGGAGAGGGGCCAGAGGCGAATACCTGTTCAGTACGCTAAGCGAGTTGTCGGGCGTAAGGTATATGGCGGCTCGGGCACTTACATACCGTTCAAGATCAACGGGGCGGGTGTGATCCCGATCATCTTCGCTTCGGCGATACTGTTCTTCCCAGCACAGCTTGCACAGATCACAGGCAACGCCTTCCTCATCAATGTTGGAAATGCACTTTCTCAAGGCTGGCTCTACTATCTGATGTTCTCGCTGATGATCATCTTCTTCGCCTACTTCTACTCAGCATTGGTGTTCAATCCCATCGATCTGGCTGACAACCTTAGGAAGAACGGCGGCTTCATCCCCAGCGTTCGACCAGGAAAAGCCACCGTCAACTATCTGGAAGGCGTGATGAATCGCATCACTTTGCCGGGAGCCGTCTTCCTGGCGGGAATAGCGATTCTGCCGACCATATACTTCAGGGCCACCGACATGGCGATCCTAGACCAGTTTGGTGGTGCATCGATCCTGATCATGGTATCTGTGGCCCTTGAGACGATGACCCAGCTTGAAAGTCAGCTCAAGATGCGTCACTACGACGGGTTCTTCAAGTAACGCGGAGCAGAGGAGATACTTGGATGAAGCTAGTGCTACTAGGTGCGCCAGGCGTCGGCAAGGGTACGCAGTCTGCAAGGATGGTCAAAGAGTGGGGGCTTACGCATATCTCCACAGGCGACATCCTCAGGCAAGCCGTTGCTCACAAGACCCCGCTGGGGGTGCAGGCGAAGGCCTATATGGATGCGGGCGAACTGGTACCTGACTTCATCGTCATCGGCTTGGTCAAATCTCGCATTTCCGAAGTAGCCGGGCCGGGCTTCATCCTGGATGGTTTTCCAAGGAACATCAGTCAGGCGGAGGCTCTCGACAAGGAGCTGTCGGACATCGGCGTCACCCTGGATCGCGCGGTCAGCATCGATGTCGATCGTGAGATGATTGTGAAGCGTTTGACCTCACGACGGGCTTGCGAGTCCTGCGCTCGGATCACGAACATGAGTGAAGGGGACAAGTGTTCTGCTTGCGGAGGGAGACTGGTCCAGCGTGAGGATGACAACGAGCAGACCGTTCGAAATCGGCTTAACGTGTACGATAGCTCGACTGCGCCCTTGGTCGGCTATTTCCGCGACAAGGGAATACTCACTGAGATCGATGGATCCAAGAGTGTAGACGAAGTATGGGCTGATATCCGCATGACACTGGGAAGATGATTCCCTGAAGTGATTATTCGTAAGTCGCCCGACGAGATCGAGATAATGCGTCAAGCCGGCAGGATCACTGCCGCGGCATTAAGGAGCGTTGCGGAGAACATCCGGCCAGGTGTGACTACCTTGAAGCTCGATGCTATCGCCGAAGATGTCATACGGTCCCTAGGGGCAACTCCAGCGTTCAGGGGTTATCACGGCTTCCCCGCTTCAATATGCGCTTCGATAAACAATGAGGTCGTGCATGGCATCCCCTCAGGGCGTCGGCTAAAGGAAGGCGATATACTCTCTGTCGATGTCGGTGCTGTTCTGGATGGTTATCATGGTGACTGTGCGGCCACCTTTGCAGTAGGTGAGGTCGATCACTGTGCTCGACACCTGATGTCGGTAACCAAACGGGCACTTGATGCAGGTATTGCCAAAGCGATCGTCGGTGCTAAGCTCTCCGACGTGTCTGCCGCGATACAGTGTGTGGCGGAGGCCGAGGGATTCGGCGTGGTTCGTGAGTACGTGGGACACGGTATCGGCAGGTCCATGCACGAGGAGCCGCAGATTCCGAATTTCGGCCCACCCGGACAGGGGCCGACCCTGAAAGAAGGTATGGTCCTAGCCATCGAACCGATGATCAATGCTGGAGGGCACGAGGTTGTTTCACTCTCGGATGGTTGGACGGTAGTGACGGCCGACGATTCGTTGTCTGCCCACTTTGAGCATACGGTTGCCATTCATGCGGCCGGCCCTCAAGTGTTGACCGAATGGGCAGGTTAGATTTTTTGTGGACGGCGCTCGGGCGAATCAGTATACTGTCCATTTGCGGCCAAATGCCTTAGTAAGGAGAACATAGCTGGTGGCAACCCGTGAAGAGTCCATAGAGATGGAAGGCACTGTTGTGGAGCCTTTGCCCAACGCTATGTTCAGAGTTGAGTTAGAGAACGGCCACAAGGTTCTTGCGCATATTTCGGGCAAGATGAGGATGCACTACATCCGAATACTGCCCGGAGATCGTGTTGTAGTCGAGCTTTCGCCCTATGATTTGACCCGCGGGCGAATCACGTACAGATACAAGTAGCAATGTGATGCGTTCGCTCCTGCGGCGCAGTGATGCGGGTAGAGTTCGATTGGGATTACTGGAAATCAGACACCTGCGGCTGGGTGAAGAGATAGATATGCACCATCGAAAGGAAGAGCAATGAAGGTAAGACCTTCCGTCAAACAGATATGTGACAAGTGCAAGGTGATCCGCCGCCATGGGCGCGTGTTGGTCATCTGCGAAAATCCACGCCACAAGCAACGGCAAGGTTAGAGGAGGTAGGACGAGTGGCCCGAATCGCAGGTGTTGACCTGCCAAGAGACAAGCGTGTCGAGGTGGGTCTGACCTATATTTACGGTGTGGGCTTGACTACAAGCCAGCAGATCATACGCGAGTCCGGTGTCTCCGCTGACACCAGGGTGCGCGATCTGACAGAAGAAGAAGTCATCAGGCTTCGTGAGCACATCGACAAGAACCTTCGTGTTGAAGGAGATCTTCGTCGTGAGGTCAGCCAGAACATCAAACGGCTGATGGAGATCGGATGCTATCGTGGGTTGAGACATCGTCGTGGGCTACCTGTTCGTGGGCAGCGCACACACACGAACGCAAGAACCCGCAAAGGTCCAAGGCGTCAAATCGGCGCCAAGAAGAAGGGCAAGTAAGGCATGGCAGCTAAGAAGAAGAATGTAACAACACGCGTACGTAGGTCCGAACGCAAGAATGTCGCGGTCGGCCAGGCTCACATCAAGAGCACTTTCAACAATACCGTCATCACGATCACCGACCCCCAGGGCAATGTCATTGCATGGCAGTCTGCGGGCACAGTCGGGTTCAAGGGATCGCGCAAGTCCACTCCCTTCGCTGCTCAAATGGCCGCAGAAGCTTGCGCCAAAGCTGCTATGGAGCATGGAATGCGAAAGGTCTCGGTATTCGTCAAGGGACCTGGCTCTGGCAGAGAGACGGCGGTGCGCTCATTGCAGGCTGCCGGACTCGAGATTGCCACGATACAGGATTGTACGCCTGTTCCCCACAATGGTTGCCGACCGCGCAAGCGTCGTCGGGTCTAGATAACGGAGGGCTTCGATTATGGCAAGGTATACCGGGGCGGACTGCAGACTCTGCCGCCGCGAAGGTGTGAAGTTGTTTTTGAAGGGCGACCGCTGCTACATGGACAAGTGTGCAGTGGAGAAGCGTCCTTACCCGCCCGGCATGGCCGGGAAGCGCAGACCGCGCGATTCAGAGTACAGGGTTCAGTTGCGTGAGAAGCAGAAGACCAAGAGGATCTACGGGCTTCTGGAGAAGCAGTTCCGCGGCTACTATGACCTAGCGAATCGCCAGGCAGGTGTTACGGGACAGAATCTACTCCGCTTGCTCGAAAGCAGACTGGACAACGTCGTCTATCGTCTCGGCTTCGCTAAGTCCCGCGACGAGGCCAGGCAGGTCGTGCGGCACGGACATATCACCGTGAACGGCAGGCGAGTTGACATTCCGTCTTATCGTATACGGAAAGGCGATACGATTGCTGTCGCCGAGAAGTCACGCGATCTGCTGCTGATCAAGACGGCCCTGATCTCCTCGGAGAAGATAGAGGTCCCTGGATGGCTTGAGGTCGACATTGAGAGACTGGCCGGCAAGGTCCTCTCTTTGCCAGAGCGTGATCAGATCGATGCTCCTGTTCGTGAGCAGTTGATTGTGGAACTGTACTCTAAGTAGGTCGCCTGGATCGGCCGAGGAGGGTTGTAGGAAAAGTGACTGAATTCATGAGACCGCACGTAAAGGTCGAGAAGATCGACGCCCGTATAGCGCAGTACACGTTGGAGCCCCTCGAGCGGGGTTTCGGTTACACGCTGGGTAACTGCATGCGACGCGTCCTGTTGTCGTCCTTGCAGGGAGCTGCAGCCAGCTCCATCAGGATAGAAGGTGTTCACCATGAGTTTTCGACCATCGATGGCGTGAGAGAGGATGTCACCGACATCGTTCTCAACGTCAAGCAGCTGGTCTTTCGTGAGACCGGAATCGGCGAGGGTGACGGAGTGGCCACTTTGGTGGCAACCGGGCCTGGACCCGTGACAGGACATGACCTGAATGTTCCTGCTGACTTCGAGATCGTCAATCCTGATACCATCATTGCGAATCTTGACGAGAAGGCCAAGCTCGAGATGAGTATCCGGATCAGGGTCGGCAGGGGCTATGTTTCTGCTGAGCGCAACAAGCCATCCGAGGACGCGCTGGGAGTCATCACAATCGACTCGCTGTTCTCGCCGGTTAGCCGGTGCACCTACCTGGTGGGCAACACTCGAGTCGGTCAGCGTACGGACTATGACAAGCTGGTCCTCGAGGTCGAGACCAACGGCGCCATCACCCCCGATGACGCTGTAGCAAGGGCAGGCCACATCATCAACGAGCACATGCTTGTCTTCACCGATCAGGCATCGACCCCCTTGCCCGAGGAGGGCATTTTCAGGGCGGCAGAGGATGATGTCGACAGTGAGCTGGACAAGCCGATCGAGGATCTGGACCTTTCGGTCCGCTCCTATAATTGCCTCAAGCGCCAGGGTGTCAACACCATAGGGCAGCTCACCGAGTGCAGTGAGAACGATCTTCTGAACATCCGTAATTTTGGAGCTAAGTCCATCGAAGAGGTCAAGGATAAACTGCAGCAAGCGGGCCTCGGACTAAAGGCGTAGGAGAACGATAAGACCATGAGACACCAAAAGAAGGGCAGAAAGCTCGGCACCGACGCCAGTCACACGGATGCCATGCTGAAGAATCTCGCAACCGCCCTGCTCACAAACGAGCGCATAAAGACTACCGAAGCTCGCGCCAAGGAAGTTAGGCCGCTTGTCGAGAAGATCATCACGTGGGGCAAGAAGGGCGACATCCACTCTCGCAGGCTGGCTATGGCGCAGTTGGGTGACAAAGAGCTTGTACACAAAGTCTTCGCAGACGTTGCACCTCGTTTTGAGAGTCGAGAGGGCGGGTACACCCGCATATTGAAACTCGGCCCCCGAAAAGGCGACGCTGCTCCAATGGTAATGATGGAACTCGTCGACTGAGATGCAGTCGATGGGCAGTAGGATAGATGCCCGGTATCAATCGACCCAAGGGCCTCGCACACACTGCGGGGCCCTTTTGGTGGCTGGGTGGCGAGCACCAAGGCTCAAGAGCTAGAATGCTGTGGAGGCATCGGTGATACGTGTAACAGAAGTCGACTTCCGATACTCGGTTCCTGGTCGTAATGTCATCAGCGGACTGACTCTCAACATCCATCGGGGAGAGATTTTGGCGGTCCTGGGTGCCAATGGTTCAGGAAAATCGACTCTGGCGCTCTTGTTGAACGGCATACTGCGTCCCACAGCGGGCAGAGTCGAGATCGACGGGCTACTCACAACCGAGGCTGCGAACGTATCACGCATCCGTAGCCTAGTCGGTATGGTTCTTCAAAGCCCGGATGACCAGATCGTTGCGACAGTGGTCGAAGAAGACGTCGCTTTCGGACCCGAGAACCTTGGCCTTGAACCAGATGAGATTCGAGTCAGGGTCGATGCCGCCCTGAATGCCGTCGGTCTAACCGGACTAGAGCGGCGGGAGCCTCATCTGCTGTCGGGCGGCCAGAAACAAAGGCTCGCAATCGCAGGTATCTTGGCGCTGCAGCCTGCATTCCTGGTCCTGGATGAGCCGACATCGATGCTCGATCCTTCTGGTCGCCGAGACGTTCTCGGCATCGTAGAGGAGCTGCGCGGTCAGGGCCATGGTATCGTTCACATCACCCATCATATCGAGGATATCGCAACCGCCGACAGGGTGCTCGTGTTGGCGGAGGGCGCAGCGGTATTCTGCGGTCCGCCGGTTGAGTTCCTGCAGCAAAACCGACTCCTTGAATCCTGGGGACTGGCGGTTCCGGCTGTCGGGTCGCTCGCCGCAAGACTCAGAGACCGCGGCGTGCCGGTGCCCGTCACAGCAATGACTGCTGAGACGATAGTGAGCGCGCTGTGACGCTGCAGCTCAAAGAAGTCGGGTTCACCTACTCGCGCGGAACCAGCTTTGAGTACGAGGCCCTAGGCGGCGTTTCAATCTGTCTCGAGCCTGGTGACATGACGCTTGTTCTGGGACCGACGGGGTCGGGCAAGTCGACGTTACTGCGTGTCATCGCAGGACTTCTTCGACCCATAGATGGCTCCATCGAAATGGATGGAATCCGTGTGGACGCCCCGCTACTTGAGCAGGGTTCAGGGCTTGGCCTTGTCTTCCAGAACCCCGAATACCAACTGTTCGCCGAGACCGTGCTCCAAGATGTTGCTTTCGGACCCATGAACATGGGGTACTCTCGCGAGGACGCGTCCAGGCTGGCCCGCCATGCACTGGAGTCGGTTGGTTTGCCGCCTGATGATTTCGGACCCAGATCACCTTTCGCTATGTCTGGTGGCGAGGCAAGACGCGTCGCCCTCGCGGGAATCCTGGCGATGAAACCACGATTCTTGCTGCTAGACGAGCCGACGGCCGCTTTGGATGCCACCGGGCGCGCACGAGTGCGGTCCATCCTACAGGAGGTCTCCGCCGAGTGTGGCCTGTTGGTCGCTACCCACGATGTGGAGGAATTCCTGGGGATAGCCTCGCAAGTACTCATTCTGGACCAGGGTAGGGTCGTATTCTGCGGCACTCCTGAGGCGCTCATTCGCGATCCGGCACCCTTCTTCGAAGCCGGGACTCAGCCGCCTGAGATATTGCGAACCCAGCTGCTGGCCAAAGCGAACGGCATCGATGTGGGCGAATTCTCATTGGATCCAGGTACGGTAGCAGTTCGGTTGCTTGCGGCGCGAAGCGCGAGCCGACGCGGAACAACACCATGAGGCCCCCAGTTCCTTTTGGCCAGTATGTTCCCATCGATTCACCGATACACGCGCTTGACCCTAGAACCAAGATGGGATTGATGGCGGCCGTAGGTATCACCCTATTCACGGTCGAAGGCTTCATGGGCCTGGGTGTCGTCGCGAGCATGTTGCTGGTCGTCATCGCGTTGTCGAGGGTTCCCTGGCACCTTGTGACCCGTGGCCTCAAAGCGGTGACTTTGCTGCTGTCATTCACCCTACTGGCCCATGCGCTTCGCTGGGAGCCGGCCACGGTTTCCCTTGTGAGGCTCGGGCCTCTCGCCATCGACCAGGGCGGGCTGCTCCAGGGCTTGTTCTTCTCGGCGAGGATAGTGATCCTTGTGCTGGGAAGCACGTTGCTCACACTCACCAGTTCGCCTGTCGAGATCACCGATGGACTCACCAGGATCATGCGTCCGCTCGAGCGCCTGAAGGTTCCTGTGGGCGACATCGCGATGATGCTCACGATCGCACTTCGCTTCATCCCCACTATGGCCGAGGAGGCCGAGAAGATCATGGTCGCTCAGATCGCAAGGGGTGCCAGGTTCGATCAACGGTGGCCGGTATCTCGGGCCAGGGCATACATTCCGGTCTTGATACCGCTCTTCGTCAACCTGTTCAAGCGGGCCGAGGCTCTGGCGATTGCCATGGAGGCCAGGTGTTACACGGGAGGCTATGGCCGGACCAGATTGCATCAGAGTACGATGACCAAGACCGACATCTCGGTTCTATTGGCGGCCTGCCTGGTGTTGGCTGTCATCGCCGTCACGTTGTGACTAAGAGGGAGTAGATGGGCGAGAGTATCGCATTGATGGTTTCATACGATGGTTCTGGCTTCCACGGCTTCGCGCGACAGGAAGGGTTGCCCACCGTCCAGGGCGCGCTGGAGTCGGCCCTGAGAACCGTTCTGCGCTCCGAGATCAAGACGATCGGAGCCGGCCGGACCGACACTGGAGTCCACGCCCGTGCGCAGGTGGTGAGCTTTGAGATCGACGGTGCGGTACCCGACCTGAACAGCCTGGTACGCTCACTCAATGCGCTCTGCGCGAGCCAAGGGATCGGCATCCGTGAGGCTCGGCACGCGGTTCCGGGTTTCTCGGCAAGGTTCGATGCCTGCAGTCGAGAGTATCACTACCGCCTTGCCACGGGTCCGACTCCACCGGTCTTCATGTCTCGATACGCTTGGTGGGTCAAGAGGCCCCTCGACTTGGAGGCTATGCAGGAAGCGGGCTCGATGATGATCGGGGAGCATGATTTCGCATCGTTCTGCGTAGCTCGCTCCGCCGAAGGCAAGAGTACGGTTCGGGCATTGGAGGTCGTGGACGTGGACCGCGAGATCCTGCTGGGTGAGGAGTGCGTGACGATCCGCGTGATCGGCGACGCTTTCCTCCACTCGATGGTCCGCGTAGTGGTCGGCAGCCTTGTCGAGGTAGCGAGCGGTAAGCACGAACCAAGCTGGCTCGCCGAGGCACTGGCAGCTAAGACGAGGCGGGCTGCGGGACCGACGGCTCCATCTCATGGACTCACATTGTGGGGAGTCGCCTATCCAGAGAGTTGTTGGGTCGACACCGTGTAACTGGGTTTGCCACTCACTTCATCAACGAATTACACACATTTCCACGCTCGCTCGGGTATAGTCAGAAAAAGACCTTCAGCAGAGCCTGTCGCCAAATGAGCAGAATTTGCCCACACGATGTACGCACAGGGTTTCGGCAATAGGAGGATGGCTATGGGTATCAGGCGTGCTTACGGTCTCGCGCAGTACGTAGCCCCCTATGGTCGGGTCTCTCTTTCGATGACTGTCGGCATAGCTATCATCTTGTCGCTATTCGTGTCTACAGACTCAGCTCAAGCTTCACGGCATGATTATGTAGAACTGGATAGCCACGTGAAGCTAGGTCGCACAGTTGAAGAGGCCTGCCAGGTGTGTCACGACATGGTCGTTGGGGAGGCTAGCTATTTCATCCTTATCGACGGCACCCGGGTTCCCTTTATCGAGGAAAACGTTCCTAGACTTTGCTACCGTTGCCATTCGAACAAATACAACGAGTGGCAGGCAGGAACGCATGGAAAGCCCGGGAAGGCCAGCTGCATCGCTTGCCACAGCCCTCACAGGCCCGGACGGTTCAAGGTCCCACCCCTGCCTCCATTCCTCGACCGGCCCATCTCCTTCAGAATAGGCCCTTACGCCGAACCCTTCACGCCATTGCCTCCACCTGCGGACAATCCGCCTTCACCTTCCCTGCCCGAGTTGGAGATAGCGGCAATCCTTGTATTTCTGCTAGGCAGCGCAGTAGTAGGTATTTCCATAGCGGTGGGCGCTTCAGCCAAGTCGACTAAAGGGCGGCGGCAGCAATGAAAGACGAATCGATGAATCGGCGCGATTTCTTAATCAAAACGGGAATGGTGGCTGGCGCATTCACCTTGGGCGGATGTATCGGAGGCATGAGGGTTTTGGCTTCGGTGGAATCCAATAGGCTGGGCCAGGGATCAACTGTTGGCTATGCTCCTCCTCCGCTGAAAACAGACGTCAGGTTTGCGATGGCATTGAACACCAAGGTTTGCGTCGGTTGCAGAAGATGTGTGTACGCGTGTGTTAGGACCAACAACATTCCCAGGTCCTCCAATATGGAGTGGATAAGGGTTCAAAGTCTCAAGAGAGGTACGATCAGCCTAAAGAACACCGATTCCCTCTACACCAAGGCACCGCTACCCGATAGGTGGTATTTGCCGGTTGCCTGTATGCAGTGCGAAAGTCCTCCTTGCGTCAAAGTATGTCCTGTGAAGGCTACATGGAAGGATCCGGACGGCATTACGGTTATCGACTATAACAAGTGCATCGGTTGCAGATACTGCGTGGTTGCATGCCCCTATGGTGCCCGTCGCTTCAACTGGAAAAAGCCGGAGGTACCCGAAGGCGAACTCAACTTAGAAGTCCCGATGCGGCCGGTAGGCGTGGCGGAGAAGTGCACATTTTGCATTCACCGTGTTAGACGTGGCCGACCTCCGGCCTGCGTGGAGGCCTGTCCGACCGCAGCGCGATTCTTCGGCGATATGAACGACCCAGAGAGCGCCATATCCAAGCTGATCATCACCAGACGAGCATTCCGTTTGAAGGAAGAGCAAGGCGCCGATCCTCGCTTCTACTATTTAGGGTGAGTCTAGATGCAAAATGACTATGCGGAACATGCAGTCGCTCAAGATGACACGGGAGGAAGCATGGAGCCAAAGAAAGCCAAGGCTACACTTGTGCTCTATGGCTGGATAACGGCCCTCATACTTCTTATCGGCCTCGGAGTCTATGCATATTCTTTCCAAACGCCGCTTGCTCAAGGTCTGATCACCACCGGCTTGAGAGACGGGTTTCCGTGGGGGTTCTATATCCAGAACTTCATGTTCTTTGTCGGGTTAGCCGCCGGCGGGCTCGTGGTGTATGCAAGTGTATATATCTTTGACGCCCTTGAGTTCAAGCCGCTATCTAAACTGGCAGTCCTTCAAGCCCTGACATGCACGCTACTGGCGGCGCTCTTCGTCCTGATAGACTTGGGTCGTCCTGAGCGGGTCTTTTGGTTTCTCCTGAGCCCGAACTTCAGCTCCATCTTCGTTTTTGACTTCATTATCTTGAACACATATTTGGCAATTTGTGCTATTGCTCTTTGGCTGTCTCACACTGGAAAGGGTTCGCCTAGGCTTCTTCTTGGGATGGCAATCGTCTCTCTGACAGCCGCGATCTCGATGCACTCCATTACCGCCTGGGTGCTCGGCTTCGTCAGGGGTGAGGAGCTTTGGAACACGGCACTGATGGCGCCGCTGTTTGTTTCATCGGCTGTCGTTTCCGGCCTGGCACTGCTTATTGTCGTCAGCCTGCTGGTGTCGAAGTTCACCGGAACGAGATTCAAGGACGAGATTTACGTCAAAATGGGAAAACTACTTGCCGTTGTGGTACTCGTTGACCTTTTCTTCCTGCTTGCCGAAACAATGACTGCTCTTTGGCCAGGCGCAGGCAAGCCCTCCTATGTGGAGATGTATGGCTTGCTACTAACCGGGAAATATGCGCCGTTATTTCTATCGCAAGTATTCTTGTTTGGCTTGTTGCCCTTCGCCCTTCTAGTCATCCCTAAAATCCGTAAGTCGATACCAGTGATTGCTCTCGCCTCGGTGCTCCTCGTGATTGGAGTGTTCATAAAGAGATTCATTCTGCTCGCGAAAGGCCTCGGGATATCCGCTATGGGCGAGGTCACATCTTACATTCCCACCTTCCAGGAGGTTTTGGTGGGACTTGGTCTGTGGGCGGTGGGAGCACTGATCATGACCGTTGGAGTGAAGCTGCTGAACATAAGAGCCCCGGAAGTATAGGCAGAGAGAGGGCGATCAACGTGAAAGGCAAACTGGTTCCGGTGATCTTAGCGCTCTTGGCTGGCGCAGCGGCACTGCTGGTGTTTACGTTTACGGGTGTGGGCGAGGAGGCTCCCGAACGAGTTGCCTGCGGTGGCAGCGACTGCCATGGGGAACAGGTAGACGCCGTGCTGGCGGGCCCACATGTTGACATTCAGTACTGGGGTGAGCGGCTGATAAGCGATTTCGATCCGGATGCGACTCTCTCCTGTCAGGTTTGCCATGCCGGAGCCCTTGACCACGCAGCGGATCCTGAGAATCCAGAAGCCAGGGTAGCTGTAGTGTTCGCCCGGGAACAGTGCGGCCAGTGCCATGTCGACCAGTATACGACTTTCACGTACGGTGATTCTTTTAGGACCAGGTACGGGGGGTCTCCGGGCCCGCAGGAACCTATGGCCCCAGGGGCACAGCCGGTTGACGAGGCAATCGGCGACGTCGGCGCCTTGCGAGCCAAGACACTGGATTGGGAGTACTACAACACGCTACTCCATGGGCATGGGTTCGTCACTGAGTACAATGAAGACAGGAGTCACAGCGTCGCGCTCTTGGATCACTACAACGTCAGCCGAGGCAAATTCGAGAACTGCCTTCAATGTAAAGCGACCGAAGTGGTCTATTACTGGAACAGCGGCTTGACAAGAACTGTTCAAAGTGAGGTCAAAGTCCAGTCCGGACACTTTGCGCCCGGCCAGGTCATTACCATTCCGGCAGGTACAGAGGTCTATCTATCTACCGATACAGAAACGCCTCATCCTGAAACAGGTCTGCCGAACTACGAAGTGAAGGTGCGTGTCACCCTTCCGGATGGCGTCCAGTACGCTTCGTATAACGCAACAGGCGTTGCCGACGAAAACAACGGGCGAAAGTCTCCAGAGGCTAGAAAGATGCTTTGGGCGGCGACTTACGCCTTGGTCGTGGACGAGCTTCCAGAAGGGTCATCCACTGTTCCCGGCGGGGTCACCTGCAATCAGTGCCACAATCCTCACGACACGCAGTTCAGAGTCATCCGACAAGCCCTCAAAGGCGCCGTTTCAGAACGCGGGGTCAATCCGTATGATCCGGCTAAGGCCGAAATACGAAGCATGGACGACCCAGCATTGAGCGTCTACGATCGGAACATCTTGCTTTGTGCACAGTGCCACGTCGAGTATGTGTGTGGGTTCAGTCCCATCGACACGACCATCAGGGACTACTTTCCTTGGCGCAAGGAGTTCGATCTGGAAGCGGATTTCCGAGCCAGATTCGACTATGCTCAAGACTTCCTTCACGGGAAGGGTCCGCAGCCGCGACAAAGCGACGACCCGGGCAAACCGGGATACTTTCCCGAGGGAGCGCTTTATCCGATCGGCGAAAGGCTTATCAAAAGCCAACATCCTGAAGTCGAGTTCTATTGGCAGAGCCTTCATTACGCCAATGCCACCAGCTGCAATTCCTGCCACATGCCCAGGGTGAAGCTGGATCCCGCCCAAGTGCCAGACGACCAGCTCACAGGTCCTCGCAAGCGTATCTTCACATCGCATTGGATGGCCTCTCCGACAAAATATATGACCCCCGAACCTGCTGAAAGGTTTGCAGAGCAGGCTCAAATCGCATTGCCGAATGGGGTCATCGAGCCCTGCGGCACTTGTCATCTTGAGGCGGTGGGGACGACGCGGATGCTCAATGCGGTTCATCGAATCCAGGATGAATCCTACACCCTTGGGCAGTGGGCTCAAGACGCTCTGGTGATTGCCTTGAGGGAGATATGGACGGCCAAGAATGCTGGCGTGTCCGACGATAACCCTTATCTGAGGCAGGCTGTGAGCAATTACCAGACGGCACACGTGCTATGGGAGAACCTGGCTGTCTCGGAAAACAGTAAAGGGTTTCATAATCCCAGCGGTTTTATAGTCTCTATGAACAGGGCTGTTGATCTAGCCCAGGAGTCAGCCGACTACGCCAAGAAGGCAAGGGCATCGCAATAGGGGACGGACCCCGCCCTCCGGTCCATCCGCTCATCCGTTATTGACTCGGCGATGCCCGATGGCTATAGTCTAAGGGTTCGTTTGTGCCCCGTGAAAACTCATTCGAACAATTCGTGATCATTTTTGAAGTTGGAGGATAAGTGAAGACCTACCATGCCAAACCAGGCGAAGTCGAGCGCGAATGGTTGCTCGTCGACGCGAACGACATGGTGTTGGGTCGTCTTGCCAGCAGGGTTGCTCAAATCCTGAAGGGCAAGAACAAGCCCCAGTACACACCTCACGTCGATACCGGTGACTTTGTTGTCGTCATCAATGCAGATAAGATTCGATTGACCGGCAATAAGATGGCCACCAAGATGGCCTACCGACACAGCGGATACAACGGCGGTCTCAAAGAGACCCCGATTTCCCGGATGCTGGAGCGCCATCCCGATCGCGTCATCACGCGCGCAGTCAAGGGCATGTTGCCCAAGAACACTCTTGGCAGAGCCATGGCGAAGAAGCTCAAAGTATATGCAGGCCCGGAACACCCACATGTTGCACAGGGTCCGCGACCGATAGATCTGGAGGACCACGTCGATGGCTGAGAATCAGGCTGTATATTGGGGTACCGGTAGGCGGAAGACCTCGGTAGCGAGGGTTCGCTTGGTTCCAGGGACGGGCAAGATCACCGTCAACGGAAGGGAAGCACTGGACTATTTTGGAAGAGAGGCACTGGTTGCCTTCGTCCAGACCCCTTTCAAGGCTACCGAGACCTCTGACAGGTTCGATGTCATCGCAAGGATTCACGGCGGCGGCATCAGTGGTCAGGCCGGTGCACTTCGTCATGGTATCGCACGTGCACTTCTTGAAGCCGGAGACGATTATCGCGGCGAGCTGAAGAAGGCGGGTTACCTGCGAAGGGATCCGCGTATGGTCGAGCGCAAGAAGTACGGCCTCAAGAAAGCTCGTAAGCGTCCTCAGTTCTCCAAGCGCTAGGACGAACAGGGGATTGGCAGAATGTTGCAGGACCCGCCCATGCTGGCGGGTCCTGTGCGTAATCGGCAATAGAAAGGTGCTAAGGATATGGCCCGACTGTTTGGGACCGATGGGGTACGCGGGATAGCGAACCAGGCACTCACTCCCGAGATCGCATTTCGGCTAGGCGAGGCGGCAGGCTACTTCTTTCGTGAAGACGATCGTTCGAAGATCGTGATCGGAAAGGACACGCGGACGAGCGGGGATATGCTGGAGGCTGCAATCGTCGCCGGCATCACATCGGCAGGTGCCGACGCTCTATTGTGCGGCATTGTGCCGACTCCTGCAGTGGCGTATTTCACTCGCGCCTGCAAAGCCTCGGGCGGTATCGTTATCAGCGCCTCGCACAATCCACCGGAATACAACGGCATCAAGTTCTTCGGCCCGGACGGTTTCAAGCTTCCCGACGAGATGGAGAAGCGGATTGAGGACTTTGTTGCCGACGGAGGGCCCGAAAAACGTCCTCTCGGCGATGGGGTTGGTCGTGTTCGGCATCTGGAGGACGCGACTACGCGATATGTGTCCCATGTGGCAGACACCATCGAGGTCGATCTTGATGGACTGACGGTCGCCGTCGATTGCGGACATGGGGCCGCATCGATCACCACCCCTCGCGCCTTGAAAGAGCTGGGCGCCAAGGTCATTGCGGTGAACTGTGATTTCGATGGGGCAAAGATCAACGTCGGCTGCGGATCGACCGATTTGACCATGCTAAGGGAGTTGATACTGACCCATAAGGTCGACATCGGAATCGCGCATGATGGCGACGCGGATCGCATCATCGCCATGGACGAGCTGGGCAACCTTGTGGACGGCGACACTCTTCTTGCGGTGTGCGCCACACACCTACACTCGAAAAGAACCCTTCCGGAGGCCACGGTAGTGGCAACGGTGATGAGCAACCTAGGTTTTCAGGTTGCAATGGAGAAGCAGGGGATTCGAGTGCTGCAGGCCAAGGTAGGCGATCGTTATGTTCTCGAGGAGATGCGGGCGAGTGGCGCGACTCTCGGCGGTGAACAGTCGGGCCACATCATTTTTCTCGAGCACAATACCACCGGGGATGGGCTCGTTGCTGCCCTCCAACTAGCGTCGGTGATGAAGGAACGAGCACTTCCACTCTCTAAGTTGGCCCAGGTCATGGAGCGCTACCCGCAGGTACTGACCAATGTGCGGGTTCGCGACACAGGTGCTTTGTCAGGAAACGAAGCAATCAACGAGGCTGTCCGCAGCGTCGAAGCAGTGTTGAGTGGCAGCGGACGTGTGCTTGTTAGAGCCTCCGGGACCGAGCCGCTGGTGAGAATCATGGTTGAGGCTCAAGACGAGGAACTTGCCAGGCGATCAGCCGCAAGCATTGAGAAGGTCGTTGAGCGGGAGTTGACTTAAACGGTCGAGAGGCGCTCCGATGATCGGCGCGCCTCTCGATTGTAGGTGATCCTGCTCAGACCTGGAACTCCGGTCTAACGGGGGTATACCTTTGTGGCCTGCGGCTTACCGTTTCGGCCTGTGGCCTCCTCGAAAGAAACAGCCTGACCCTCCTCGAGGGTCTTGAATCCCTCGACCTGGATCTCTGAGAAGTGCACGAAAAGGTCGTCTCCACCCTCGCGCTCGATGAAACCGTAACCCTTTTCTGCGTTAAACCACTTAACCGTACCATCTGCCATGCTGATCCATCCTTCCGCCCCACTGGGGCAAAAACAAAGCGACGCGCTGGTTCCGCGAACTGGCGGTCATCCACGTCGCGATCCTCTTGGGCCTTCATGACCCAACAGCTCAGAATGATAGCACAGGTCCATATCATTGTGCGAGTACCTATTGCTAGTAGGGGGCTGGGGTGCTAGTTAAGCTCGACGTTGCTATAATACACAGGCTTATACTTTTCGCAGTCATTGACACGGAATGGAGTGCCCATGAAGTAGGAGCTGGAGCGATTGAAGCGCCTGGACTGGCTTTGCCAGTCGACGAGGAGAGAGCTTATCGATTGATCGGCGGATGGCTCTCCGGCCCACCGGGGTCGATACGTCACCGACAAAGTCTGCGGGTGACCGCAGCGACAAAGCGTTGACGACCCGGAAATCATGAGGAGGAACAGGGCAGCCTGTTAGTGCTGCCCTGTATACGGATCATTGGATCACTATGCGCTTCATGCAAGTGGTCATTCAACTGAAAGGTGACATACCACTATGTGCGGAATCGTAGGTTATACGGGGATGAGGTCGGCCACGGAGGTCCTTTTGGGTGGGCTGGCTCGGCTAGAGTATCGTGGATATGACTCGGCGGGAGTCGCCGTGATGGAAAACGGTTCGATCGATGTCGTCCGAAGGGTCGGCAAGCTCGTCAACTTGAAGGACGCACTCGATGAGAGGCCGGTGGGAGGGCACATCGGCATCGGGCATACGCGATGGGCGACTCACGGAAAGCCCAGCGAAGAGAACGCGCATCCACATGTGGATTGCACAGGACGCATCGCTGTCGTGCATAACGGGATCATCGAGAACTACCTCGAGCTTCGGGAGGAGCTGGCCCAGAATGGCCATATCATCCGTAGCGAGACAGACACCGAGGTCGTCGCCCATCTGGTAGAGGCCTACTTCGATGGCGATCTGGCT
>DBEG01000122.1 GCA_002293965.1 Actinobacteria bacterium UBA912 | reverse complement strand
TCTTGGCGGCAACGCGCAGAGCGTGATTGACATACGGTTCGCCTAGCTTGTCGACCTGACCCTCGTGCAGGTGGGTCGCCAGCAGCTTCGCCGCCCTCACCGATGGATCGTCAATCATGGTGCCTCCCGTCGTAGAAGACGTAAGCAGAGTCAGAGGAGGCGGAACAGCCAGTAGATGAGGAAGGGCGCGCCGATGAAGACCGCCAAGGCGATCAGCTGTGTGCGGCCGAAGCCCGGTGGAGGTGTCTCGGGTCGAACCGGATGCCGCGACTCAGTTTCGCTTGCTGCACCGAGGTGGCGCGGGTCGACAAAGTTGCGCATCCTTGGCCCCTCGTTCGGTCACGGTGCCTAACAATGCTTATACCTATCCGCATAATACTCCAAATGCGTCATCTCGCAACATGAACACGGGGACGCCATTTTCCCCTTGTGGCATCCGGAACCGAGCGCCTTTCTCGGCAGATGAATGTCGCTCACCACCCGCTAACCGTGGCCGTGTTAGACACACACTACACCTAGCATGCACTCTCGATCTCTTCGGCGATCGAGTGGAGAAGCGCCTCGATCCACTGCTCGTTCGCATCAGAATCACCGTAGCCCACGCACACGGTCAACGCATCGCAATACGTGCTGATGACAGGCACGATGCTCACTCCGACGGCGCCCGGGCCGAACATCAGCGCAGATTCCGGACATGCCCCATCGAAGAGCAGCTTCGAGTCATCGATGATGCCGATGTTCGTGAACCACGGGTACGTCTTGCCCGACGCGCCCCCGGCTCGGAAGGCCAGCCCGAGCAGGCGCTCCGTCATGCGGTAGCCGAGTCCAGCGATCCGCTCCGCACTTGCCAGCGGGCCTGCGCCGTGGCACATCTCGGCCCACCGCTGCATGCGCTCGTGGACGCGCCCGAGGGTGGTCTCGAAGGACTCGTCGGCGACCCTCTCGATGTCCAAAGAGCCCGAGATTGATACGTTCGAGATCGGCAATGTGGCGGAATCAGTCAGGTAGCGCCGAAGGTCCGCCGTGTACATGAGTGAGAGTGGCACTCCGACCGGTGGATCAAGGCGCGAGATGCAAGCGCGCAACACCGCGGTGAGCATCATGTCGTTGACGGTGCATCCGCGCTCGGCGCCGTATGACTTCAGCGCTCGGAAGAGCTCGGGGCTCAAGGTCTTCCACTGATAGGTGAGATCCGCCCCCTCGTCGGCGGTCACCGGTGTCGGCCATGTGGGGCTGGCCCATGACTTGGCCCTTCTCGCCGCTCTTCGCTGCTTCGAGGTCAGGTTCGCCCAGACGTCGCGCCCGCTCGGACGTGCGCGCAGGTTGGGCTGCGGAGTGTAGGCCGGATTCTGCCCGAGACGGGTGTAGAGGTCAGCGAGCAGATACGCATACTGCTTCGCCGACTGCCCGTCGGCTAGCACGTGACTGACTTTGATTCCGAGCACGTCTCGCTGGGCTGAGCGGAACAGTGCGACTGCGGCCTGCGGCCCTTCATCCGGGACCTCCGCCGCTTGGAATGCACGCATGCTCGCATCGGGATCGGCGATGGCGTCTTGCACCTGCACGGTCGAGTCCTCGAGATCCGACACGCGTTGCCAGTAGGCCCTGCGTTCGTCGGTCCTAAACGAGCAGCCCACCGCTGGCTCGGCATCGAACGACAGCCGAAGCGCTCTGGCCAGTCGATCGGGTTCAAGGTGCCCGGGCTGGAACGACAGCGACAGCCCGATACGGTGATTGACCGCAGCACGGGTGATGGCAATCGCAGCATCGGCACCCGTAGCGGCGAACCGTGTCGGAATCTCAGACATCCGTCCTCCAATCCCCGATCGGTGGTGTCCTGCGTGTTAGATTAGTCGCCAAACTCATGCGCGGAACTTGGAGAGAGCTCGAGATCGCGCTTCTTCATGCGACATGACGCGGCCCGCGACGATGTCGGCCTCTGCAGCCGCGATATCCTCCAGCAAGGCAAGGCGCTCGCGCATGGCCTCGAACTCGTGGATATCGACAAGCACTGCCACGCCGCGACCCCGTTGGGTCAGCACCATCGGGCGTCGTGTGTCGTGCACCTGCTTGATGAACGAAGCAACTCCGGCACGGAATTCGGACAGTGGTCGGATGTCCTCGTCGAACTTAAGCGGCCGCACAGATCCCGCCTCCAGTAAGCTGGATTGTACATACCAGTGTACGCCTTGAACGTGGAAACCGCACCCTGGAACAGAGATGAACTCCTCGCGTTCTAACGGCGAGATCAACGTCAGATGCAGTGGGCCCCGGCCAGTCCTGACCTCAAGCCGGTCGAGCGACAGTGCCGCCGATGAGCGCCTCCTGATCGCCTCGCCGCAGGGCAGAAATCGCGCCCTCGACCTGGACGAGTGGCAAGATGACGAGAACGACCGCAATCCACCAGTCAACCTTCGACCTGAACCACAGGAGGCTGTCTGGCGACATTGCAATCCTTCAAGGCTTTAGGTCAGCCTAACTCTTTCAGATATTCTGATATCCTGATATTTCGATTATTGATCAATTCCATGGTTTTATCCATATATCGTTTATATTCAGCAGCCTCTTCGGGGTCATCAGCGTCATCAGCGTCTTTGGGAAATGGTGAACCCTTAAAATCATCGAATGGTAATGCAAATTTTACTTGATATTCATTATCTACAAAGTCTTGCAATAAGAAGAAATCAATATATCCTTCGAAACTTTCAAACAGATCAAAATAGCCTTGATACCTAGTTAGCGTAGCGAGAAGAGGGCTACTCTTGTACTCTTTATCATTATAAAACCTTCGAATACATTCTAAAGTTAAATCAAATCTATCACCAATAGTTTCTCGTTCACCCCAACCTCTTGCTTGATTTATAGTCGGTTTCCCATCCACTTGATGTGCTGGGAAAACTATATACCCTCCAATTGTCCTAACCTTATAGTCGAATGATTCGACATCTTTAGCATTAAATCCGATCTTTTTAGCACCAAATTTAGCAACAAGTCCCTCACCAATATCAGGATAAGGCGGGCACATTCTATCACTTGAAAGGTTCATACATTGACTTGAAAGGTTCATACATTGGGTATTTTTAAGTATCAACCGACCCTTATTAGTAACCTCTAGTTTAAGCTCTTTTCCAGAAGGTAGTAATTTATTCCATAATGTCTCATGAAGGCAGTATAATTTTTTACTAGG
>DBEG01000064.1 GCA_002293965.1 Actinobacteria bacterium UBA912 | reverse complement strand
TGCGTTGCTGCAAGAGGACCCCAACGCGTTCCTCCTCGGCGTTTTGTTCACCCAGGGCATTCCTGCGGAGCGTGCATGGGCAGGGCCATGGGAGCTCAAACAGCGGCTAGGGACCCTCGATTTGCACGTGCTGGCGTCCGACCCGGACGCCGTGGCGGCTGCGTTCCAAGCACCACCGATGCTGCACAGGTTCAAGAACACGCTGCCTAAGTGGGTCAGTGCTGCGGCCGCACGGTTACTCGCGGAGTGGGGCGGCGATGCCGCTACGATTTGGCCGCCCGGCACGCCTATGGCGGTCGTCGGCGAGCGCCTCAGTCGATTCGACGGCATCGGTCGCAAGAAGGCCGCGATGGCTACCCAGATCCTGATGCGTCACTTCCGAGTAGACCTTGTGGGCCTGGAATCCGGGCAGGTCGCTTACGACATCCACGTCCGCAGGGTCTTCTTGCGATCGGGGCTCGCGCACGAAGACAGCGCGGCCGCCATCGAGCAGGCTGCCCGGGAGGGTGCCCCAGAATCCCCGGGTGTGCTCGATATCGCAGCCTGGCTGGTGGGCAGGGAGACCTGTCGACCGCGAAACCCCGATTGCGATCGGTGTCGTCTAGGCGGTCCTTGCCCTCGGCTGGTGTCGATCACCCCGGAAGGCGTCGGCTCCAGGTAGCGTACTTCAGTCGTCTATCGATCGCAGCACAAGGCCCGAAAGCAATTTAGGATAGAAGTAGGTCGACTTCTGCGGCATGACCTCGCCGGCCAGCGATACGGCTTTCATCTGCTCCATCTTGGTCGGACGGAGGATGAACGCCACGTCGTGTTCGCTCGTGGCGGCCAGGGCCTCACCAGCGTCCTTGAAGAACGAGAGGCGAGCAAGGGTTTCTGGGCGATCCGGATGGATGCCGAGGAGCGGATCGAGTACGAGCTCCTGGAGCAGCGTGACGTCGAGTTCCTTGTACGCCTCGCTGTGCGATCCGACAACCGCCGAGGATGGATCGACGTCGGCGCGAAGCACTGCAACCTTCGGCTGCGGATCTTCGGAGGTCTTGACCAGGAACGACGGGCGCTCGAGACCCTCGGGGACTGTGGGCCCGCTGTCGGCGGGAAGGTCCGTGATGTCGAAGTGTCGATTCAGCCCCTCATAGAATTCCTCTGCCGAGAAATCGCTGGGTGCGTCCGCGACACGGTGGGTTGGCAAGACGATGAGGTTCGGGTCGTCGAGGTTTACGAGCGCCATCATCACGTAGTCGTAGTCCGGGTCTGCGTGGACATCGCCAGCGGCTGAGGCCGCGCTCCTTCGAGCATCACGATATGCGAGTGCTACGGTGTACCTGTGGTGGCCGTCGGCGATGAACACGTTGCTGTCCGCTAGGGCGCCGGTGATCGCTGCGATCTGCTCGGGATCGGTCACAGCCCAGACGGTCGAAACAACTCCATCAGGGTCGGTCACGGTCATGACGGGATCCTGGGCCATCCCGGCCTCAAAAGCGGCATCTGTAGTGCGCTCCGGGTCGGAGTACAAGCCGAAGACCTGTGAGAGATTGGTGGCCGTGGCCTCGAGGAGCGCAAAGCGGTCGCCCAGTGCTTTGGGTAGCGTCCGCTCATGTGGGAGGACGACCCCATCGGCGAAGGGATGGAGCATGACCTCGGCGATGAAGGCGCGCCTGCGGATTGGCCGATCATCCACCGTGAATTTCTGCTCTAGCACGTAGATCGTCGGTGCATCATCGCGCACGAGCGTGCCATCACCTGTCCACTGAATCCAGCGCTTGGCACCGGTCTCATAGCGGTTGTCGGGAGCCTGCGGATCCAAGGATCCCTCGGGTAGTTCCAACGCCACGACGTTATCGGCAGACAAGCCCAACAGCTCTTCTCGCTGCGCAGGGGAGATGACGTCATATGGCTGGGCTGTCACGGTGTGAAGATCCTGGTCAGACGGGTATCTCCATGCGCGGAATGGGCGAACTACAGGCATCGTCAGGGGTCCTTTCGGCGGGTTTTAGGAGCGCTTACTGTCCGAAGAGCGATCTGAGCATCACGAAGGCTATCATGCCGACCATGGTAGCACCCAGGAAGCTGTGAGTCAGCCTGTACGCGAGGGCCGTCAGCAAGCCGGCCCACAGATGGGGGCTTGCCGCAGAGTCGATGAACTCGCCACCAGGCCGGAACAACTCCAGAGCGACCAGGGCCCCCATCACCGAGGCCGGAATGAACGAGAGCCAGCGCATGAAGGGTTCGGGTAGACTCACGCGGGAGAACAGGGCGATCGACGGGAAGCGGGTCATGTAGTTGGCCAGGGCCATTCCGATAACGACCGCCCAGATGAAACCCGCCTCCATCATCTGACCCTCTCTTTAGGGAACAGCATGGTGCCTATGAGCGCCGCGACAACCGAGGGCACGATGATGAACAGGGTATCCGACACGACGATGCCTATGGCAGACATCGCCGGTAGCGCTAGCGCTATGAATCCAGCCAGGACTCCGATGGCAAGATGCCGACGATTCTCGGCAAGGGCCACGAACAGGGCCGCAAACATCGCGGGCATCGCGAACTCAAGGCCCCATCGCGATGGATCGCCGATTGCATCACGCGAGAGAGCGCCAATCGCGGTGCCGAGCACCCATCCGATCCAGGCAATGAGCCCGACTCCGAACATCGACCACGCCGTAGCCGAGCCTGCTCGGCAGTCGTTGGTGTTCACGGCGAAAGTCTCGTCGGTCAGCGTGAACGCCAAAGCAGCCTGACGTGTGGTCCCCAGCTCCTTCAGGTGCTGCGCGATGCTTGCGCCGAAAAGCACATACCGAAGGTTGACGATCGTCGTCGCCAACAGGACCGCAAGAAGGCTCGCGCCGCCGTTCATCTGGGTCAGCGCGATGAACTGCCCTGCGCCAGCTAGAGCGGTCGCCGAGCAGATGATTGCTTGTGTCGTGCTGAACCCGCTTTCGGTGGCCACGATCCCGAAGACGGCTCCGACGGGCATGTATCCGAGGAAGATAGGGAAGCCCAACTTGATCCCGCGTGCAAGTTGACCAGCGGGGGTGTTCGGCCTTTGGGTATTTGCGGGTGATGTCTTTGGCATGCGCCGAATGATAGCATGGTCTCGTGCGAGGTTGGCTCGGTTCTTGCCCTCTTGCGTGTAAGGACGTGGAGTTTTCATCTCCTACGGGTACAATAGACTCAGAGGCCGAGTGCCACAGGAGGCGGGAGTCATGGATTTCACGATCAACTGCCCAGTCGATGGAACGGTCGAGGTCGCCATCGAGGACATCGACACCGTTGTTCTATGCGCTCCTGAGCGAGCGGAGATCATCTTCACTTGCCCCAAGTGCGGTATCGGTGTCTCGGTAATGGTACAGATACCAGGCTTTTTGTTGGCGACCATCGACAGTCTGTCCCCCGACAATGACGCCTATTCGGGCTCACTGGCTGGAATTGCCGCACTTGCAGCAGGTGCCGAGATACGGGAGAACCGCCCGCGATCCTCGAGCGAGGCCCCGGTAGGCGAGGCGACGCCGGAGCAGCAAGCGCGTATCGATGCGTACTGCGAGTACTTCAGGCGTCAACTGTCAGGGATTGATGACGTGAAGGACATCCTGCGCGAGATGAGCTCCGCCGAGTAGGTCTTCGGGAGCTCTCTGGATTGCTATTCTTCTGGCTCCGCACGCTTTCTGGTGCGACGTCGTGCCGTCGACTTGATCTGGGATCCAGCGATCATTGGAAGCATGGCTACCGCGCCGATGACGAACCCGCCAACATGCGCCCACCATGCCACGCCTGTAGCCACACCGATCGAACCGACCCCTTGCGCCAGTTGTAGCAGGAACCACATGCCGATCACGAACGCGGCGGGCAGTTTGGCCAGCTCGATGAAGACGAACACGGGTATCACCGTCACCACCTTGGCCCTGGGATACAGCACCAGATAGGCCCCCAGCAGTGCAGCGATCGCTCCGCTCGCCCCGACCAAGGGCACGTCGGAGGTGGGATAGATGAGCGCATGCGCGATGGTGGCTGCGG
Source organism: Actinobacteria bacterium UBA912 (assembly GCA_002293965.1). Classification (GTDB taxonomy): domain Bacteria; phylum Actinomycetota; class Coriobacteriia; order Anaerosomatales; family UBA912; genus UBA912. The sequence goes on along the minus strand of DBEG01000064.1, from coordinate 7,083 downwards.
CACCACCACCAAGGTAGAGGACCAGAAACCATATCGGCCCTAGGCGGTCTTCGATGTTGTTGCCGAATATCCAAAGGTAGAGCATGTTGCCGATCAGGTGCAGCCAGCCTCCGTGTAGGAACATCGCCGTAGCAATGGTCATCAGGGCAGTGGGCGCAAACGGGGAGCTGAAGTAGGCGACAGGCGTGAAGCCCCAAGTATCGAAAAGACTCTGCAGAGCATCGGAAGATAAGGTAATCTCGTATCCGAAGATCGCGATGTTGGCAACCAGCAGTGTTACTGTGAGGTATGGGAAACGCTTGGTTGGATTTTCGTCGTAGATTGGAATCATGGGAGCCTGTGATCGATGGTAGGCGCAAGGACTCAGTCAATATAGACCGCTACTGCGACAGCAGCAACTGTGAAGATCGCATATTCGAAAGGTGGTAGAAGTAATGTTCGAGGCCGCAATGATCGTACCGGGACTTTTTGGGCTACTGTTGCTCGTGGCAGTCATCGTCATCTTCCTGTACAACCGCCTGATCGTCCTGCGCAATCGCGTGGACAACGCCTGGGCCCAGATCGACGTACAACTGAAGCGCAGGTACGACCTGATTCCGAATCTCATTGAGACGGTGAAGGGCTACGCTGCACATGAGAAGAGCACCTTGGAGGAAGTCGTGCAGGCCCGCCAAGCAGCGATGGGTGCCTCGACGGTAAAAGATCACGGGCAGGCGGAGAACATGCTGACTTCGACACTGAAGTCGCTCTTCGCCATTGCCGAGGCGTATCCGGACCTCAAGGCCAACCAGAATTTCATGATGCTCCAGGAGGAGCTTTCTGGCACGGAGTCCAAGATCGCGTATGCGCGCCAGTTCTACAACGACTCGGTGATGAATTACAACACCGGCATACAGACCTTCCCCGCTAACTTGATCGCTGGGATGTTCAACTTCCTTGCGCGGGATTCCTTCGAGATCGAAGAGGCATCCAAGGTCGCCCCTACAGTAAAGTTCTAGTCGAGGGTTTAGGAATGTACGACCAGATCAGTTCGAACAAGATGAAATCGGGCGGGCTTATCGGCGTCTTCGTGATGCTGGTGTTCGGAGTCGGTTGGGCCATCGGTTACCTGCTCGACGTGGGCCCATACGGACTTGTCATCGCCCTGGTGATTGCATTCTTCTCGACCTGGGGTTCGTATTGGTACTCAGACCGCATCGTCTTGGCGATGAGCAGAGCGCGCCCTGTTGACCGCGCCACCGAACCTTACCTGGTCAACGTGGTGGAGGGCCTCTCTTTGGCAGCGGGGATCCCGCAACCGAAGGCATACGTCATAGACGACCCCGCTCCCAATGCTTTCGCAACCGGGCGCAATCCGGCCAACGGCGCGATCGCGGTAACGACCGGACTTATCGAGAAGCTGGACCGTCTCGAACTCGAGGGCGTCGTTGCCCATGAGCTGGCACACATCAAGAACTACGACACCCTGGTGCAGACACTCGCCGCAGTGATGGCGGGGACCGTCGTGTTGCTCTCAGACTGGATGGTTCGAACCCTGTTCTGGGGAGGGAGATCGAAAGACGGCCTAGGTGGGGCGAAAGTCATCCTGCTGGTCGTGGCCTTGCTGCTGCTCATCCTGGCCCCGATTTTCGCCGCCCTTATACAGATGGCCATCTCCCGCAAGCGCGAGTATCTTGCCGATGCCAACGGCGCACTGCTCACAAGGTATCCAGATGGCCTGGCCTCGGCGTTACGTAAGATCACTGCTGATCCGAATAGGCTCAGGGTCGCCAACAAGGCCACGGAATCGCTCTATATCTACAACCCTCTCAAGGACTACAAAGGCGGGCGAGGACTCAACTCCCTGTTCAACACGCATCCGCCAGTCGAGGAGCGAATCAAACGGCTTGAGGCGATGTAGATGGCGTCACTGCCATTTCCCGCAATCGACCCCGTGATCTTTGCGATCGGCCCTTTCGCTGTTCGCTGGTACGGTCTGGCCTATGTCGCCGGTTTCGTCGTGACGGGTCTCGTCGTTCGATGGCTCAACAAGCGCTGGAAAGTGGGGCTCTCCGGCGATGATATCCTCACCATGATCCTCTATGCGATCATCGGCATCATGGCCGGAAGCAGGATCGGTTGGGTATTGATCTACGGCGGCAATGCCTACCTTCAAGACCCATTGCGACTTCTTGCGGTCTGGGAGGGCGGGATGTCCTGGCATGGTGGGTTCGTCGGGTTGCTCATCGCCGGATGGTTCGTCAGCAGGCGACTCAAGGTCCCCTTCGGCACCTTGGCCGACATGGTAGCAGTGGGAGTGCCTGCAGGTCTGTTCTTCGGCCGCGTGGCCAACTTCATCAACGCAGAGCTTTGGGGGCGTGCCACCGATCTTCCGTGGGGAATGGTCTTTCCTGGAGCTGGACCGATGCCACGACACCCGTCGCAGCTGTACGAGGCGTTCCTCGAAGGCATAGTCATCATGGCGGTATTGATGGTGCTGTCTTTGACCAAAAGACCTCAGGGCTTCTACTACGGCTCCTTCATGGTCATGTATGGATCTTTTAGGACCCTGGTGGAGTTCTTCCGTGAACCGGATCCGCACATCGGCCTGTTGTTCGGCGCGCTCACGATGGGGCAGGTACTGAGCATCCCTCTGATAGTCGTGGGTGCGATCATCGTTTACCGGGCCCTGCGATCGAAGTATCCGGGCTGAGCGCGGTTTGGCCGGGACATGATCGGCGGGCAGGATGCCTGTTAGCCTGGATTACCCGGCTTCCAGCAGGGCGTGTCCCGGTTCAGGCATCGTGAGACTTCACTGGGTGCCAGAGGTTCCACAGGAGTGACCTGCGAACAGAAGCACCTCGGAAACGATCCCACCAGGTCCTTCAGGTCCGGGTCGTCGTAGGGAGATGACTCGGGCTGTTCCACGATATGCAGCAGGTAGCACGGCATGCGGCTCGACCCCCGGTCTTTGGGGACAGAAGATTCGAATGCAAGAGTAGCCCTCTCAGCCTGGCTCGGCAAGTGTCGCTATGTGCCAGAGGATGACACCTCGTCATTTGACCGGTGCAGGAGTTGGGCCTATCCTTACAGGCGTCGATTTGGAGGGCCAGATGGTCTCACGTAAGTTCACGAAGATTCTCATAATGTTGACGGCCTTGGCGATGATCGCGCTCTTTGCGGGATGCTCTGCCGAGGAACCGGCTGTCACATCCCCGTGGCCGCAGGCCACTGCAGAGCGCACCATAGAAAAGCCGCCACCGCCGCCGATCTGGCCACTCACCGGGATGGATGCTCCGGACTCCCAGAGCGTGGTGGGTCGTCGTATCGTTTCTGTGAAGATCGATAACTCGCCGGTTGCCAGGCCCCAGTCGGGCCTGCAGACTGCCGATATCGTTTATGAGTCCATCACCGAAGGCGGTATCACGCGCTTCAACTGCCTGTTCCAGTCGCAGATACCCGAGACAGTGGGTCCTGTCAGGAGCGCGAGGTTATCAGATATAGGCCTGGTGCCACAGTATGACGCGCTATTCGTGTTCTCGGGCGCGAGTGGCAAGGTCAATGCAGCCGTCAGAGCAGCTGGGCTGCAGAATCTGTCGCAGGACGTCGGCGTCAGTTATGGCTACTCGAGGTCCAGTGCGCGAAGAGCTCCCCACAACCTGTACATCGATCTGAACAAGATCCGTGAGGAAGGGGTTCGCCGAGGACACCCAGCGCAGCAGAGTGTGCCCAGGGTGGCTTTCGCTGGTAGCGTACCCGCCACCGGCATTCCTGCGGTCGCAATCGGGATCCCGTTCTCGCCGGCGAACAGGGCGGACTGGACCTACGATGCCTCACGCCGGGTCTATCTGCGCAACAACAATGGCGCTGTGCACAAGGACGCGCTGACCGGCGAGCAGATCCACGCAAAGAATGTCGTCGTCATGTGGGCCAAGACCACACCGGCTTCGGCTGGCACCTATGATATACAGCTGGTCGGCAGCAACCGTGTCAGCGTCTTTCGCGATGGAATCCGCATCGACGGTACTTGGCAAGCCGACAAAAACTCGCCACCCAGGTTCACAGCAGCAGATGGCTCGGTAATTGCGCTGGCACCGGGAAACACATGGATGCAGGTGGTGGCCCCGCAAGTCAACATCTCGATTCGGTGAATCGACTCCCAACAGGTGCGTTTTGCCCGATATGGTTGTTAGTGCAAGATACGGAATGTAGAATCTCACAATCGCCGGCTCGGCCAGCGATGAGGCAATAGTGGGCAGACGAGAGGCGATCAGTGACTGAGAACAACATGGAGATTGGAACCCTTCGCGTGAAGACCGGCCTTGCCGAGATGCTCAAGGGCGGCGTGATCATGGATGTCGTCAACGCCGAGCAGGCGAGGATCGCCGAGGATGCCGGAGCAGTCGCGGTCATGGCCCTTGAGAGGGTGCCAGCCGACATCCGTGCAGTCGGTGGAGTCGCGCGTATGGCGGACCCGACCATCGTCGAGCAGATCGTGGGGACCGTGTCCATTCCGGTCATGGCCAAGTGTCGGATAGGGCACTTCGTCGAGGCGCAGATCCTGCAGTCGCTGGGAGTGGACTTCATCGACGAGTCGGAGGTACTGACTCCTGCCGACGATAAGTACCACGTGGACAAAGAAGCCTTCACTGTACCGTTCGTGTGTGGCGCGAAGGACCTCGGTGAGGCTTTGCGGCGTATTGCCGAAGGAGCTGCCATGGTTCGCACCAAGGGCGAGCCCGGCACCGGCAATATCATCGAAGCCGTTCGCCACATGCGCACCATGACAGACGGCATCGCTTGGCTGGCTGGTCTGCGCTCTGAGCAGGTCTACGATGCTGCCAAGCAACTTCAGGCGCCGGTGGAGCTTGTCCGCTGGGTGCGCGAGAACCGCAAGCTGCCGGTGGTGAACTTCTCGGCGGGTGGTATCGCGACTCCGGCGGATGCCGCACTTATGATGCAGCTCGGCTGCGACGGCGTCTTTGTCGGCAGCGGGATATTCAAGAGCGGCGACCCCGCAAAGAGGGCAAGGGCGATCGTCGAAGCTACGACGCATTTCGCGGATGCCGAGCTACTCGCCGAAGTGTCGCGGAACCTCGGCGAGCCGATGGTCGGGATCGACATCTCGCAGATTCCAGCGGCCGAGCGGATGCAGGAGCGAGGCTGGTAGGTGCGTATCGGTGTACTCGCATTGCAGGGCGCTTTCCGAGAGCATATCCTCATGCTGGAGACTCTCGGAGTAGACGCTGTGCCCGTGCGCCTTCCTTCCCAGCTCGCTGACCTTGTTGGCCTGATCATCCCCGGCGGGGAGTCGACGGCAATATCGAAGCTCATGGATACGTATGCGTTCTTCGATCCTATCAGGCAACATCATCAGGCGGGGATGTCGCTGTGGGGAACGTGCGCCGGTGCGATCCTCCTTGCCGAGGAGGTCATCGACGCGACGCCGGGCCAAGAGAGCCTTCGTCTGATGGACGTCGTCGCTCGCCGCAATGCTTTCGGGCGACAGGTCGACTCCTTCGAGACCGATATCGATTTTGCGAGCGTCGGTCTTTACCGCGGAGTCTTCATCCGGGCGCCCTGGATCGAGAGTGTCGGACCTTCGGCAGAGATCCTCGCGAAACATGCCGACAAGGTGGTGGCTGCGCGTCAGGGAGACATGCTGGCGACTGTCTTTCATCCGGAACTCACCGGCGATTTGCGCATACACAGGTACTTCGTCGAAAACGTGGTTGGGAGCCAGGCTCGCTGATGGCTGGACACTCCAAATGGGCGACGACCAAACACCGTAAAGCTGCGCAGGATAAGAAACGCGCGGCGATGTTCAGCAAGCTCTCGCGCAACATCTCAATTGCTGCAAGAAGTGGCAACGATGCCAATCCTGACAACAACGCCGGCTTGGCGGCTGCGATTGCTAAAGCACGCAGCTACTCGTTCCCAAAGGATAAGATAGAGGCTGCCATCGCTGATGCCTTCAAGATCGCCGGTGGAGACGACTACGTCGACGTGGTTTATGAGGGCTACGGTCCGGCGGGGGCGCCCATCTACGTCGAGGCGTTGACTGACAATCGTAACCGCACCGCAGCGGACGTCCGCAGGCTGTTCTCGCGTGCCGGCGGAAGTCTGGGCCCCAGCGGATCCGTTGAATTCCAGTTCGAGCGCAAGGGCGAGATCTTGACCCAACCTTCAGGCGCTATGGATGCTGATGAATTCACCCTCCTGGCCGCCGAGGCTGGTGCCCATGACGTTGCATTCGGAGAGGAGGAGTGGGTCGTGATTTGCGCTCCGACCGAGGTCGCCATCGTTAGGCGTCACCTCGAGGACGCCGGGGTCATCATCATTTCAGCGGAACTCGTGATGCAGCCGGTGACGGAAACCGTACTCGATCCCGCCGAGGCGATGCGAGTATTGAAGCTGATCGGCCAGCTTGAGGAGTTGGACGACGTTCAGAATGTCTATCACACCATGGCCTTGACCGACGAGATCCTTGCGTCCATGGAGTGATCCTATACTTGGCCACTGTTGCCTAAAGGTGGTACCCTGAACATATGTTCGGTCGGATGAAGGGCCACAGGTGACCTCAAAAGTCATAATCGGGATCGATCCGGGACTCAGGAATACCGGTTGGGGCGTGATCCAAGTCTCTGGCTCCAAGAGGCGCTGCCTGGCGTACGGCTGCATCGCCACGAGAGCGGATCGCTCGCTCCCATCACGCTTAGGGGACATCCATCGAGGATTGCTAGAGGTCATCGAGCGTTACTCTCCCACAGAGTCCGCGGTTGAAAGCGTTTTCTTGGGGATGAACCCGAAGTCTGCCCTAGCCACAGGACAAGCCCGCGGTGTGTGCATCCTTGCGCTTGCAGATGCCGGGGTCACCTTCTCGGAGTATGCGCCGACGCAGGTCAAGTCGGCGGTCGTAGGCCAGGGCAGGGCCGAGAAGCATCAGATCGCCTTCATGGTCAGGGTGATGCTCGATCTGCCCGCTGCGCCCGCCCCGGAGCATGCCGCAGACGCCCTGGCGCTCGCGATATGCCACGCGAACCTTGCACCCGCTTGCGGACTTCGGCGGGGGGGCCCGCGGTCGCCCCCCCCCCCCCCCGCCCC
>DBEG01000020.1 GCA_002293965.1 Actinobacteria bacterium UBA912 | reverse complement strand
ACCTTGTCGGTGATGTAGCCTTCGTCAACGAGAATCTGGCCCAAGCGCCTACCCTGCTGGGACGGTGAATCGGCAATCTCAAGTGCGCGAGCGAGTGCCGGTGGAGTTATGCGACCAGCCTGAACGAGACGTTCGCCCAGCAATTCGACGCGCCAGTTGGACTGAGCGAAGAAGACTTCGCCGTCTCTGAACCACACGGAACCCAGCGGTCCGTCGGAACGCGCTATACGGAGCACCCCGGTCTTCTTGCTGAACGTTATCAGCTGAAAGACATCAGGAAGGCTGAAATCTCTAAGGTTACCGCGCAGAGCCATGAGCTATGTTCGAACCCTTCTACGATGCGGCATCCGCACTCGATCTATCCTAGAATCCCGGCCATCTCGTCGGCCGCGGCTTTCATGTCGTACAGAACCAATCCCAGTTTGCTCTTCGACAGTGTGAGAGCTGTCAGAACAGCGCGCTCACCAGCTGCTATCAGGATGACGTACCCGTCCTCGCCCTCGATGAACACCTGGGTGAGGTGACCTCTGCCCAGCTCTGCTGCGGCCCGCTCGCCCAAGCCGAGGATGGCGGCGGACATAGCGCCGACTCGGTCTTCCTGCATCCCCGCAGGTAGGGCCGACGCCATCACGAAGCCATCCATACTGACAAGTGCCGCAGCCTCGACATCAGGTGATACCAGCATCAGGTTGTTGAGCGCCTGAGCCAGCCGGTCTTCCCGCGATGCAGGTTTTACGCTGACCTCGACTGGCACCTGTACCTGGGCGACTGGAGCCGGGCCTGCTGGGGGTGCTTCGGTGACGGGAGTGGCAACGGGACACTCCAGCGCTGGTATGACTTCGGGAACAGCGGGTATCGGCACAGCCTCCGGAATAGGGAGTCCTGCGGATGGCTCGGCAGCAACAACTACTGAAGGCAAGATGATGTCTTCGTCAGGCTCAAGATAATCCTCATCCTCGTCGCTGATGAAATAATCTCCCACTCCACTCTTCGTCATACGCTCGTGACACCTCCCTTTAGCTGCTTGACCGCCAAATATCCAGCGTTCCGGTCAAGACCGGACTCACCCGCTAGTCTCTCACGAACGAGCCACAAGAAACAACAGCTTATCGCATGCAGAGCGCAGAGTGCGGGGAAGTCGCTCAGACGACGACCCGCAAGATCTCCTCAATGGAAGTGAGTCCCATCTTGACCTTCTCAAAGCCATCGTCCCTAAGGGTGAGCATCCCCTCTTCGATGGCTTGTCTCTTGATCTCGTCGGCAGATGCATGCTCGACCGTCATGCGCTCGATGGTCTCCGACATCGTAAGAACCTCGTGTATACCCATCCGGCCCTTATAGCCGATGTTGTTGCACTTCTTGCACCCTTTCGCCCTGAATATCTGCGGCGGGGAACCCGGAGTGAATGGAAAGCCCACCTTCTCGAGAGCTGACTCATCTGGGACATACGATTCCTTGCAGCTACTGCACAAGCGACGCCCGAGCCTCTGAGCGAGCACACATGTGATCGCCGAGGCGGTCAAAAACGGCTCGATGCCCATCTCGGTAAGTCTGGTGACTGCCGAAGGGGCGTCGTTGGTGTGGAGCGTGGACAGCACGAGGTGGCCTGTGAGGGCGGCTTCGATGGCGATCGTCCCGGTCTCTTTGTCTCGGATCTCACCGATCATGACTTTGTCGGGATCCTGGCGAAGGATCGAGCGCAGGGCGGCTGCGAATGTCAGTCCGGCTCTTTCGTGCACCTGGACTTGCGACAGGCCAGCAAGTCTGTACTCGACGGGATCCTCGACCGTGATAAGGTTCGACCTAGGGTCGTTGGTCTCGTTGATTGCGGCATATAGCGTGGTCGATTTTCCCGAACCGGTGGGGCCGGTCACCAATATCGCGCCGTACGGTAGCTTAAGGGCGTCGAAGAGTCTGTCCATGTTTTGCTGCAGGAAGCCCAGATCCTTCAGGGACATCATGATCGAGTCCTTGCGAAGCAATCGCAAGACAGCCAGTTCGCCGTTGACGATGGGAAGCACCGCTACTCGGAAGTCGACTCCCTTGCCGTCCAGCACAACGCCGAAACGACCGTCCTGGGGGATGCGTCTCTCTGCGATGTCCATGCTTGATTGGATCTTCAGGCGGCTGATGAGCTGCCTATTGAGCTTCTTGGGGCTGCGCATGATCTCTTGGCAGACGCCATCTATCCGGAACCGGATACGCATCTCCTTCTCATACGGCTCGATATAGATGTCCCCAGCACCCTGTCGGATACCTTCGGTAATAATCTGGTTCAGTAGCTTAGCGACTGGTGCCGAGTCTTCGTCGGACTCCTTGTCACCGGAATCGACTGTCACGCTGTCTTCCACGTCGCCGACCATCTCGTCGATGTTCTGGCGCGACGACGCGAACCGCTCAATGGCGGCGAGTAGATCGCCCTCGGCAGTGACGACGGGGCGGATCTCCTGCCCTGTGACGATCCTGAGGTCATCGATGGCGAAGATGTTCGCCGGATCGGCCATGGCGACAATAAGCTCGTCATCCTGGACCTTGATGGGCAGCACCGTGTAGCGCCGCGCTAGATCCGACGATAGATTGACAGCAGCGTTGGGGTCGATGTCGTAGGTTCCCAGATCGACGTAGGTCAGGTTCATC
>DBEG01000039.1 GCA_002293965.1 Actinobacteria bacterium UBA912 | reverse complement strand
GCAGGTGGCGATCGTGGTGCCAAAGAACAGGTCCGGCGGCAGCTGGATGACCGTGTCGACGTAGTTGTTGTCGATGAGGTACTTGCGGATCTTGCGCTCCGCGCCGCCGCGATAGAGCACGCCCGGGAACTCAACGATTGCCGCGGTGCCGTCGACTGCAAGCCAGCTCAGGATGTGCATGGTGAAGGCGAGGTCGGCCTTGGACTTGGGCGCGAGCACACCGGCGGGCGCAAAGCGCGGGTCGTTGATGAGCAGCGGGTTGGCGTCGCCGTCCCACTTGATGGAGTACGGCGGATTGGAGACGATCGCCTCGAATGGCTCGTCGTCCCAGTGCGCCGGGTCGGTAAGCGTATCCCCGTGCACGAGGTTGAACTCATTATAATTCACGTCGTGCAAGAACATGTTGATGCGCGCAAGGTTGTGGGTGGTCAGGTTGATCTCCTGGCCAAAGAAGCCAGTTTGCACGTTATCCTTGCCCAAGACCTTCGCGAACTTGAGTAGCAGCGACCCCGACCCGCACGCCGGGTCATAGACTTTGTTCACCTTGGTTCTGCCCACCACGGTGATACGCGCGAGCAGCTCGCTCACTTCCTGCGGTGTGTAGTACTCGCCACCAGACTTGCCCGCACTCGATGCGTACATCTGCATGAGGTACTCGTACGCATCGCCGAACAGGTCGATGCTGTTGTTCGAAAATACGCCGCCGTTGGAAAGCGGCAAGTCGCCGATGGCGTCGAGCATTTTCACCAGCTTGGCGTTGCGCTTGGCCACTGTGGGCCCCAGCTTGGCGCTGTTCACGTCGAGGTCGTCGAAGAGGCCTTTGATGTCGTCCTCGCTATCTGCGCCCACCGCCGAGCCCTCGATATTGCGGAATACGCGCTCGAGCGTCTCGTTGAGGTTCTCGTCGGCAGCGGCCCGCGCACGGACGTTGGCGAAAAGCTCGCTCGGCAGAATGTAGAAGCCCTTCTCGGCTACGGCCTCGCTGCGACCGAACTCAGCATCGGCGTCGGAGATCTTCGTGTAGTCGAAGTCAGGGCGTCCCGCCGCGCGCTCGTGCGCGTTCAGGTAGGCGGTGAGGTTCTCGGAGATGAAGCGATAGAAGAGGATGCCGAGCACGTAGCTCTTGAAGTCCCAGCCATCCACGGAGCCGCGAAGGTCGTTCGCGATACGCCAGATCGTCTTGTGGAGCTCGGCTCGCTGCGCTTCTTTGGTGTTTGGGACCATGTTGGCGTGTCTTCTCCTGTCAGGACCAGCGTCTTTTAAGAACCTTACTGATATCTTACTAAATGGAGGTGACATGCGCTCGGGCAGGGGTTCACCAATTCTCCCAGTTTACCTAACGCATTGCGCATGCGCATATCGCGGACACGTCGCTTACCATCAACAAGGCGCTCGACGCGGACCAGTGGGTGCTGTTCGAGGGCGCGGAAGGCACGCTGCTCGACCTGGACCACGGGACGTACCCGTTCGTGACGAGGTCGGACGACACCTGATCGAGGTCGGTCACGAGTACGGCACCACGACCGGTCGCGAGCGTCGCGCCGGCTGGTACGACGGCAAAGGCGCTCGAGAGGGCGTAAGCTTCGCGGGTAGACTGCGCAGGGTTAGATTCTGGTCGGACTCGGGTTGGATTCGTGTGCTGTTCTTGTGTCCTGTGGAGATGCAAAATACGGGACACGCGGATGCTCATGGAAGATCTGCGCGACGCGCTGCGCTCGCGCCACTACAGCCGACGCACCGAGCAGGCTTACTGCCTGTGGGTCAAGCGGTTCCTGCACTTCCACGGGATGCAGCACCCAGACGACCTGTGGGAAGCGGACGTGAACGAGTTCCTGACGTCGCTTGCAGTGGACGAGAACGTAGCCGCCTCAACACAGACTCAGGCACTTTCGGCGCTACTGTTCCTGTATCGCCATGTGATCGGCCGGGAGCTCGGTGAGTTCGATGGGCTGATCCGCGCGCGGAAGACCACCCGGCTGCCGGTCGTCATGACCCGCGGCGAAGTCCATGCGGTGCTCGAGCACCTTGAAGGCGATCGCCGGCTGGGCGCTTCGCTTCTGTACGGCAGCGGGCTCAGGCTGATGGAATGCCTGCAACTGCGCGTGCAGGATGTGGACTTCGCCCGATGTGAGATCACGGTCCGGGACGGCAAAGGCGGTAAAGACCGGGTCACGATGATGCCCTCGTCGCTAGCCGAGTCGCTGTCGGCGCACGTCGGGAAGGTCAGGCGCATTCACGACCGCGATCTGGACGACGGGTGGGGGCGAGTGCAGCTGCCTTCTGCACTGGACAGGAAGTATCCCAACGCACCGCGGGAGTTTCGTTGGCAGTGGCTCTTCCCGCAGGAGCGCCGGTGGGTCAATCGGCAGACCCGGCAGCAGGGCCGGCATCACATGCATCCGACGGTGCTGCAGCGCTCGTTCAAAGAAGCGGTACGCCGGTCGCATATCGACAAGCACGTCGGGTGCCACACGCTCCGCCACTCCTTCGCGACGCATCTCCTCGAATCGGGCTACGACATTCGAACGATCCAGGAACTGCTCGGACACAAGAGCGTGAACACGACGATGATCTACACGCACGTTCTCAACAAGGGGGGCCGAGGAGTGCGCAGTCCGCTCGATGGCGCGTAGAATCTCAGACACGCTGGCCGCTCGTCGGCTCAGTGTCGCTTACACAGACTGCGGTATCTCGAGCGTAAGCGATATCAGCCCATTTCGCGAAGTTGTCACAGGCATAATCATGAACTACACTGTCCTTACACAGACTGCAATATCAGGGTCGCAACGATACGCAGTCTGCAGAATCATTGTT
>DBEG01000069.1 GCA_002293965.1 Actinobacteria bacterium UBA912 | reverse complement strand
GTGCTTCTGAGCGTGCGCACAAGCAGGGCACTCGTCCGGGGCCGACGCGCCCTCGATCACGTACCCGCAGTTGCGGCAGTGCCATGTGAGCGAAGCAGGCTTGGTGAACGCTGCGCCGCTGTTCACGTTGTCCAGCAGCTTGCGGTAGCGGGCCTCGTGGAACGCTTCGACCTTCGCGATCTCGCGAAACGACTTGGCGACCTCGGGAAAGCCCTCTTCGTCGGCGATGTCCGCGAAGTCAGGGTAGAGGGTGCCCCACTCCATCAGCTCGCCGTCGGCGGCGTGAAGCAGGTTCTCGGCGGTGGTACTCAGTGTGCCAGCCGGGTACGATGCGGTGATCTCTACCTCGCCGCCTTCGAGATACTTGTAGAAGATCTTGGCGTGCTCACGCTCGTTGTCAGCGGTCTCGACGAAGAATGCGGCGATCTGCTCGAATCCTTCCTTCTTCGCGATCGACGCGTAGTAGGTGTAACGGTTGCGCGCTTGTGATTCCCCTGCGAACGCCTTGAGCAGATTCTGCTCGGTACGGGTCCCCTTGATGCTCATATTGTCGACCTCTCTTTCGAATCGGGGGCAGGACACGGTGACTGTAGCATATAGGGATGACACTGGAGCAAGAGCGATGCCAGCTTAGGCACCCACGCTCCACGGCCGGGACTGCACATTTTGGGCGATTGCGGTAATCTAAGCGAGAGCACCCGTGCAACGTGGAGGATACATGCGCGAAAACGCAGTGTTGACGATCACCGGGCCCGACCGAGTGGGCATCGTCGAAGATGTCACCGGACGCCTGCTTGAGCTGGGCGGAAACGTCGAAGCGAGCCGAATGGCGCGCTTAGGTGGCGAGTTCGCGATGCTGATGCTCGTGAGCATACCCGCCGAGAAGGCCGCAGCGCTGGAGACATCGATCGAGCGGCTCGCTGCCGACGGCTACAAGGTCACGATGGCGATGACCGAGCCCGCGTCGCACGGTGCCGTTGCAGGTGCCACTTCGGCGTATCAGATCACGGTCGAAGGCGCCGACCATGAGGGGATCGTGCACGACATCGCTGCACAGCTTGCCACACACGGCATCAGCATTGAGACGATGGACACCTTCGTGACTCCCGCAGCGGTGAGCGGCGTTCCGCTGTTCACTATGATCGCCACGGTGGAGGCCCCTACTGGCCCGGACGAGTCCGCGTGGGAGGATGCGCTCCGCCAGGCTGCGGCTGCGGCCAACGTCAACGTAATCATCTGGGAAGTGTGAGTCCCTAGAGGACCGGGATGCCCTTCTCGGCGAGGAACGCCTTGACCTGCGCGACCGTAAACGTCCGGAAGTGGAAGACCGATGCGGCCAGAAGCGCGGTCGCCTTGCCTTCGGTCACGCCCTCCAAGAAGTGCTCGAGCGTCCCCGCGCCGCCCGAGGCGATCACGGGTAGCGCCACCGTCTCGGCGATCGCGCGCGTGAAGGGGAGGTCGTAGCCGGCCAGCGTCCCGTCGCCGTCCATGCTCGTCGGCAGGATCTCGCCCGCGCCCAGCTCCTCGCACCTGCGCGCCCACCGCACGCAGTCGATGCCGGTAGGCTTCTGGCCCCCGCTCACGACGACCTCGAAGCCCGAGGGCATCTCGGCGTTGCGCCTTCCGTCGATGGCGACGATCACCCGGGCGCTGCTGAACCGCTCGGCGGCCTCAGCGATGAACTCGGGCCTCGCCACCGCTGCGCTGTTCATCGAGACTTTCGCCGCCCCCGCCGAGAAGAGCGCGTCGATATCGGCGAGCTCGTTGATGCCGCCGCCGACGATGAGCGGCGTGTCACCCAGCGCCTCAGCGACTGCCCGCACCCATGCGAGCCGTGTCTTGCGGCCCTCCAGCGTGGCGGCGATGTCGAGCATCGCGACCTCGTCGGCACCGGCCTCACGGTAGAACGCTGCGTTCTCGACGGGGTCGCCCGCGTCACGCAACTCGACGAAGTGCACGCCCTTGACGACGCGGCCGTCCTTCATGTCCAGACACGGGATGATCTTCACTGGTTCCATCGAAAACCTTTCTCGCTTCAGAATCTGCCGGGATCAGAACTCGCAGGCGGCAAGCCGCTCGAACAGCACGTCTGTGCGCGTCAAGAAGGCACGCGGGTCGAAATATGATTTCGTTATAGCATGAAGCGGTGGAATATGGTTCACCTTTTCACTCTGGCCCATCGTGGATCGCGACGCGCGTTGGCGGTCAGGCTTGCGTGCCAAGGGTCACCAACCAATCGATGCAGCATGCCGAGAAGAGGGGCGGCCCCGTTCTTCTAGTAGTTCCAGTGCCACACGCCTCTGGCCTGAATGGGAAATCCTGCCGTGAGCATGTCCACGTGAGTCAATCGAACCCGGACATCTCGGGCAGAGAACATGGTGTTCGTCCCCAAGTGATGGAGTGTGCGATTCGGGAGAACCCTCACCACCGGACCCATAGCACGGTTCGTTGCTGCGCAGAAAAGTTGCATGTTGACAGGAGTTCGGAAGGCGTTAGTAGAATGCAGAGTCACCCCGAATCGCCGTCCAGGTGCAAGCGAGAACGTCTGCGACCACGCACCCTCTCTGGGAACAGCAATATTGAAAGGAACTTGCCTTTCCACCACTGGCAGCCCCGGGGCCGGGGCTGGAGGCGAAGGTATCGGAAAAGTCACAGCGAACGCGCTGGAAGTGAACATAACCATACTCGTGATGAGCGTGAGCAGAACCAAACTGACCCTTTTCATGTATTCCCTCCTCATTTTACGAAACCCACTGACAGTGATCGGGGCCGCCCCCCAAGAAACATGTAAGCACAAGTCGAAACCTGCGGCAACGGAGCTGTGTGGAGCGCGTAGAGAGGACGGATTTCTGGGAAATACCCACAGGTTTCAATATCAGCAAGTAATATCGAGAGTAATTGGGTATACCTGATTCAACCCGCACGTTTTCGCGCGGGCGCAAAGGCGGGAAGCCTGTAGGTCCATTGTTTCGCTTAACGACTATTAGGGGGCAATACAGAAATGAAGAAGGTAATGAAGTTCGTTTGTGTGTGTGTGACCACTGTATTGATGGCATCGGTTTATGTGATGCCAGCGGCTGCCGCGCAAAGAGGAGGGCAAGACCGTAAGGCCGAACGCAAAGCGCAGGAGACCATCTACCTTGACGCAGAGGTCCGGGTTATCGATGGTCAGCCTGTATTGGTTTTCGAGGGCCGGGGAAATGAGCGCACGCAGCACCCCTTCCCATGGCCGCAAACAGCGATCGTAGATGGCAGGGAAGTTCCTTTGCAAAGGGAGGGCAACTACTTCCTGCTCCCCGCAGAAGGTGAGGTAGAAAGAGTATCCATCGAGGATTTCGATGTCACTTTCCATGACGGGCAGATCATGCTCTCAACACAAGTGAATCCGCTTTGGAAGATCGCGCCAGCGGTGGCTACGGCAGCACTGATCCGACTCGGTATCCCTATTACCACAACAAACCTGATAGCAGTAGCTGTAGTCATGAGAGTAGGTCTGCCCGTGACTTTCGCGACTGTTATAGGTACCGCTGGGGTAATCACTGCTGTGGCATGGATATTTCGTATCAGCGCGGTTGCTGCTGCTTCACAAGCTGTAGAGTGGGCGTTTGGCCACTGCGCAAATCCTGTGTGCACTACGATGACCAGTGACGGTCGAACCGGCAATCTATTTTGTGCGCCTTGTGCACGGGTGCATGGGCAGCGATGGGGTCCTGATCTTTGGTAGAGACTGAGAACGACAGGCTTCCCGCCACTCCCCCAAAGAGAAATGACAAGCATGACAACCAGAAGACTGCCATCAGGCGATGCTGGCTCGAGAGCCAGACACCCATGACTTCTAACGCAAGAGATATCCTGCGCCAGCTGTTCCATGCCGAGATCCTGGCAGGTAAGGGTATGCTCTCTGAGAACAAGCGCTCACTGCTGATCACCACACCTATCTGGCTTGCCGGGATCTCGCTTATGTCGGCTGGCATAGTGTATGGATTCGGGTCGGCTGCATCCCTCATCATCGAGCGGTCGGATGCCGCACAGGCTAACGCAGCGGCCCTATCTATCTCATACTTCGTGTTGATCGCACTGTTTATTCTGATGTTCCTCCTAGCCTTGGAAAAGACCTGGCCGGATATGCTTGACGAGCGGCACTTCGAGCCTATCAGCAATAAACACGACGGGTTGAGCGACCGAGAGGTATTTGCGATCATCGGCTTTCGCTTCTTCAAGACTACATTCTTTTCTATATCGCCCTTGCTGTGCCTTATCATTTTCGGAGTCGCACCCCTTTTCGCGCTTGGCATGGCAATGGGGGCTCCCCTCGACTACTACCTGCTTTTGTTGCCTGTGCTTTATCTGTTCTCGATAGTGCCTTCCTCATCAGGTGTTCTTGCGGCGGTTCTTCTGTCCAGGATCTTTGGCGCGGAGCCCGTCACACGTCTTTTCGGGATCCTTAACTTCATTTCGATCTTTTTGATCCTCGCAGTATTCATCTTCGGGATTCCTCTGGTGATGCCTCAAGTCACCACACAGATCACCGCAGCAGAACATGTGTTGACGTCCCTCCTCCCGTTAAGCGTGACTGTCACATCCTTGAGCCACTTTCTTTTGGGCAATGCGCCAGCTGGATTTACCTTGTTGGTCTGGATATTCGTATCAGCGTTGGTGTTTTCAGGTGCGGGGCTCCTGCTGACCCAAAGGGTGATGTCGAGGCATCTGACCAAACAAGAGAATCCCCGAACCCTGGGCAAGGCCTTAGCCCTGAGAATGATCGAGGCCTTGGATCCGCTGACAGCCAAAGTCTCACAAAGACTGTTATCAAGCCGGTATGGCAGCATCATCCAAAAGGAATGGGGCGATCTATATGTACTGAAAACCAAGGAGCGCAGGGCAGAGATCGCGATCCTATTCATCATACTTGTTGCGATCTATCTGTCCGGGGCTTTTATCCTGGCTCCTGAAGACCCGGCATCGATGGATGTGGCTCTTCTTGTTCACATCACCATAACGGGCATTCTTGCCTACGCCGGGTTGATGTTCGTGCACTCAGCTAGGGACGATGATAGACCTCTCGATGAGATCGACCACCTCAAGGGAATCGATGAGGACGACCTTCTCGCCCTGGCAGAAGCGGATATGAATTTCGCTATCGAGGAATATGCTCGATTCTACAAAGCGTGCGGCCTGAATGGAAACGAGATCGCGTTGTGCAGATGGTTGATCTACTCTCTCCCAGCGGCATTCGGGGCCGGACTCTTACTACTTGGTGTCAACATTCTGATCGGCACGCCCGCAGTTGCAACAATCATATCTATTGCCGCCCTGCTGCTGTTGATCGCACCGTTCACCGCCTTGAGTCTGCTAAAGGACGCGGAATGGATCTCGAACAGGAAAGTTAGTTTGTGGGGTACGGTAAGACATCATCTTTACGGTGCAGTTGCGCTGACCATCCT
>DBEG01000111.1 GCA_002293965.1 Actinobacteria bacterium UBA912 | reverse complement strand
TCATCGACCACGTCACCGATCGCGCCGGGCTCGTGATCTCAAGCAACCGTCCGCAGATATGGCGCACCGCTTGCTCTTCGGCAACAGCGAACGCTGTCAGTGAGATGATGGTCGCCGCGGTCGACCGCGGCACTGGAAGGGCCGCCGTGATCCGCGGTGTGAAGGTCGCGGGCAAGACCGGCACCGCCGAGACCGGAGGTGACGCCGACCCCCACGCCTGGTTCATCGGATTCGCCCCTGCCGACAAGCCCACTGTCGCCGTGGCGATCGTGCTCGAGAATGCTGGAACCGGTGGGCGGCAGGCCGCACCCGCCGCCCGTGAGATAATCCAAGCGGCACTGGGACGATGAGGCACATATTAGGCTACACTGTAGCGAGGCGTCCGCACGGATGGCGCCTTACGAGGGAAGCGAAAGGAATCACCACGTGAGCGACATGGTTTTCGGCCGGAGATACCGAGTCACCGAGAAGATCGGTGCTGGCGGCATGGCCGAGGTGTTCAAAGCCGTCGACGAGGTCCTAGGCAGGACAGTAGCGGTCAAAGTGCTCCACTCCCATTACGCCGCGAATCCATCGTTCATCGCCCGCTTCCGCCAGGAGGCCCAGGCGGCCGCGAACCTGTCGCACCCGGGCATCGTCAACATCTACGACTGGGGCCAGGACGACTCGACCTACTACATCGTCATGGAGTTCGTGCACGGCACCAACCTCAAGGATCTCATCACCGAGCGTGGCCCGGTCGACCCTGCGAAGGTCGCGGAGTACGGCCTGCGGGTCGCCGAAGCGCTATCCGTTGCTCACGGGTACGACATCATCCACCGCGACATCAAGCCGCACAACATCGTCTTGACGCCGGGTGGCGCGATCAAGGTCATGGACTTCGGCATCGCACGCGCGGGCAACACCCAGATGACGCAAACCGGCTCCGTCCTCGGAACCGCACATTACGTGAGTCCCGAGCAGGCGCAAGGCCGCGAACTGACCCCCGCAAGCGACCTCTACTCGCTGGGCGTCGTCCTCTACGAGCTGGCCACAGGCCGCGTGCCCTTCGATGCCGACACCCCCGTGGCAGTGGCGCTCAAGCAAGTCAACGAGGAACCAGTCGCCCCGAGCAAGTTGAACCCATCAATCCCGCGCAGTCTCGAAGCGGTCATCATGCGCGCGATGGCGAAGAACCCTGCCGATAGGTACGCATCCGCTGTCGAGATGGGCCGCGATCTATCACGCGTCGCTTCAGGTCGCACGATAGAGTCGGCAGTCAACGACAGTCACGACATGGACACCACCACTGTGATGCCCAAGATCGGTTCCGACGGCGAAAGAGTGGGCCCTCCAAGAGTCCGCGCCGTCCCCCGTAGGCGAAACCCATGGCCATGGGTCGCCCTTGCGACGATCCTCGTGATCATCGCGTTCGGCACCGCATGGGGCCTGGGAGTCTTCCAGACCGCGCCACGCGTCGTGGTCCCGAATCTCACGGGAATGAGCGAACAACAGGTCACTGATGCCCTAGACGAGATCGGCTTGTCCGTGGGAGCAGCAACCTTCGAGTACTCGGAAGAGCCGTCAGGCACCGTGCTCAGCCATGATCCCGAGGCCGGGACCGAGGTCGAGGTTCCGTCCGAGATCAGCGTGGTCTTCAGCAAGGGTCCCGAGCAACTAGGCATCCCGAATCTTGTGGGCATGAGTGAGCCTGAGGCTTTGGCCGGGATCCGCAAAGCTGGATTCGAGCTCAATCTCATCCAGCGGGAATACTCCGATCAACCTGAAGGCACAGTGATCCGACAGGCTCCCGAAGCGGAGGCTCTCGCCCCTCCGGGTGCCTTGGTGACCATCGTAGTGAGCAAGGGCACCGAGCTGCGTGAGATACCACCGGTAGGAGGCATGTCCCAGGCTGATGCGCGTAGGCAACTCGAGGCTGCAGGATTCGCGGTGAAGGTCGCCGAGGAGTTCAGTGACACCGTTGCCAGAGGCACGGTCATCGGTCAGTCTCCCACTGCTGGGGCTTCGATCAAGGTGGGCGGCGAAGTCACCATCCGCGTCTCCAAAGGCCGCGACCTGGTGAAAGTGCCCAGAGTCATCGACATGCGCGAAGAGCAGGCTATAACCACGTTACAGGCAGCCGGGTTCGAGGTCGACGTCCAAGAGCAGGTCAGCCCGGATGACGGCATCGTCCTG
The DNA here is from genome assembly GCA_002293965.1 of Actinobacteria bacterium UBA912. Lineage (GTDB taxonomy): Bacteria > Actinomycetota > Coriobacteriia > Anaerosomatales > UBA912 > UBA912. The sequence continues at coordinate 15,213 of DBEG01000111.1, read as the reverse complement.
ACCCAGGATCCGATACCCGAGTTCAGCGCTCCGCGCGGCTCGCTCGTGATCATCTATGTGGGAGTCAGGCCTTAGCCGCACTTCCGGATCCGATCTCCCCCTCGCGAAACACTGCCCACCCTTCGACGCTGAGCCCTTCGGCGTGGTAGACTTGCGCATGCAAGATACCTCCGGCGCAGGGTCCTTGCGACCCCGCCGCAGCAGGCAACCCGCGACATCTGGAAGAAGGACTCGGCTATGGCACACGTACGTTCACTGTTCTTCAAACAAGGCCCCCTCACAGAGATCGAGAACAAGGCTGTCCAGGCCTCAAAGCTAGGACGCCCCAGTGAAGTGATCTGGAACATCACCAACCGCTGTAACCTGCTGTGCGACCACTGCTACATGGCCGCTGACGCCAACGCGAAGCCCGAGCAGCTCACCGACGAGGAGACCATCGACATCATCCGCCAGATGGGAGAGTCCAAGCTACCGCTTCTCTTCATGTCCGGCGGCGAGCCTATGATGCGCCCCAACTTTTGGGAGATGCTGACCGAGGCGCGCAAGCAAGACATCCGGGTGACCATCTCCACCAACGCCACCCTGATCGACCGCGAAACCGCCAAGAGGCTCAAGTCCATCGGCATCGGCTACATCGCCACCTCGCTCTACGGACCCGAGGAGTTCCACGACGCCCTTGTCGGCGTGCCTGGAACCCGCAAGCGCGTCGTCGAAGCGATAAAGATCCTTCGCGAAGAAGGCGTTGGCGTGGCGATCAAGACCGCGGTTTCCAAGGATACCTGGCCACACGTCTACGACCTCATCCAGGAAGCCAAGGACCTCGACGCCGGGCTGATCTACCTGTGCGATCTCATCACCTCAGGCCGTTCGGAGCAGGGCGAGGACAACCGCATCTCGGCAGCGCAATGGCGCGAGCTCGCCGACTTCATCCTCAAGGACACCCTGGAGACCATCGAGAGCGGCGAGAAGAGCCTCGAGTACGACATCGGCGCCATGCCATCGTTCGTCCCCTACATCGCCGAGAAACTCGTCGAGCTCGGATACGACCTCACCGACACCCTGGAGCGGCTCAAGATCATGACTGCCTGCCCCGTGGGCAAGGGACTCATGAACATCAACTCCGAAGGCGGCATCATGCCTTGCCAGTTCGCGCAGGACTGGACGATCGGCAACATCCGCGACACCACCTTCAGGCAGGCTTCGGACAACCTGCTCGAGCTCAGGCACACCCCGGTGACCGGCAAGTGTGGCGAGTGCGAGTACCTCCACATCTGCTACGGATGTCGCACGAAGGCGTGGCACGCCGAAGGCAACCCCATGGGCGAGGACCCGACCTGCATGCTCGATCCCGAGTTCCAGCGCTCGGAGCGACTGGTCCGCATGGCCGCGCCTTGCTGCGCCCCTGGAGCCTGTAGCTAGACCGGGAAGGAGTCCGGACTTGGGCATGCGATCCGTCCGCTACGACTACGCCGACACCTCACTGGGGAAGCTGATCGTCGCCTGGACCGATGCGGGAGTGTGTTTCGCGGCGCTCGGAGATTGTGACGAGCAGCTCCTATGCGAAGCGCAGTCGCGACTTCGCGCACCCGCCCTCACCCGTGCGCCCGACGCCCCCTGGGTCCGCACGCTGGCCGGCCTGCTCGAAGAACCACTTCGGCCTGCCGATGTGCCGATAGACCTCTGCGGGACGCAGTTCCAGCAGGAAGTCTGGGAGGCGCTACGCGGAATATCGCCGGGTCAGACTGCGTCCTACGCGCAGATTGCTGAGTGCATCGGCCGCCCTTCGGCGACGCGAGCAGTAGCCAGCGCCTGTGGTGCGAACCCGGTCCTGATGCTCGTCCCGTGTCACCGGGTCGTCGGTTCCGACGGCTCATTGCGAGGCTATCGCTGGGGATTGGAGCGCAAACGCACGCTGCTGGAGCGCGAATCGGCCCCATAGAAATGGAGCGCCGCCACCGGTGGGCACCAGTGACGGCAAGGGGGTACACGAACATTATGCACCCTTAAACGCGGTAGTTCCATTGCTGTTTCCTTCATCCTCATGTAAGATTTACTTAAATGATAAACGTCACCCGAATGCGCATGCTCAGAGAGGTCGACTCACGCGGCGGTATCGCGGCAGCCGCTGAAGCGCTGTACATGTCGCCATCTGCCGTGTCGCAGCAGATGGTCGCACTCGAGCGCGAAACCGGAGTGAACCTGCTCGAGCGATCGGGTCGCGGAGTCCGGCTGACACCGGCAGGACACAAGCTCGTCGCCCACGCCGAGAAGGTCCTGGCCGTCCTCGAAGAGGCCCAAGCCGAGCTGGCGACCCTGGCCAGCGGCGACACCGCGGTGGGTCCTCTGCGGATCTGCGCGTTCCCCACTGCTGCCCGGACCATACTGGTTCCCGCAGTCGCTGCCCTGAAGCACGCGCATCCGTTATTGGTGCCCATCGTCAGCGACCATGAACCCGAAGAGAGCATCCCCATGCTCAAAAGCGGTGAGATGGATGTCGTCCTCACATACGAATTCGACCAGCTGGCCCCGACCTCGACGCGCGGCATCGAAAGGCATTTGCTAGCAACCGAACCCATGTACATCGCGATGTCCCGGGAGCACCCGTTGGCCGCCGGGCCAGTCCGGATCGCCGATTTCGCCGATGAGGGCTGGATCGTGGGACGAGACGGCTCGCCATTCCTTGAAGTGCAGGTTCGCGTCTCGAACCTTGCGGGATACGAGCCGCGCATCGATTTTCACAGCAACGACTACCAGGTTATCCTCGCTGCGGTCGGTGCGGGACTTGGGGTGGCACTTGTACCACCGCTAGCAGTATTCGCCGAATCTGCCGACGTGGTCTTCCACCTGCCCGAAGACATCCGGATCCAGCGCAGGATCGCCGCGCTCATCCGGGCTGGGAGCAGCGGCCATCCTGCTATAAGCGCAGCGCTGGAAGCACTTCGGTCGGCTGTCCCGGCCTAGTCTGGGCTTCGCTCTTCAGGTGAACGTGTGATTGCAAAGTAGATGATGTAGAACCACGAGAGCCATCCGTGGATGACCGCCCAGAAGATTGATTTGTTCCGCTCCCACGAACACACTACGGCTATCGCAGAGCCCAAACCGATCCCCACAGCCCTGACGACCTCTTGCGATGATTCAACCACTTCCATCGATTGCCCCTTCCTCCTCAGCGTCTAGGTTGTGACTCCAATAACATCAACTGCGATGCAAGCTCCCTTTCGAGCTCTGGTCCGACCGCGGCATCTCCTCCCAAGAGAAATACGTCGAGTACGCTACTTCCGGGAGTGTACGCCCGATCCTGGAGTAGTCGTCTCATCGCCGGATGCCACTGTCGAGGAGGCGAGGTGAGAACGACGGTGTTGTACCTCGCAGCAAGTACTCCTCCCGTCAAGGCATCGGGAAAGTCTTCGCCGGTTGCGACGATGAAGCGCTCGAGAGTGTGTCCGGCCGCAAGAGATTGCTCGGCGACAAAACGTGCCGTCTCATAGCGATCGAGCCCCTCCCACCTCGGCCCCGGAGGAATTTCCATCATTGTCTCGTATGCAGCCACGGTAGTCGCTTCGATGGCACCGAGTCCTCCCACGGTGATCACGCGATCGATGCAGGACCCGGCGAAGAAGGCCATGGCGTAGGCGTTGGCTTGCCTGGACGGAGTCAAGATCACGGGATAGCCGCGACGCGCGGCATACGGAGCAGCAGCCAAGGCATCGGGAAATGCCTCCCCTGACGCCAGAATCGCCGTGGAGGGAGCCCCTCGTATCTCTGCAAGTCGCCGTGCAATCTGGGTCGATGTGTCGTACCGATCGCGCCCACCGATACGCTCCACGCCTATCCTGACCCCCCGAGAGTTAGTCAATCGACCCAGGGCATCGCTGACCTGCAGGGAGATGGCCCCCTCTCCGCCCAGCACGATGACGTTGTTCGGATTCAGGCGAGCAATCTCCGAGGCGAGCACCGGATCGAGAGTACTCGTTTGAGAGAGAAGTATGGGTGCCCTGAGGGCATGCGCCAGTGGCACACCGGAAATCGCATCTGGGAAGTCATGGGCTGCCGCAATGAGGACGGTCCTAGATCCGTTGGGAAACCCCTGTCGCGACACCTCGATAGCTGTTTCTATCCGGTTTCTGCCAGCCAGCCGATGGAAATCAGGGGTGAAGCGCCGCTCAATAAACCCGTCCTGACCCCACAAGAAGGCCTTTTGAATGAAACTTGATGAGTCGTTGTTCCATTCGCTGAATATCATTCGTGCGGATCCATGGTAGCCCTGGACGATCTGCGGGTTATTGTAGCGCGCATGCGGGCCAGGTGATTCGATGATGGTGCGAACATGGGTCCAACTCGCACCGTCGTCGATTGAGCGCCACTGAGTGATGTCTCCCCCCCTACTTGCGCGCATCGACTCGTCAAAAGCGGTCCTCAGGTCGTCGAACCACTGATCGTCGGGTGTACCGCCCGTAGTCAGAAAAGCCTCTATGGTGCCGTCTGGAAGGAACTCGAAGGTCCCGGCATCAAAGAAATTGTCAGTTTCGGCGATGGTGTTGTGAATCCACCGTGTGCCATTCCATCGCGAGAAGCGCCATTCATACGTACGAGTATCATGAGATCCGATCAGATATATCATCCCAGGGCGGCCAGATGCATCGCGGCGCAAGACGACCTGGTTGACTACCGCAGATTCATCCTCAGGCATGACGACTGCGGAAGCTCGCATCGCTGAACGGTCGCGCACTGGATCGATCGGTGCCCCTCCAACTGCTGTCCAGGTACCCCCGACCGACTGCTCCATGTAGTAGACCCCGCGACGAACCGCTACATCGTTTCCTTGTGACCGAGTAGTGATGCGCCGAATCGCGCCGACGGCGGTGCCGTGCACATCGTCGTAGTCGATGTTGACATACCAATAGGATTCAGGCACATCAGGCTGGGGAGGCTGCAATAGCGAGCCATCTTGAAATACCGAGCCGCCCAAGACCATCTGGGGCTGACCCCACATGATGATTTTCAAGCTTCCTTGATAAGAGCGCACGACCTGCCAGTCTCCCCTTTCTGGAATCGAGTCATCTCGTCTGAAGTAGAGCGCGATGACTCCATCCCCTTCGTACACCGGCTGTGGATACGTCGCCGAGATGGGAGTCCTGGTCGGCTCTACCACACTTGGCTGGATAGTGGAACCTGTAGGCGCGACCGTCCCCGTCGTGACCGAAGTCCCCGTCATCTCCACGGTAACCGGCCCCAATAAAGCCCACGTGGAGATGTCACGTGGGCTCCTGCTCACTGCGTGGAGCAGTGGTGTCAGATGCCCTCCATAGAAGACGACCAAGTGACCATCCGACCGCATCACCAAAGCCGGCCCTCCGTGCATGCCTGTACTGAGCGGGTTTGTACCGATCTGGTAGGGGCCTATCCACTCGCTCGCAGAATGATCGTAGGCTGTGATGAAGGGGTTGAGTCGGAAGCCCTGGTAGACGATAAAAGTCTGATCGCTAACCGGATCATAGATCGCCTGAGGTCTGATGACCATATCTTCGTGTGTGGGAGAGCCGGAGGCATTTCTTTCAAAAAATGGCACCGAAAGAGCCGTCGCTGTGCCAACAGCCAGAACCACGCATGCCGCTATCAAGATCGAAGCTGCCATGCGCGATGGCACGCCAGGTCCCGTCATCCTACGAATCCGATCGGCTCCATGCACAAACCCCCTCGCTACTCCCTAGCTCCCCCAGCTATCCGGATGTCTGCCCGTTCTCTCGCCGGTATCAAGCGCGTCTATCCGGGCGCACTCCTCGGCAGTCAGTTCGAAATCGAAGATGGCGGCATTCTCGATGATCCGCTCTCTGTGAACGGACTTGGGGATCGTGGCGATTCCGCGCTGCAAAAGCCAGCGCAACGTCACCTGCGCCGGGGTCCGGTCGTGGTCCGCCGCGATCTTGGCGATCTCGGGCTCATCACCGATCGCTCCGCGCATGAGCGGCGCCCACGCCTGCAGTGCGATCCCGTGTCGCTGGCAATGATCGACCAGCTCGGGGACTTGCATCCTGGGGTGGAACTCCACCTGGTCGACGGTCGGCGGGAGCTCGGCCACTTCGGCGAGCTGTTCGAGATGCTCGGGCATGAAGTTGCTCACACCGATCGCTCTCACGCGACCCTCGGCGTAGAGCTCTTGGAGTGCGCGCCAGGTTCCAGCGTGTTTGCTGGCCAGCGGCCAGTGGATGAGGTAGAGGTCGACGACGCCGATGTCCAGGCGCTCGCAACTGCGCTCGAAGGCGTCACGGGCGTCGGGGTAACCCTGCTCGTCGTTCCAGCACTTGGTGGTGACGAAGAGCTGATCCCGCGGGATCCCGCTCTCGCGTATGGCGCGCCCGACTGCGGCCTCGTTGTCGTAGAACGATGCCGTGTCGATGAGGCGATACCCGACCTCCAGCGCGGTCAGTACCGACTCGACCACCTGGCGTTCATCCGTGATCTTGAAGGTGCCGAAGCCCAGCAGCGGCATCTTCACGCCATTGGATAGCTCCACCGTGCTCGTGATAGTGAGTGACATCATCGGCCTTTCGAGAATCGGGGATCCTGTCAGTAGGAGACGACGACCGCTCTGTGCAGCCAAGTGTCGACCTTGAGGGACTTTAGCACGAAACCGGCCAGGTCCTCTCGCGATATCTTCGAGCCGACCGCGAGCGGTTGGCCCGTCAGCCCGATCCGGTACTCTCCCGTGCGTGGTCCGTCCACCAGCCGAGGCGGACGGACGATCGTCCAGCTCATGCCGCTCGCCATGATGCGCGTCTCCATCCGCTCCAGGTCGTCGTAGAGGGTGCGGTAGGTCGTGCGCAGCAGTAGCCTGTAGGGCAGCGACAGGTTCCGGTGCCCGCGGGCGAACGTCCCGACGGCGCTGATCGCGGAGAGCCGCATGACGTCGTTGGCAGCCATCGCATGCATGATGTTGGCAATCCCCACCGAGTACAGATCCGTATTCGCCGAAGCCCTCTCCCCAACCGCCGAGACGACCGCATCGCAACCTGCCAGCGGACCGCGCAGCGACTCGAGGTCACGCACGTCGGCCGCGTACGCCTCCAGCCGGGGATGGGTGACGCCCAATGCTGAAGGGTCCCGAGCCAGCGCGATCACATCATCGCCCTGCCCGAGGGCCTGGCTCACAACGTGGTGCCCGGTCCTGCCGGTCGCGCCTATGACAGCAATCCGCATCGTGCCGCCGACCCTTCGCCGCTATCGCACGATCTTGGTGATCGGCATCTCGAGGATGTCGGCGGCTCCGGCAGCCTTGAGCTGCGGGATCAGCACATTGACGGTGCGCTTCTCGGCAACGGTGGTGACCTCGTACCCGTCGCAGCCGTAGAGGCTGTTCACGGTGGGGCGCTTCATCGCCGGCAACGCCGCGACGACCGCATCGAGAACCGCCTCGCTCACGTTCATCGAGAGCAGCACTTTGCCGCGCGCCTCGATCACGCCTAGCAGCAGGGTGCGAACCTCCTCAATGGCAACACGCTTGACGGGATCCTCCCACGCCGCCCGGCTTGCGAGCAGGCGGGTCGTGGACTCCATGATGGTATCGATGATCTTCAGCCCGTTACGCCTAAGCGTCGCGCCTGTCTCGGTAAGGTCGACCAGCGCGTCCATGATCTCGGGCACCTTGGCCTCGGTTGCGCCGTACGAGAAGTGGACCTCCACATCGACGCCCAGCCGATCGAAGTACTCCTTGGTGACCTTCGGGAACTCGGTGGTGATCCGGCTTCCCGCACGGATATCACCCGCCGAGGAGATCTCTGACTCCTCTGGCACGGCCAGCACCATGCGCACCAACCCGGTGCCGGTCTTCGCGTAAGGGAGATCGGCGATCTCGACCACATCGGCGCCGCTTTCCTTCACCCAGTCGTGCCCAGAAAGCCCGATATCGAAGTACCCGTCCTGCACGAGAAGGGGTATCTCCTGCGGGCGCAGGATCTTCACCTTCGCGATACGGGGGTCATCGATCGTGGGGTTGTAGGCCCGACTCGACTTCTTGACCTCCAGGTCGGCTTGTGCGAACAGCGCAAGTGTCTGTTCCTCCAGCGAACCCTTCGGCAGCGCTAATGACAGCATCCGATCTCCCTTACTTTCGAATAAATCCCAGTCGGCCGAGCTTACCACCTTAGGGCAGGTGGCGCACTGTCAGCCGACGACCAAGTGATTCTCACCTACTTCACGAGCTGCAGGACTGCTGCGACCTCCATGCCCTCGACAAAGAAAGGCTGATCTGGGCTGTTCACGCGATCCATCATATTGAATTCGAAGATGCCCTTCTCGCCGCGGTCGGCGTGAAGTGCGACGAATATCCGATCGGTGAGCGTCACCGACGCGTCAAGCTGGATTGTGATGTCGCGGCTCTCGCCAGCGCCTACATAGACCAGTCCGACCCTCTTGCCGGGCATCCCGTTCTTGTCCAGATGCGCCACCACCCACGCACCGGTCGGTGATATCACCCGAGCGACTCTGACCGTCGCGTTCACCACCGGCTGGGACACGGCTTCGACCATGGCTTGACCCATCGCAACCGGTACGCCGAACTCTCGTACCTTGATGGCGACAGCCACTTCTTCGCCATCAACGAAGAATGGCTGGTCAGGGCTATCGAACTTGTTCATCATGTCGAACTCGAAGATTTCGGTCTCGCCACGATCGGCGTGAAGCGCAATGAAGAGCTTCTCTGTGAGTTTGTCGGAGTCGATTGGCACATCGATCTCTCTCGATGTCCCGGCTTCAACCCGCTCGATGCCGACACGAGCACCGGGCGCGCCACCCTTGTCGAGGTGCACGACGATCCAGCCGTCAGCAGGAGCAACCACACGGTCGACCCTGATCGAATCCGTGGCACCCACCTGATCGGTGGCCTCGATCGAACCCTTCTCGGCCTCGACGCCGAATTCGCCCACATCGAACATGGCTGCGACCTCCATGCCGTCTGCGAAGTACGGCTGGTCCGGGCTTGCGACCGGAGCCTCCATATCGAACTCTAGTTTCCCGGACACGCCCTTGTCGGCGTGGATCGCTGCGATCAGCGTGGTACGGCCGGATAGCTCCTCGGTGATCTCGACGCTGACACCGGTGCTCTCTCCGCCTTCGACGGCTGCATACCCAATGCGCTCGCCAGGCATGCCGTCGGCCGTTGCCCTGTGGACTACCACGAATGCGTCGGCCGGGGAGACTACCTTCGAGATGGTGACTGTGTCGCCCAGCGGCTGGTCGCCCACCTCGATCGACGCCTTACCCATGTCGACAGGAACGCCGAACTCGGCAGCCCGGAACGAATCCGCTACTTCTTTGCCGTCCGCGAAGAACGGCTTGTCGGGACTGTGATCGAAATACTCCATGTCGAACTCGAACTCCCCGCGGACACCGGCATCGACGTGCACGGCCGCGACAAGCTCGGGCGTCAGTGGGACATCGGGGTCGAGTTCGACCACGACGTCGCGGGACTCACCCTTCTCGACACGAGTGTACCCGAGCGCCTTGCCCGGCATCCCTCCCTCGCTCTGATGCACCACGACGAAAGCGTCTCTGGGTGCGCGGACGAGATCGATGGTGACGCTTCCATCCGCGTCCACCTGGTCGGAGACAACGATCGCGGTATTCTCCGGGTCGGCGATGACGCCCATGATGTCCTCCGTCGGGACGAGCATCCCCCAAAGGACCAGACCGAACGACAGCAAGGCAGTCACGCCTATGATTACAATGCGCTTTCTATTCATGGCTACTTCACTCCCTTGTTTTTTTGCTCAGTCGCGAGACTCGGCTTGAAGCGGCGAAGCAGCAGCGAGCTCATGACGACGCTTACGCTGGAGAGCGCCATCGCCAAACCCGCGAGTTCTGGCCGAAGCAGGCCGAGCGCCGCGACGGGGATGCCCGCCGTGTTGTACCCGAGTGCCCAGAAGAAATTCTGGTATATCTTGCGCATCGTCCTCTTGGAAAGCTCGATTGCAGTGACCACATCACGCAGATCGTTCTTCATAAGGACGATTCCGCCTGTTTCCATCGCCACATCGGTACCCGCGCCCATCGCGATGCCTACGTCAGCTTGCGCCAGCGCCGGCGTATCGTTGATGCCGTCACCCACCATAGCGGTGACCAGGCCACGGGCCTGCAGCTTCGAGACCTCCTCGGCTTTGTGCTCAGGGAGCACTTCGGCGAGTACGTTACCCGGCTTGATGCCGGCTTGAGCGGCTATGGCCTCGGCGGTCCGCCGGTTGTCACCGGTGATCATGAACACCTCGATGCCGATCTTCGTGAGCCGCTCGACGGCCTCCTTCGAATTGCTCTTGAGTGTGTCGGCCACGGCGATGAGTCCGGCGGCCTGCCCGTCGATCGCGGCGAGCATGACGGTCTTGCCCTGCCCTTCGAGGGACTCGATCCTGTGCAGATACGCCGAGACATCCACACCTTCACGCGCCATGAGCTTACGGTTGCCGAGAACCACTCGGCGACCTTCGACGACGCCTTCCACGCCATGTCCCGGCACCGCCGAGAACCCGGTCACGTTGGAGAGCGAGAGCCCTGCTTCGTTCGCGTGGTGGACGATAGCCTCGGCCAGCGGGTGCTCGGATGACTTCTCAAGCGCGGCGGAAAGACGGAACAGCTCGGTACGATCGAACGCGCCGAACGACTCGTACTCCGTCACGATGGGTTTGCCATACGTCAGAGTGCCGGTCTTGTCGAACACGATCGCCTTGATCTTGTGGGCGGTCTCCAGGGCCTCTCCGCCCTTGATGAGGATACCGTTCTCGGCACCTTTACCGGTGCCCACCATGATCGCGGTAGGAGTGGCGAGCCCCAGAGCGCACGGGCACGCGATGACGATGACGGCTATAGCGGTCAGGAGCGCTTTGACGAAGACCGTCTTATCCGCGTAAATCGCGGGGTCCACGAAGTTGGGTGCGACGAACAGCCAGGCGAGGAATGTGAGCAGCGCGATGACAAGCACCGCGGGAACGAATACCGCCGAGATTGCATCGGCGAAACGCTGGACCGGGGCTTTGGAGCCCTGGGCTTCTTCGACAAGGCGTATGATCTGGGCGAGAGCTGTGTCACGCCCCACCTTCTTGGCCCGGAACTTGAATGAACCGAGCTTGTTCATCGTCGCGCCAATGACGGTGTCTTCCACATGCTTCTCAACAGGAATCGACTCGCCGGTCAGCATCGATTCATCAACCGCCGAGGAGCCCTCGATCACCACTCCGTCGACCGGGATCTTCTCACCGGGACGCACGACGATCACGTCACCCACGACGACCTGTTCGACCGGGATATCGACCTCTACACCGGATCGCACCACCCTCGCTGTTTTGGCTGCGAGACCCATGAGCTTCTTGATCGCGTCGGATGCCCGGCCCTTGGCGTGAGACTCGAGCAACTTTCCGAGCAACACGAACGCGATAAGCATCGCTGCGACCTCATAGTAGATCGGCTCCCTTTGCAGCCAGGGCACGAACGTGGTGGCCAGCGAGTAGAAGTAAGCCGCCGAAGTGCCGATAGCGATCAGCGTGTCCATGTTGCCGGTTCGGCGCTTGATCGCATGCCAGAACCCACGGTAGAACTGCGCTCCGGCCCAGAACTGCACCGGTGTCGCCAGTATGAAGGCCAGGTACTTCATGACCATCATCGGATCCCAAGCTCCGCCGACCGTGTTGGTCAGGAACTGGGCCACGGCCAGAGGCACGCGGTCCATGAACGGCGGAACCATCGAAACAAGTACCGCCGGGATGGCGAGCGCAAAGCTCATGATGAACATGAAGAGTTGTTTATCGTAGTGAGCCCGCTGCGCTTCACGCTGAGCGTCGCCGCCTTCTCCTGCCGGACCCACCGAATCAACCTTCACAGTAGCGCCGTAGCCTACATTCTGCACGGCGGCGATGAGTTCGTTCAGGCCCGTAACACCTGGATCGAAGTCCACAGCCGCCGTCTCCGTCGCCAGATTGACACTTGCCGAGGATACGCCCTCGACCTTCAGAAGCGACTTCTCGACTATGGCCGAGCACGAAGCGCACGTCATGCCGGTCAATGCGAGCAATACGTGTCCACTCTCACTGGGGCCCGCAGCCTCCTTGAACGGCACAGCCCCGTAACCGGCACGTTCGACCGTCGCTGTAATGCCTCCCTGCGTGATTCGCGTGGGATCGTATGTGACCGAGAGCTTCTCGGTAGCGAGATTGACATTCGCTTTCAGCACGCCATCGACTTTCGAGAGCGACTTCTCGATAACCGCTACGCACGACGCACACGTCATGCCTGTAACGGCGAAGCTGTCCTCGCGGCTTTCGACCGAAGGCGGCTCAGCTGTAGGGGCCAGCGTTGGTTCGGGTGCCGACATCTCAGGGACAGACTGGACAAAGAGCGGCTCACCAGGTACGAACCCTGCCTCGATGATGGTGTTGATGATGTCATCGGTTCTTACATGCGAGGCGTCTACGTGCAGAGTTATGGTCCCCGCCGTGGCGTCGGCATGCACCGCTTTCACGTAATCGAGATTCTTGAATTGCGCTGTGAGCAAGGTTTCGCAGGAACGACAACTCATTCCTTCGACTCGTACCTTGATCACGCGATGTGTCGTATCAGACATCATTCCTCCTCCCTACTCGACCACTAGCATGGCCGAGATCATCTGCATCTGGCAGTAGAACGGGTATTGGCCCGGCTCGAGTGCTGGCAGGCTCACGGTCTTCGGTCCACCAACCAGGTCCTCCATGACATCGAATTGCGGGAACCATACACCCGCCATACAGCCGCCGGGTGCCTGCGAGAACTGTATCTCGATCGGAACACCGGCCGTGGCGCGGACAACATTCGGAGTGAAGGTACCTGCCGAAGTATCGACGGCGATCCGCTGAACTCCGTCGGCTTCTACAACGGTGCTTCCTTCCACCACCGCGCCAGATCCCGATCCGCAACCGCCAGAGCCTCCGCTACCGCAACCTCCGGCTGCCGCCGACTGTTCGGTCAACGAGGCCTCAGCCGCAGCTCCGCCGCGGGCAAACTGGTAGGACATGAGGAAGGCCAGCAGTATCAGCGCTACCACCAGGGCGTACTTGATGAACGTCAGGTCTCCTGAGTTCGTAACATTCTGTTTGGTCATCGATCCATCTCCTTAGTGAGAATCATAGTCATTACGTTGTTTGGGTCAGACCCCGCCAAGCACCTGCCCGGCGACTATCGCCAGCAACAGCAGGCCCGCGACCACGGCCATCTCGGTCACAGTGAATCCAAGATACCGGGCTGGCTCCACAGTCGAGGGTGCGCCTTTGCGCTGCTTGTCGTCAACAGGTTGCCGCTCGGCTGCTTGGTTCCGCTGCCTGTATGCAACAAAGCCGAAGGCGATGGCTGCTACCACGAACAAGACCAGCAGAAGCGGGGATACCCCTGATGCTGCCGCGGGGACGCCAGCCACTATGCTGCCGGCCATCATGCCCATACCGCAAGTGAGGGTATAGGTGCCTGCCGCCACAGCCGGCAGATCGACTACTGTTGTGGCATTCGGTTCCAGGTCCACCAGTATGTTCATCTGCGGGATCGCAAGCTGATCGGAGCAGGCATTGGCTTCCTGCCGATCGACGATCAGCCGCACGGGCTGTCCATCCGGAATGACCACCGAAGCCGGCTCGAAGCGAACATTGGCGATCGTCAGCGGCACCTCGACGACCCCGTCAGGTCCTGCCGTGAACCCCCCGACGGGACCTTGTGCAGGCCCCTGGAGGATTGACTGCGTGATCGACTGGAAGGTCACTGGCGAGCCAAGTAGCATCGCCCCCCGGTTCAGGTACGTGAAACCGAACGCCAGCACCACTACCGCGAGCACGATCATCGCCCGCTGCTTCAGTTTCGTTGGCAGCAGACTCGACGCCACGCCGAAGCCCAGCATCAACGGTGCCGTTCCCAGTCCGAACGCCATCATGCCGAGCGCCCCTGTCAGCGCATCACCGGCCGCGATGGCCTGGAGCTGAGCGGCAATGAGCGGTGCGCACGGCATGAGTCCCGTTAGCAACCCAAAGAAGACAGGCGTGCTAAGTGAGCTCTGGTCTGCGGCGGCCTGAGTGTTCGCCCTGACTCGAACCTTGTTCATAGCTGCAAGCAGGAACTTCGGCGGGCGCGGGGTCAACCGGGCCGCCCACGGGAACTTTCCCGTCATTCCAAGCGCCAGCACTATCATGAACGCGCCTGCCAGCACCATGACATAAGGCCGAAGAGCCGCAAGGTCTATCAGCCCGCCGAGAGCACCCAGGGCCAGTCCCACAAGGACGTAGCTGAATATCTTTGCGAACTGGTAAGCAAGGTTGGGAACGACCTTCTCGGCGAGAGATCCTTCCTCTGTCCCTTTCAGCGCGTAGGTGATGACCATCGGGCCGCACATAGACACGCAGTGCAGACTCGTGACCAGCCCGAGTACGAGCATGGGGATGAATATTTCCACTGATTCACTCCTCTAGATCCGTCGAGTTCTTGCCTACTCGCGGCACTTGACCGGGGTAAGCGTTGACTGCTCCATCCGACAAGGACATCGCAAAAATGCGCCGTCGGACACGACTATCTTAGAGGGGTATCAGATTCGTAACCGAGTGGAAAGACGATCGAGCGGCGGGGGTTCCACGTACTGGATGTACGCTGGAACGAAACCCGAAGTATACCGGTCGACAAAGTCTTGAAGGGTGAACACAAGGATTGCGACGAAGAGAAGGGTCAAAGCTACCAGCATGGCGACGGGAATGACCTCGACCATCGTGCGTTGACCACAGTCAGTCGTTATCCCCATGAGGCCATAGATCGCACAATTCGGCATTAGGCAAACAGGCGCAAACGAAGCAAAGATGGCTACCACGAGCACCGCGGCGCCGATTGCGATCAATGTGCTGGACCTGTACATCGGGATGATATCCTCCCACGAACAACATACATCGGCTTTATGAGGAGCAAGGAGTGTGCCAATAGCGGAAGAGCCGGTTTCCCGGCTCTTCTCTGTTCGAGTAAGTAATCACCGATGGTCAGACCTGCTTCACCCACCTACGCAGTCTGTATCCTACCATGCTGGCTAATCCAGCTAGGCCGAATGGAAGCACTGCCATTGAGCCTGTGAAGGGAAGGAACGGCTCATCGTCTGTGGACTCAGTCTCAGTGACGACCGGGGGATCTTCGGGATCCACTGGCGGGTCCTCAGTGACGACCGGGGGATCTTCGGGATCC
>DBEG01000050.1 GCA_002293965.1 Actinobacteria bacterium UBA912 | reverse complement strand
TCCGCTCTTCTCGGGCGCGAGGGTGCCCTGGACCGGATCGCCAGGGGCGACTACGGCACTTGTGAGCGCTGTGGCAAAGACATTCCTGTCGAGCGTCTGGAAGCGATCCCAACGGCATCATTGTGCGTACAGTGCAAATCCGACGAAGAATCTCGCTGATCACGACGCCAAGACCTGGCGTCGCGTTCATCATCGTTGCATGCGGGGTGCTCGCGCTGGATCAGCTCACCAAGTCGATGGTTCGAGCATATTTACATGCGTCCGACTCGATTCCGCTGATCGAGGGGGTACTTCATATCACACATGTCAGGAATCCGGGGGCAGCCTTTGGACTGATGCCCGGCGCCAGGCCTCTCTTCATAGCCACCTTCCTTATAGTCATCGTCGGCGCAGTCGCATATTGGGTCAAGGAGAAGCCGAACACCAAGTGGGTCGTCACCTCCTTGGCGCTCTTTACAAGTGGCGCCTCGGGAAATTTCATCGACCGACTTATTCTGGGCAAGGTAACGGACTTCATCGATTTCACGCTGATTGACTGGCCAATCTTCAATTTCGCGGATGTTGGAATCGTCAGTGGCATCGCCATGCTGCTCTTTTGGGTATTGACCGAACCCGCCGAGAAACCCGCTGCGGAGGCTATCTCTGCACAAGATTTAGGAGACTCGGATGAACCACGATAAAGGGCATGCCTACACACACGTGGTTCGCGTTCATGAAAGCGGACAAAGGATAGACTCTCTGCTAGGCGAGTTCGCGCACATATACTCCCGCTCAGCTGCTGTGCGTTTACTTGAAGAGGGGAGCATCACAGTCGATGGCAGGCTGGTGTCCAAACGATATTTGGTTCGCGAGGGTGAGGTGATCGATATCGTCATCCCTCCGAGGGATGAGCGTCATATCGAACCTGAAGGGATACCCCTGGACATTCGATACGAGGACGACGACATCATCATCCTTTCAAAGCAAGCTGGACTAGTGGTTCATCCGGCGCATGGCAACTGGACCGGGACCCTGGTTCACGCCCTGATGGCTCATTGTGATGAACTTGGTACCCTTCAGGGTGACGATCGACCCGGGATTGTTCATCGACTCGACAAGGACACCACTGGCCTGATGGTTGTTGCGAAAAACGACACTGCCCAAGCCTTGGTATCGGAGAGCATCAAGGTCAGAGCAATGGACAGAAGGTACATCACTTTGGTTCACGGTTTTATAGCTCCTGATGATGGTCTCATCGATGCGCCACTGGCCAGGGATCCGAAGGACAGGTTGCGTATGGGTGTGTCTGGCTCGCCATCGGCAAAACAGGCAGTGACCACTTTCAAGGTGTTGGAGAGGTTTTCCGCCGGGCACAACGATGACGGCTACACACTGCTGGAATGCAAACTCTATACAGGGAGGACCCACCAGATCCGAGTCCACATGAGTCATATCAATCACCCGGTCGTAGGAGATCAGCTCTACGGGTCGCGCAAGAGAAAGGCTGACAGGGGACTCGGCCGCCAGTTCCTGCACTCCTGGCGTTTGGAGATCCAGCACCCTCGGACGACTGAAACCATCTGCATCGAGGACAAGCTACCGCAAGACCTGATCGAAATACTCGAAGAAATCGCGGACGAATCGATGGGAAGAACGCGATTAGGTGGTAGTATTGTACCGAATATTACTTGCGGTGAGGCCGGACCACCCAGCGCATGACTTCGGCCTGATTGGCGTACAGGGGCATACGACGCAGGGAGATGATTATTTTGAGGGCAGAGAGAATTCTCGTCGTCGAGGATGATTCTCAAAATCTGTATCTGACGCGGTTTCTGCTTGAGCAGGAGGGGTACGAGGTAATTACCGCTTCCGATGGACTTCAGGCAGTTGAAGCAGCATGTCAGAAGCCCGATTTGATCCTGATGGATATGCTCATGCCGCGAATGGATGGCTGGACGGCTACCAGGAAGATAAGGGAGCAGTACGGGGAAGACATGCCGATTGTGGCGCTCACTGCATACTCGATGAAAGGCGACCGTGAGTCCATCGTCGAGGTCGGATGCAACGGGTATATCGCCAAACCGATTGATGTCGATGAATTCTGTAATCAGGTTGAGGCGTTCTTGTAGTCCGGCGACACGAGGCAAAACATGCACATCCTAGTCGTTGACGATGATCCGCCAAGCAGGATGTTGGTAGCCTCCATCCTGGAGTCAGTCGGCCACAGAACAGTGTCAGCTCGAGATGGTGTTGAGGCACTCGAAATCGCGCGCGCAGACTCATTCGATCTTGTCATCACAGACGTTCTCATGCCCCGAATGGACGGGTTTCGGTTGGCTCAGGAGTGGAAGAACGACCCCGTCCTTTCGATGATTCCTATGATTTTTACTACTGCGTCGTACCTGGATCCAGCGGATGAGCGGTTGGCTGTTCAGATGGGGGCAGACGCATTCATTTCAAAGCCTATCGACGGTAATATTTTATTGCAGCTGGTGAGTGCCGTAGTAGCCGAGGCCCGGGCGGGGAGAGTCAGTCCATCCGCCAACAAAGAGGACTCAGAGACATTGAAAGCTTACACGGATCGAGTCGTTCAGAAGCTTGAACACAAGCAACTCGAGTTGGAGCGATCCAATGCAATTCTCGAAACTGCCATGCTCGAGCTCAGTGAGCAAATGGAGGCCCGACAACACCTTGTCGATCGCTTGCACTCAGAGGTTGGTAGAAGTGAGGCTAGAGCACTCGAGCTGCAGAGGGCGCTGGATCTCAAAGATACCATCCTCAATAATGCTGAGATCTTCATTTGTGCCACTGACGCAGCGGGATGCATCGTTTTGTTCAGTCCAGGAGCCGAGCGAGTCTCGGGGCACAAGGCAGAAGAACTTCTCGGCAAGGATTTTGTTGACACCTTTGTCCCAGAGGACAGACAGGCGAATTCCAGAACGTTTGAGAAGGCACTGTTGGTCTCGGGTGAGCCTGCACGAGTGAGTAGCAGATGGCGGATGCGCTCCGGTGAGATCAGATCCCTAGAGACCTCGGTGGCACCGATGCACGATGAGGCAGGGGCTGTAAGTGGGATAATCCGCTTTGCCGTGGATGTGACCATCAAGAACCAGATGTTGGCCGCGGAGCGGGTCATGGGAGTAATCGACCTAGCGACACTGTCGAATCTCCCAGTTAGCGAACTGCTGCGGCTGACCTGTCTGCAGGCAGTGTCGGAGCTCGATCTCTCCAGCGCCATCGTTGTCGATGCCGGGACAGACGTGGTGAAGGTCATCGCAGCAGCAGGAGATCTAGAGGAAACAGATTTCGAAGACGAGTTGACATCGTACCTATCTCAACATCCGGTACGGACGGCCACTACTTGGGTCTCTCCCGCGTCTGAGGAATCGTCTCTTCCGGCTACACACAGCCGAGCCGTTATGATCACCCCGATAGCTATTGAGGGCCGGGCAGGAGTTGCCTTGGTTGCATCTGCGACTAAGGGCACCGACTTCAGAGGGTCTATCCGTCAGCCTATCGAGATGGTTGCTGAGCGCATTGGGGTTGCTATGGGTTATGCCCTGGCTCGAGAGAAACTGTTGCTGCAGGGCGCAGCTTTGGATGCAGCCGCAAGTGGAATTGTAATTGCCGGCATAGATGGAAATGTTACTTGGGTTAATGCCGCTTTTGAGGAAATGACCGGCTTTAATCAGTCGGATGTCATAGGCCATAATATTCTTGAGGCAGAGTCTGGATACGTGGAGCCGGAATTGCGGGCTCCATGGGAAGCGGTGCGAAAGGGCAGAAGATGGCGAGGTGAGTCCACTAATAGGACTCGCGACGGGCGAGAGTATCCTGAAAGCTTAGCCGTTTCCCCGGTGCAGAATACGAACGGCGAGCCTTCACACGTAGTAATCGTCAAGAGTGACATCAGTGAGGCTCGGCGGTTCGAAAGACTCAAGAGCGACTTCACGGCCATGGTCTCACATGAGCTGCGAACCCCGCTAACGAAGATCTCCGGCTATGCAGACCTCCTGGAGAGATGGGATGTGCTTGACGAGCCTTCTCGGACAAAAGCAATCGCTGCGCTCAGGGAGAATGCGCTTGAGATGCAGGTATTGGTGGACAAGCTACTCTCTGCTGTGCACAGGCGCGTACGTGAGGATAACATCCGGGTTCGAAATATCGACCTCGTCCGATTGGTCCGCGAGGTGTCGACCCGGCAGTTCGAGAACTCTACACATGTCCTGACGTTGTCTATTCCGCAATTCCCGTCGCGCATCGACGTCGACCCCAATCAGATCGAGACGGTGTTGTGTAATCTACTTGATAATGCTGTCAAGTACTCCCCTGAGGGCACCAAGGTGTCGGTATCGTTGCGATCTGCAGACGGATGGATTGTAGTTGCAGTCTCCGACGAAGGGCTCGGTATACCCTCTAACGACTTCGAGCATATGTTCGAATCGTTTGTGCAGGGCGACATGTCTTCCACTCGCGAAGTCGGTGGACTGGGCCTTGGACTATTCATAGCGCGTGAACTCGTCGCTATTCATGGTGGGAGAATCAACGCTATCCGAAATCCCGGCAAGGGATCGACCTTCGAGGTTCATCTTCCGCTAAGCCGTGGTGATTCAGATTAGTCGGGCATTCATCTTCGGGACAGCGCCTGACGAATA
>DBEG01000022.1 GCA_002293965.1 Actinobacteria bacterium UBA912 | reverse complement strand
AAGGTCTCAAGGGCCTTGCGGGCACCTGCTGTGGAAAGGCCGGCCATCCTCGCCGCATCAGTCACACTGACCGGCCCGCCGACTTCGTGGACGAGCACGCGAATCAATCGCACGAGCGCAGACGTGCCCAGCACCTCGTCAAGGGGGAACCTGAATCTGCTGCGACGCTCTCTGGGAGGACGCATAGCACACTTCCGTTTTCTATTGGCTGTTATAGTTGCTATTTGCATACTATAGTAGCTTGTGCCCAACGTCCAGCCCCGCTAAAGACTGTGCCGCGGCGGACACTCGAAGCCGCGTGTTCGGAGGCAGGCACTCTGACCCAAGTAGCACTTATATGCTACCATGTCCATGTCCCTCACCAAGGAGGTATCGCGATGAGCCAGAAGGTGAAACTACGCAAGGCGGGTGGCTCTATAGCCGCCACGCTACCCAAAGACATGGCCGACAGACTCAAGCTAGCGACGGGCGACACGGTGATAGCAATCGAGACCGACCGCGGAATCCTGCTCACCCCGTACGACCCCACCACAGAAGAGGCGCTATCGATCGCGGCCGAAGTCGGTCGCAAGTACAGAAGCGCCCTGCGCGAACTGGCGAAATAGGCCGAAGTGGGTACCGGAGAACCGCGATGGGTCCCGCGCGTGGTCGTAGATGCGATCCATGCCGACATGCTGCTTGCGCATGGCGGAATACCGGGGCTGCGCGATGAGAGCTTGCTCGAATCGACCCTCGCCCGCCCGAAGCAGCGTCTCTCATACGCACCAGAGTCGGACCTTGCGGCACTTGCCGCAGCCTATGGTTACGGCGTTGCCCGCAACCATCCCTACCACGACGGCAACAAGCGGGTGTCGTTCATCTTGATGGCGGTGTTTCTGGGACTGAACGGACTTGAGTTCACCGCAAGCGAAGCCGAAGTGGTCACTGCAATGTTAGCGTTGGCTTCAGGAGATCTCGACGAACATGCGCTCGCCGTGTGGATCAGGTTACACACGGCTATCCGGGGGTAGGGTTCTGCTAGGTTCTCGGCCGCGCAAGCGTTCTGCCTCAGACTGTCTCGCCCGTCTCGGTACCGAAACGCACCGCAGCCAAGGCTCCTTCGCGCGTGAGGCGCGGGCGTTCAAGGATCTGTTCGATGGTTTCGCCTGCCCCGAGGCCCTCAAGAATCTGTTCAACGGTAATCCGAGTGCCCTCGATAACGGGCTGACCATCATCACGTTCGGCACAGCCACCACTCTCTGCGCTACCACCGAAGATACCTCCTTGACCACCTCCAGTCTACTACCTTTGTTACAGTGATGTCTTCCCTGCGAAAATCGCGCAGTTGAGCTCCAACCGAAGAATCGCTATTCCTACGACGTTCAAGTTCGACCACCCCCTGGCATCAACGATGATTGCTACCATGGAAAGTCTCGGGCAATCGAAAGGAAGAAGTGAAGCTTCCGCGCGTTGTCAGAATCAAGAGCCCGCATATTGAATCCTGTCAAGTGCTGGCCATCGCCGTTGAAGTGCGCTCGCCATAGGCCCAAAAAGATTCGTTCGGAGTTTGAGATGTCACCCTCGTACCGTCCCCGCTTGCACGCTACGATGCGGTCCTTGGCTTCGTCGACCTCCCAACAATCGTCATACGCCAAGAGCGGAGAGTCGAACATATACCGCCATAACTCCCTGTGTGCGGCAATCTTGGTGTATTTCAAGTATTTAGCATCAACCTGTGCCTCGAGTCTCGTGACGAAGCTCAATAGAGTCTCGATTGAAATCATCACGTATGCCGGATCCACCTTCACTTTGTCGCCCACATAGTCGGCACGACGGGCCGGTCCCGCCTGCTCAAGATAGATTGCGTTTGCCCGTAGGCCGTTATGCAGCACAAGGTTGCGAGTTGCCTTGACCTCCTGAACGGACTCGAGGTTTTCGGTAGACAGTGTCCCCAGCTCAATTGAAACTGCCGCAGCGTATCCTTTGAGGAAATCAGGAAAGGACTTGTACCCAAGTGCCACGACTTCGCGGTGCGCTGCCGCCGCCAGAAGCTCCGCTGTGTTCGATGGCAACGCATCAACCGAAAGCGACTTGCCGCTGGAGATCTTCTGGGGGAAGTTGCGCAGATAGTACTCAAGAGATTCAGTGAGTGCGCTTTCTACTGCCGCCACGGCCATCACCAACGCGCCCTGGAGCAAGGTTTCCGACGGCCGAGCAGTAGCAACGTCATCTCGCAGTCGCTGCAGAATGTCGGCCGCCGTACGCAGAGGCTCCAACAACCTTTCGAGTATAAGGAGCTTCGGAATCTCGCTTGACACTGTGCTCCCGTCAATCGAACAACAATTACACCGCCCGCATAAACCTTTATCATTGCGGATTCAGGCTGTCAATTTCTGCATTCCGATAACAGTAGCGGCCAGGACAGGTGACCCTCCCTCCAGATGACACTGTGTCCCAACGGGACCATGAAGCACATTCGCCACAGACGCTCCACACGATGAGGTGCCGGATCTGCTCGATTGTCGCACCCTCCTTCGCAAAGACGACGACTCAATGGCATTTTCAGGCTGGTTCTTGCGCACAATCGGCAGTTGCAGTGCGACAGGCATACCTTCTTCATGGAGTCGAGACGTTGTGTGTCACTTATGACTGACAAATGCATTTGTGCGTCACTTTGCGCATCTATGTGACACACAAATCCTCAGACCGCCGATCCGACCCCAAGGTCCAAACACCCCCATCCGCCTACCCCTCATGTCCGTCCCCTCACTCCACCCACTCGGCGGTTAGAACCTCTGCCTGCTCAATCACTAGCTCGACTGTCGCATCTTCTTGATCCGGCGGGTAGTCGTACTTCCTCAGCAGACGACGAACCATCCTGCGCATACTCGCACGAACCCTCTCGCGAACTGTCCAGTCGATGGTGGCGCTGCTGCGAACCTGGGTGGTGAGCTCATGTGCGATCTTCTTGAGAGTCTCATCGCCGAGTTCACGCACCGCACTCTCGTTGGCAACAAGCGCATCGCCCTTCGCGGCACCCACCCGAATCACCCGCACCCTCAAGGGGTATACTAAGGCTGACGCTTCACACACGGGTAGAGAGGGCAACCATGGAATCCAAGAATGCGATCAAGTTGTCGGTGACCATCATCGCGGGCGTGCTGCTCATCTTCGGCTTGAGTGGGTGCCAGATGGCCACCGAAGTCGCCGAGCAAGAAGCAGAGCGCGCGATCGAGGACGTCACTGGCGGGCAGGTCGAACTCGACGCACCTGCAGGTGAGTTGCCTCGGGACTTCCCTGAGGATGTGCCGGTCTACGATCCGGCCACCATCGAGCTGTCGTCCTCGATGGCCCAAGAAGGAGCCACTGTGTTCCTCGTGACCCTGCTGACGGACGATCCGCTCCAGGACGTGATCGACTGGCACACTGCCGAGTGGGAGACCAGGGGCTGGACCGTCGACTATGAGATGACGCAGGGGTCGGGAGACGCGATGACCGCTTCGTTCACAGTGTCGAAGGGCCAGATCGAGAACATTGCGATCCTCTCAGTGGTAGAGGGACAGACCAACATCGCCCATCAGGTGTTCGTCAGCCCGTAGCCTATCAGCGGTGATAAGGCTCGTTCCGGCTTATCTTGAAGGCGCGATATAGCTGCTCCAGCAGAAGGACCCTCGCGAGCTGGTGCGGTATCGTCATGGGCCCCAGAGACATGCGTTCGTCGGCTCGATCAAGAACGGTGGCCGACATTCCGGCTGCCCCGCCGATGACGAATGCCACCGAGCTACGGCCGCCAAGAGCCAGGTCCTCAAGGTGGCGTGCGAAGCCGACGCTGTCGCGCGAGGCGCCTGCGATGTTCAGCGCGATGACGTGCGCACTCGGTGGGATCGCCTTGAGGATGGCAGCGCCTTCCTCGGCAAGTGCGGTTGTCTCGTCGCGGGATACGTCGCGGTCGGGCACCTCCGTCACGCTGACGGTTGCGTAGGGTTCCAGCCGCTTGAGGTATTCGGCGGCGGCATCACGGAACCACGTCTCCTTGAGCTTGCCGACAGCGATGATCGTCAGGCGCATCACCTGATGAGGCCGGCGTCCGATTCGAGCACGACTTCAAGTTCGATCTCAGTGTCCCCGCGGACGACCACCACCCGGGATGTGTCGCCGATCTGCCGCGCGCGGATCGCTGCGAAAACGTCCTCAACGCCCCTGATCTGGCGTTCGTCGATGCGCACGATGATGTCGCCTCTCTCGATGCCACCGACATCGGCCGGGGAGTCAGGTTCCACGAAGCGCACCAGGGCGCCTCGGTTCATCGGTAGGCGGAACTCGGCGGCGGTCGCCCGATCGATACTCAGCGTGGAGACCCCCATGAAGGGATGGACCGCGCGGCCGGTCTCGATGAGCTGCACCGCCACGTCCATCGCCGAATCGACCGGGATCGCAAAGCCGATACCCGCCGATTGCGGAGTCCCCACAGCACCTGCCGGCGACTGAATGAGCGTGTTGATGCCTATCAGGCGACCTTCGGCGTCAAGCAGTGCACCTCCGGAGTTCCCGGGATTGATGGCGGCGTCGGTCTGGATCAGGTTGGTGTAGGCGGTGATGTCGCGGGCTCCCTCGGACAGGCTCGA
Source organism: Actinobacteria bacterium UBA912 (assembly GCA_002293965.1). Classification (GTDB taxonomy): domain Bacteria; phylum Actinomycetota; class Coriobacteriia; order Anaerosomatales; family UBA912; genus UBA912. Next base: position 21,029 of record DBEG01000022.1, on the reverse strand, counting down.
GCGCTGCAACGCCGAGACGATCCCCGTGGTGACCGTCTTCTCCAGCCCGAATGGGCTTCCAACAGCGACCACGAACTGCCCGACGCGCAGCTCCGCCGAAGAACCGATGTCAGCCACGGGGTACGGGCCGCCCTCGATCTTGAGGACTGCGAGGTCGGTCGACGGATCGACTCCTGCCACACGAGACACCTCGACATCATCGATCCCGACGGTCACGATGATCCGGTACGCTCCCTCGATGACATGGTAGTTCGTGAGGATGTAGCCTTCTTCACGGATGATCACTCCGCTGCCGTTGCTCGTCTCCCGCGTGACGGTTCCACCAGTGACTGGGTCCCTGAAGACCTCTTCGACGCGAACGTTGACCACGCTGGGGGTCGCTTTGGCTGCCACAGCAGCCGCGACGTCTACGTCCTGGCCTGGCTCGATGACGATCGGCGCGACGCTGTCCTGGGCACCTGGTGGGTCGGGCGCATAGCGCTGGATTCCAGGCCACAGGCCAATCACCCACACCAGAGCGGCAGCGGTCAGCACGCCCCCCGCCACGGCTCCGAACGAAGCCGCGATGATGACGGCAACGCCCGACCAGCGCTTCTCGGTAGCGGGCTCTTCGCATGGCTCGTCGGAGGCCTGGTCACCCGTGTACTCGCAAATCGGCAGCGGGCCCGTGACCACCTTGTACGCCGGGGTCTGGGGCGCGGCAGGAGGCTCGATCGGCTGTTCGCGGTCTCTATCCTCGGGCTCTTGATGAAGCATCGGCATTTCCTTCGCTGGGTCGTTCGAACGTGCTGGTTCCAGTTTCCGGCATGATATCAGCGATAAGCGTGCCGACGAAACACCTCGCTCGCGCCTAGACCCAGCCCAGCGCGCGCATCACGAGCGAAGCCCCGACGCCGACAGCCACCGTGGCGACCAGCGCGATGACCAGCGCTGCGTCTGCACTCCGAGAGGCCGCGACTTCGCCGGCAGGCCTGTCTGGGGCTTCCTCGGCAGGTGCGAGGAACATCGCGCGCACGATCCTGAAGTAGTACGCCGCCGAGATGATGCTGGTGACCACTCCGATCAACACGAGCCACGCCAGACCAGCCTCAAGGCCGGTCTCGAACAGGTACAGCTTGCCGAAGAACCCGGCCAGCGGCGGTATGCCGATGAGCGAGACGAGCCAGGCGAGCATCGCCCATGCGACCCAGGGTCGGCGGGTCGCCAGACCGGTCATGTCGGCGACCGAATCGCCCTCCTCGGCAACTACGAGCATGATCGCGAGCGACGGGATCGAGTACGCGATCGCGTAGAAGGTGGTGGCGAGGTAGCCTTCCTGCCCTCCTCCGACGGCGACGGCCCCGGCGAGTCCTATCAGCAGGTAGCCGGTGTGTGCGACGCCTGAGTACGCCATCAGCCTGCGGGTATCGGTCTGGCCAAGGGCTGAGAGGTTGCCGAGCAGCATCGAGGCGGCTGCGGCGAATGCGAGCACCAGCTCGATCCCCGGGATGCCCTGGAAGGCTTGGACCAGATGGATGAGGACCAGCACGCCGGCCAACTTGGGCACGGTCGAGACGAAGGCCACCGAGGCGGCCGGTGCGCCAGCGTATGAGTCCGGCGCCCAGAAATGGAACGGCGCTGCGGAGAGCTTGGAGAACAAGCCCACCATCGTCAGAACCGCGGCGATGAGCCCGAGCGTGCCGGTGCCCGGCAGGGCCTCGGCGATCTGGCCGAAGTGCGTGGTGCCGGTCAGGCCATAGAGGAAAGACAGGCCGTAGAGCATGATCAGGCTGGTGAGCATCGAGAGCAGGAAGTACTTGAGCGCCCCCTCAAGGCCGTGGATGTCGCGTCGGCGGTAGCCCATGAGCATGTAGGCCGGTATCGTTGCCAGTTCCAGTGCGATGAACATGGTGATCAGTTCGGTCGTGTGCGTCAGAAGTAGCGCGCCTGTCACGCTGAACAGGGCCATCGCTACGGCTTCTCGGCTGCGCTCGCCCTCGTAGCCTCTTGACGACAGCCACAGCAGCCACACAGCGGTGAGCAGCAGGATCGCCACGCGCATGACGCTCGCAGGCGCGCTAGAGGTCAGCAGCCCGCCGAAGATCGCCTCGCCCGGGGTTGCGAGCCACGCCACTGCAGTAGCACCCACGCACAGCGCCGCGCTCAGGAGCGCTGTCGTGCGATCCTTGCCCGGCAGCATGTTGCCGAAGAGCGCGATCAGCGCACCCAGGGTTACGATGACCTCGGGGGCTATGAGCCAGTAGCCTGTCATCGGCTAAACTCCCATGCCCGACAGTACCGTCTGTACCGCCGGTGTCACATAGCGCAACAGGAGCGACCAGAACACACCAAGTGCAACGATGAGCACAACCAGTGGCGCAAGGGTCGCGATCTCGAAGGCCGTCAGGTCGCGGATCTTGGCGACCACGCCCTTAGCCTCACCCATGACGGTGCGCTGAACCATCCACAACATGTACGCCGCGGCCAGAAGCACTCCAAGCGCCGAGATGATCACGAGGCCAGGCCACAGGTCCGACCTCCACGCACCCAGGAGCGTGAGAAGCTCACCGGGAAAGCCAGCCAGTCCCGGCAGGCCCAAAGAGGCGATCGACGCGAAGGCCAGAAGTCCGCCAGCGATAGGCGTCTGGCTCGAGAGGCCGTTTATCTCCGAGATGACCCGGGTATGAGTGCGTTCGTAGACCATCCCGACCAGCATGAACATCATGCCTGTGATCAACCCGTGGGCAACCATGACGAACACGGCTCCGTCGAGACCCTCCTGGGTCCCCGACGCGATCCCGAGCATCACGAAGCCCATGTGCGAGACGCTCGAGTAGGCCACAAGCTTCTTCATGTCGGTCTGCGCGAATGCGACCGCCGCGCCGTACACGATCGACACGGTCGCCAGGATGCCCAGCGTCCACATCCAGAACTGCGATGCTGCCGCCTCGGGCATTATCGGCAGGGAGATACGGATGAAGCCGTAGGTGCCCATCTTGAGCAGGATGCCCGCAAGCAGCACCGAGCCAGCGGTCGGCGCCTCGACGTGGGCATCAGGCAACCACGTGTGCAGCGGGAATACCGGTACCTTGACCGCGAAGCCCAGGAAGAAGGCGGCGAAAATCCAGAACTGCAGGTTGTAGGAGAGCGCGGTGTCGGGGTTGGCCGCCAGTGCGGTGAGCTCGGCGATATTGAAGCTCCCCTGCGTGATGTAGAGCGCTATGATGCCCACGAGCATGAACACGGAGCCGGCCAGCGTGTAGAGGAAGAACTTGATCGCGGCGTACTCCCGCCTGGCACCGCCCCAGATGGCGATCAGGAAGTACATCGGTACCAAGACGAGCTCCCAGAACAGATAGAAGAGCACGAAGTCGAGTGCGGCGAACACGCCGGTCATCCCAACGGCCAGCAGTTGGATCATCGTGAAGTAGAAGGCGGGCCTGTGGTCGATCTTCCAGCTCACAAGGATCGCCAGCACCGTCAGAAGCGCAGAGAGGGCGATGATCGGCATCGATATGCCGTCCACAGCCAGGTGGTACTCGATCCCGACCTGCGGCACCCACGGGAAACGCTCGACGAACTGGTAGCCTCCGTCCACATCGAAGATAGCCAGCGCCCACGTGGCCAGGGCTAAGGTCGCCACGCTGAACCCAAGAGCCACCACACGCGGAACGGTGGGCATGGTCCGAGGCATCAACGCCGTAACGATGGCACCGACCAGTGGCAAGAACACGATCATCGAAAGCAATGGGACCACGGCTTTACCCCTTCACCACTACGAAGACAAGTAACAGTACGATCGCGACGAGCGCGAGCTGTTGATAGGTCTGGATCCGCCCACTCTGGATGGATCTCGCACGCTTGCCGAACGCCCAGATCGCCTCGGCAACGCCATTGACTCCGCCGTCGACCGCGCGATCATCGAACCTCCACGAGACCCTCGCGATCGCACCCCAAGCCTTGGCGGCGCCATCAACCAGCCAGTCGATGCGCGAGATATCGAACACCGCGAGCCCAGATGCCGCCCGCGTGAAGGGCCGCACAGCCAGGCGCTCGTACATCTCATCGAAGTACAGCTTCGCGACAAGCGCCGAATAGATCGCACCCAGCCGGGCTTTCACCGCGCCGGTGTCGATCTCGCCGCCCTTTCGGCCGTAGACCCACCAGCCTGCGGCAAGGCCCGCCATGGCGACCGCCGACGAGACACCAGCGACCACCAGGTCAGGCCACGGGATCTTGTGGCCCAGGAAATACCCGAGTGTCGGGCCGAAGAAGCCTATTCCCGCGGTTATCGCGGCCAGAACGCACATGGGCGCGAGCTTGCCGATCTTGGCCTCGTGCAACCCTTCGGCCTGGGGCTTGCGCGTGAAGACCCTGAACCAGAGGCGCGCCACGTAGAACGCCGTGATGAAGCCGGCGAACAGGGCTCCGGCAGCGGCCAGATACTGCCCGTCCTTCGTGAGCACTAGGATGATCTCGTCTTTGGACCAGAAGCCCGAGAACGGGAAGATGCCCGCAAGCGCCAGAGAGCCGACGGCGAACACCGCCGACGTGATCGGCAGCGCCCGTGCGGCCCCGCCCATCTTGCGCATGTCCTGATTGTGATACGCGTGGATCAGCACGCCAGCAGCGAGGAAGAGCAGCGACTTGAAGAACGCATGGGTGATCAGGTGATACATCCCGGCGATCACGCTGCCGACACCTAGCCCGATGAACATGTAGCCGAGCTGACTGATCGTCGAGTACGCCAGCACCTTCTTGATGTCGTGCTGGACCAGTGCGAGCAGCCCGCCGACGATCGCGGTGATGAGTCCCACCGCCAAGACGACCTGTAGAGCGACCCCGCTGGCCTCGAAGATCGGCATCGAGCGGGCGACCAGGTACACACCGGCCGCGACCATCGTCGCCGCGTGGATGAGCGCCGAGGCGGGCGTCGGGCCTGCCATGGCGTCGGGCAGCCACACATGCAGCGGCACCTGCGCTGACTTGCCCATCGCCCCGAAGAGCAGGAGCAACGCGACCGTGGTGGCCACGCCGGGCGCCCATTCGGCAGCCGAACCGAGCACCGCATCGAACTCGAAGCTGCCCACGGTCACGAACATCACGAAAAGCCCGATCGCGAACCCGATATCCCCGACCCGCGTGGTCAGGAACGCCTTGATGGCGGCTTTCCGCGAAGCTTCCTTCTCGTGCCAGAAGCCGATCAGCAGGTACGAGCACAGCCCCATGATCTCCCACATGATGTAGAGCATCAGGAAGTTATCGGCTAGCACCAGCGCCAGCATGGCCGCGGTGAACAGCGAGAGAACAGCGTAGTACCAGCCCACGCGCGGGTCCTTGCGCATGTAGCCCACCGAGAACACCTGCACACACATCGCCACGACCGTGATCACGATAAGCATCGCCGAGGAGATCGGGTCGAGTCGCAGGCCCAGGTCGATGGTCGCCTCGCCGACGGTCGCTATGGGGATCGACTCGTGGTAGACGGGCTCAGCGGCCTTCTCGGCACCGCCAGGCCAGACTGCGGCGAACGCCATGACTGAGAGCACGAGCGACACCGCGATTGCGCCCAGCGGCAGCCAGATCGCACGATTGCGCGCGGCGCGCGACATCGGCAGCAGCGCGAGGAAGGCGAGCGCCGGAAGCAGGGGTATGGCTGGTATGTACGTCACCCGCTACCCCTTCAGTCTTTCAAGTGCCGACAGCTCGACCGAACGTGCGTGGCGATAGATCGCGATGACGATGGCGAGCGCAAGACCGATCTCCGCCGCCGAGACGACCATCGCGAAGATGGCGAATGCCTGTCCGGTCATCGCTTCAGGGGTGACGAAGCGCGAGAAGGCCACCAGGTTCAAGCCGACGGCGACCGCCATCAGCTCCAGCGACATCAGCACCATCACAGCGCTGCGCTTCGAGAGCGCTCCGTAGAGCCCCAGCGCGAACAGCACCGCGGAAAGTCCCAGGAAGGCTTCGAGTCCGATGTTCATCTTCTGTCCTGCCCTTTCGTCCACCAGACAGCCGCCACCATCGCGGCCAGCAACACCAAAGCGGAAATCTCGAACGGTAGCAACCAACCGCCCTCCATCGTAAAGAGCACTACCCCCAGATCAGCGGTATTCGGAGCCTCTGCCAACAGCGCGACCTCAGGGAAAGTCGCGTTCGAAATCCCGTAGTACATGATCCCCAGGAAGACCGCTGCCAACAGGGCAGCCGATGGTGAGAAGTCCAGAGACCTTACGGCATCCTCACGTCGGCGAAGGGTCAGCATGATGACGAACAGCATCAACACCGATACGGCGCCGGCATAGACCATGACCTGGATGAGCGCAAGGAACTCTGCGGAGAGCAGCAGATAAAGACCGCCGACCGAAAGCATCGTCCACAGCAGCCAGAACGCCGCGTACATGATGTTGCGAGATGTCAGCATCCCTACAGCGCCGCCGATCGCCGCTAGGGCCATCACCAGAAACGCGAGGGTGTTCACGCTCTCACCCATCGGTGCCACCTCCTCGCGAGTCATCCGTTCCGCCTGCAGGCACCTCCGAGGCCTTCTTGGCGCGGGCAGGTGCAGCAGCAGCCACGTCCACCAGAAGATCGACGGTCAGCTCATCCCTGGTCAGCTTCGCCAGTTCATAGTCCTGACCCATCTTGAGCGCGTCGAAAGGACATGCCTCGACACACAGCCCGCACATCATGCAGGCGCCCATCTCATACCGCAGGTAATCGATGTGCTTGGATTTGTCCTCGGCAGTTGTGAATTGTAGGTCCAGTATGTGGTCCGGGCACGCGCGAACGCACGTCATGCATGCGGTGCACTTGTGTGCTCCCGACTCGTCGCGGACAACCTCAACGGCCCAGCGCGCACGCTCGGGCAGCGTGACCCTCTCGTACGGGTAGCGGACCGTGATCGGCCCCCGCAGCATGTTGCGCATGGTAATCCGCATGCCATTGAGTATCCCTTTGCCCCACACCTCAGCCCACCGGCCTTCCCAGGTCGAAGAGCTTGATGATGAAGCCGAAAACCAGGATCCAGGTGAGCACCGCAGGAATCAGAATCTTCCACGCGAACTGCATGAGGTGATCCATCCTGACCCGGGGCAGTGTGCCCCTGATCCACATAAGGACGAAAATGCCGACGTACACCTTGAGCATGAACACCACAGGCGCAATCGGGGCGAGCACCTCATCGGGAACGAACGGCAGCGTCCATCCGCCGAAGAAGAGAGTGACCGCCAATGCCGAGACGATGAAGGAGTTACTGAACTCCGATAGGAAGAACAAGCCGAACTTCATCGACGAGTATTCGGTCGCGAATCCGGCGACCAGCTCGGACTCGGCCTCAGACATGTCGAAGGGGGTCTGATTGACCTTGATCAGCGCAGACACGATGAAGATGATGAACGCCGGCCAGAACAGCGGGTTGGTGATGAACCACTGCGGAAGTATCCCCAACCAGGTACCGGATTGCGCCTCCACAATGCTGCTCAGATTGAGAGTGCCCACATACATGACCACAGGGAGGACCGAGAGGAGTAGCGGTATCTCGTATGCGATGTGCTGTCCTACCGAGCGCATGCCGCCGATCAACGACCACTTGTTAGCGCTGGCCCACCCGGCCATCAACAGTCCCATCGAGACCAAAGACATGACCACCAATGTGTATAACAGCCCAGTGTCGAGGTCCGTGACCATCCAGGTCGGCGAGAACGGAATAGCCGCGTACGCCATCAACGATGGGGTGAAGACAGCCGCCGGCGCGATGAAATAGAGTGCCTTGTCGACGTTAGTTGGCGTGATGTCTTCCTTGGTGAGCAACTTCAAGACGTCCATCGGCGTCTGCAGCAGCCCTTGTGGACCGACGTGGACGGGTCCGAGACGCTGATGCAGCCGACCGAGTACACGACGGAGCATGTAGATAAGGATCACGCCGTTCATGAGCATGAGACCTACAGCCGCCAATATGCGAAGAAGAGATGCGAGTTCAGGGCTCATCGGTCCACCTCTCCTAGCATGATGTCGAAGGAGCCCAACAACATACACGCATCAGCGAACAAGTGTCCCGGAAGGATCTCCTCGAACAGCTGACATGTGAAGAGCGAGGCGGCCCTGTAGTGCATGCGATACGGCGTGGTGCCTCCGTCAGTGAACAGGTGGATGCCGGTCTCTCCTCGGCTGGATTCGACTGAGGCGTACACCTCGCCGGCCGGGGGGCGCAGCACTTTGGGGACTTTGGCAGTGAACGGCCCGCCGGGCATCCCGCCCACGAGCTGCCTGATCATCCTCAGTGATTGACGCATCTCCTCCATGCGCACCGTGTAGCGGTCCCACGAGTCCCCTATGGTGCCTATGGGTATGTCGAACTCCAGCTCAGGGTATGCGTCGTATGGACGATCCCGGCGAACATCGAAGCCCAGTCCGGATGCCCGCAAGTTAGCCCCGGTCAGGCCGAAGGCCAGAGCGGTCTCTTTGCTCACGACACCGATACCCTTGACCCGCGCCTGAAAGATCTCGTTGCCACCCAGAAGCGCATCGTGCTCCTCGAGGTAGACCTCGAAGGTGTCGCAGAAGGAGAGGATTCTCGACTCGATACCCGTCGGCAGGTCGGCTACGACGCCTCCTGGGCGGACGTAGTTGAACATCATGCGCTGGCCGGAGATCTCCTCGAGGATGTCGAGCAGCACCTCCCGATCGCGCATCGCGTACAAGAACTGCCCCATCGCACCTGTGTCCAGTCCGAACGTCCCGAACCAGACCAAATGACTCGCCAGACGGGTCAACTCTGCCGTAAGCGTACGGATCCACGCCGCCTTTGCGGGTACCTCGATCTCCATCAGCTTCTCGACAGCCAGTGCAACCGCCTGTTCGCCATGGATCACCGAGACATAGTCCCCCCGGTCCATGAGCGTGCCGAGATGATCGAATCGTCGCGACTCTGCCAGCTTCTCGATCCCTCGGTGGAGGAAACCGATCGACACCTCTACGGTGACGACCTCCTCGCCGTCAAGCTCGACGATGAGGTGCAAGACTCCGTGTGTCGAAGGATGTTGCGGTCCCATGTTGACGATCAGGTGCTCCGTGCCGAGGCGATCCACGCCCTTCGGGATCCGACGGATGCCCTTGGGTGGCTCACCCGGGATGTACATCCCTTCGGGCGTCATCAGCCCGGATTCCGTGACTGTGAAGTGAGGTTCGGTCACCGGCTGCGCACCTCCTCGACGGTGCGGATCGGAACCGACTTGCGCAACAGCGGAGGCACTCCATCTGTTGTGAGAAGGCGTTTGGGATTGGGGTGATCGCTCAGGGTCAGGCCGTAGAGCTCAGCGGTTTCACGCTCTGGCATGAGCGCCGAGGGGTAAACAGTCCAAACGGAGTGCAGGTCGCCGTCGTGATCGAGGTGACAGCGTACGTAAAGCTCCTGGTCCCTGGAGTAGGAGCGCAAGTGATATGTGATCTCGATCTTTCCATCGACGTCACGACCGAACAGGTCGAGAAGCATCGCAAAGTCGAGCTCGCTGTCACGAAGAGCCTGCAGTATGGGCAGGGCGTCGCTTTGGTCGCAGGCGACGATGATACCGACCTGCGCATCGCAGACCGAATACTTGGACCCGAAGGATGTTAGCGCCCGATCAACGGCTGTCACGTCTGGCCTCAAGGCGCTCCTCCGCTCTTCCCCTGATCTTCTTCTGCAGCTCCCTGAAGGCGAAATGGATGGATTCCGGGCGCGGAGGGCATCCCGGAACGTACACATCCACCGGCAATATCTTGTCGACCCCCAAGAGCACATTGGGGTATTCGCGGAAAGGGCCTCCAGTGTTGGCGCATGCCCCGAAGGCAACGACCCATTTGGGCTCGGGCATCTGGTCATACAGGGTACGGACCGTCTCGGCAAGTTTGAGGTTGACGGTCCCAGCAACGATCATGACATCGGCCTGACGCGGTGAGGCGCGGAAGAACACACCCATGCGATCGAAGTCGAAGCGCGGACCACTTGCATGCATCAAGCCCTCGATCGCGCAACACGCGCTCCCGAAAGCCAGGTACCAAAGGGAGTTGCTCCTGGCATAGTCGAAGAGCTGTTCACTTTTGATGAAGGCGAGCGAATTCTCGCCTGTCAGCTTGTCTATCGCCACTCGAATGCACCCTCTTTCCATGCGTACACGAGTCCGATGTCGAGGATGATGACGAATATCGTCATGGCCCAAAGGACTTCCATGCCCATCAGGCCGAACGCGAGCGCCCAGGGAAAGAGAAATACCGTTTCGATGTCGAAGGCGAGAAAGAGCAGTGCGTATACGTAGTAGCCGACTCGGAACTGGACCCAGGGCAGACCGATGGGCTTACTTCCACACTCGTAAGTGGCACTTTTGGCCGCGCTGGGTGCCGACGGACTGAGCAGGTTGGAGGCAGTGACCGCGGCGGCTGTGAACAACAGCCCGACGATCACGAACATTCCTAGAGTCAAGTAGTCCTGCGGCATTCGGTCCCCATCCCTTAGGAACGATAATCACCGTGAAAAATGCATTTTGGCTGCATATTATGCCCGAAACAATGCATCTATAAACATCCGGCACGGATGATATCGGTGTAAGGTATCACGTGTTACAAGGTGAGGCAATACCAAAAGGCGACGAAATCCGTCTTGATCGGGTGTGGGCCGGGTCGTAGGTCAGTGTGGGGAGAAGTCTGCTTGGATAGCATCGATGCCTCTATGGCTCCGGCGCGTCGGCCGCCTCCAGAGCAACCGTCCGGTCGCACAGAGCGTCGATCAGCGCCCGCTCGTGACTGACAACGAGCACGCCGAGGCCACGCTGGTCCACGGTCTCGCGTACAGCACGCCAGAGCTGCGCCTGGGTGATCGCGTCGAGCATCGTCGTCATCTCGTCCGCGATGAGGATCCGGGTACTCGGCGAAAGAGTGCGTGCCACACAGAAGCGCTGGATCTCGCCGCCGGAAAGCTCACTGGGGTAGCGGTCCAGCCACTCGGGCTGTATGCTGAGCATCTCCATCGTATCTTCTGCCATCGACCATCCCTCACACATGATGTCGCGCATCCGCCATCGCGGGTTGACCGCGTGCTCGGGATGTTGCGACACGAGTTGCACTGGGCAGTACCCGGCACGCGGCAGTGCTGCACCGTCGAAGAGGACCCTGCCCTCGCGCGGGTCCTCGTGCCCTGCGAGCAAGCGCGCGAGCGTGGTCTTGCCGCAGCCGCTCGGTCCGAGCAGCCCCACCATCTCGCCAGCGCCCACGGTGATGTCGAACTTTCGGAAGACCCATGGGCCTGAACCGTAGCGAAAACCGACGGCACGGGCTTCAAGTGACATGGATGCACCTCACCGTCCCGTCTCGCACGTCACGAAGCGCTGGGCGCTCCTCGGCGCACTCGCGCGTCGCACGGTCGCAGCGCGGGTAGAACAGGCAGCCGTTCGGCAGGTCGCCGTAGGACGGCTGGGCGCCCGTCATGGGCGTGAAACCGTTACCCGGAAGCGCACGCCAGAGCGCGTGCGAGTACGGATGCCGGAGCGCCTCGCCGTCTGACACGAAGTCGCGCGCCGGACAGACCTCCACGGCGGTCCCTGAGTATAAGACCGCGATCCGGTCAGCGATGCCGATAGCGGTCTCGATGTCGTGCGTGATGAGCATGACGCCCCTGCCCTCGTCGGCAAGCTCGCGCAGATGCCGCATCGTCTCCGCGACCGCCTCGGGATGGAGTCCCGGCGTGGGTTCGTCGGCGATGATGAGCGAGGCACCGGAGACCACGGCGGTCGATAGCAGCACCCGACGAAGCATCCCGCCGGAGAGTTGTGACGGGAATGAGCGCTCGACCTCGGACGTGAGGCCGTAGCGTGCGAAGACATGCCGCTGTGCCTGCGTCCGGCTCCCGTTGCCGTTGTCAGGCGCTCCCCAGCGGACTTGTGGGCCCACGCGCATGAGCGGGTCGAGGAACGTGACGGCCTGTGGCACGAGCGCGATCTCGCGCCCGCGTGCTTGCCGCTGGCGATCGGGCGTGAGCTCTTCGCCACCGAAGAGCATGAGGCCGCTTACATCGGCGTTGCCAGGCAGGATACCGAGGACGGTGTGGGCGAGCAGGCTCTTTCCCGAGCCGCTCGAGCCGATGACCGCGAGTACCTCTCCTCGGCGGACATCCACCGAAAGCCCGCTGAGCACTTCCAGCTTTTGGCGACGCAAACCGGCTTCATATCGCGTGAACGACACCGAGACGTCGACGATCTCGAGGAGATCACTCATGCGCTGTCCTAGGGTCAAGAAGTGCTCGGGTGTTGTCGCCAAGGATATCGAACGCACGGACCATAGCGAGCAGTGCCAGACCTGGGAAAAGCGCCAGCCACCAGCGCCCAGTAGACAGGTGCATCATGGCCTCGGCAAGGATGATCCCTACGGCGGGTTCATGGGGCGGGAGGCCGAAACCTAAGAAAGTGACCGCCGCCTCGTGCAATATGGCATGCGGGAACAACAAGATGAGTCCTACGAGGAACTGCGGGAAGACGTGTGGGAACATATGGCGGGTGGCGATGTGCAGGTTCGATCTGCCTAGTCGGCGCGAGACGCGCACGAACTCCGACCCTCGCAGCGCCAGGATCTCGGCGCGTATGATCCGGGCGAGCGCGGGCCAATGCGTCAACACGATGCCGATGATGACCCCGCGAGCACCCCCTCCGAACGCAAACGAGATGAGTATCAGTAAGACGATATGCGGAACGCTGAGGAAGAGATCGATGAGCCACGAGACAGCTGCGTCGGCCGCCTTTCCGAGTGTGGCCGCCGCCATGCCGAGGGCAAGTGCTAGGAGCGCGCTCACGCTTGCCGCCGCCATGCCGAGGGCGAGGCTCGTCGTGAGTCCGCGAGCAGTGCGCGTGAGCATGTCGCGGCCGAGCCAGTCGGTACCGAAAGGGTTCGCGAGCGAGGGTGCCTGGTTCCTCGCGCCGAGGTCGGTGGCGAGGCGTGTGTCGGGCAACAGCACCCCCGCCGCAACGATCACGCCGAGCGCGAGGGCGGCCAGCGCGGCGGTCAGGAGCGTGCGCTGGCGCCCGCTGAGAGCAAGGCGGCTGCACGATACGCGACCGGCACTCGGGTGCGTCTGGGGGGCGGCCCCGTTCATGAGGGCGCCTTTGCCCTGGTGCGCGGGTCGATCGCGCGATAAAGCAGGTCAGCGACCAAGTTGCCGACAAAAACGAACAGCGTGCTCACGATGACGGCACCGAGCAAGAGCGGCACGTCCCCGTGAAGCCCGGCCTGCACCGTCGCCTGACCGAGCCCGGGATAGGAAAAGACCTGCTCGGCAATGACCGCGCCCCCGAAGAGTTCGCTGAAGCCGACGAACTGCAATGTCAGAGCGGGCAGCGCGACGTTGCGCAGTCCATGGCGGAGGATGATGCCGGTCTCGGATTCACCGCGAGCGCGCGCGAACATGGCATAGTCACTGGCCAGGACATCGATGAGCTTCTGCCGCGTGTGTAGCGCGATGTTCGCCACGCCGATGATACTCAGGGTGAGCGCGGGCAGGACGAGGTGGCGCAGGCGATCGAGCCAGGTGACGTCCTCGGCAAGCATGCCCGCGGGCGATGCGAGTCCCACTGGCAGGAGGCCGAGCCACACGGCAAAGACCATCAGCAGCAGCAGACCGAGCCAGAACGCCGGGGTCGAGGCGAGCGTGAGGCAGTACCACCTGATGACCCGGTCGATCAGCGTACCGCGGAACCGCCCCGCGATGACGCCGAGCACGAACCCGAACACGCCCGAAAGCGTCCACGCGGTCCCCATGAGGGCGAGTGAAGCCAAGAAGCGCTCGCCTATCACCGTCGAGACCGGCTGCCGGTAGATCATCGAGGTCCCCATGTCTCCCCGGGCAAGCGATGTGGCCCAAAGCACGAACTGCTCGACCGGGGGTTCGTCAAGTCCCCAGCGCTCGGCGATCGCTGCGCGCTGATCGGGGCTCACGAGCATCATATCGGCACCCACATAAGCCTGCACCGGATCGATGGGCGAGATGTGCATCAGCCAGAACGAAAGAGCGCATACTGCGACAAGCAATGTAGCGAGGCGCAACGTCTTGCCTGCAAGGTATGTCAGGACGGCGGTCATGCGTTTACTCCAGCGATCACTCCAAGCGCCAGTCGGTGATGTTGGCTGTTATCGGCCAACCGTGCCCGTGAGGCTGGATGCGGCTGTCTCCGATATCGAGCCTGTCAGCGACGAAGAAACAGTGGTCGAGGTTCACAAGCCAGCACCATGGGGCGTCGGCCAACCCCGAGATGCCTGTTGCACCGTCCCACTGTGCTTTGCGCCACAGGCCGAGAGCCTCCTCCTCATCGATCGCCGCAAGCGCCTGGTCCATGTAGGCGTCGACGACGGGGTTCTTATAGAAGCCGGGGTTCCACCACTCCATACCGGAAAGGGTACCGTGATGAAGGTTGTACATCTCGATGGGGTCGTGACTTCCCCACCCGAAGAGAACGGCGTCCGAGTGCATCGCCATCCGGATCTCGTCCCAGCTCTTGCCTACGGGCGTCATCTCGATGCCGATCTGCCGGATCTGGTCGGCGACCGCGAGCGCAAGAGACTGGCGGATGATGTCATCAGCCGGATAGATGAGTTCGAAGCGGGCTTCCAGTCCGTTCTTCTCGCGGACGGTGTAACCGAGGCCTTTGATCCATCCGGCTTCGTCGAGCAACGCCTTGGCCCCTTCGAGATCACCGTCTTCGAACACGACGGCCGGGTTCGACCAGGGCAGTCCGTCCGATACCGAGAAGGCGGGGAAGCCGAAGCCCTCGAGCACGCCTTCGACGAGAGCGTCCCGGTCGACGGCGAGGTTGATGGCGCGGCGGATCGCGACATCGGAAGTGACATCGTTGCCGATCGGGGCACCATCGCCAGTGGTCTCGCCCTCGTCCGGGAGGAACGGGAACATGATGCCGCGATTGTCGACGCTCGGAACGGGGATCAGTCGCATCCCGGCGATGTCCTGGCTCGCGAATGCAGCAGGCACCGCAGCGACATCGAGCTCACCCGCTCTCGCCGCAGCGAGAGTGGCGTCCTCGTCCATGAACAGGAACGTGATGCGCTGAATCTCGACAGCACCGCCGTGGTAGTCCGCATAAGCCTCGACGATCAACTGTTGCCCCGGGCTCCATTCGACGAATCGATACGGGCCGGATCCTATCGGCGATAGCGCGTATTCTGGCCCGTAGGCGTGCCGAGGCACGATGCCAAGGGATATCAGCTGCACCACGAAAGTCGAGCGTGGTTCACTTAGCGTGAAAACGACCGTGGTGTCATCGGTCGCCTCGGCGGACTCCATGACGCCGAGATCGACGATAGAGCCGCTCTCTTTCGCCGTGTTGAACGTGAACGCCACATCGTGCGCCGTGAGGGGCTCGCCATCGTGGAAAGTCACGTCGTCGCGGATGGTGACCGTCCACGTCAGCCCGTCTTCGCTCACCTCGTGTCCTGTGGCCAGGTCGTTGACGATCCCAAGGTCATCGTTGCGTGCGAGCAGTGTACTCTGGAACAACGGGCTTCCGTCCCGCCCCCAGCCGAAGATGGGATCGAATCCTGCCTCGGGTTCGCCACCAAGCGACACGACGATCTCAGCGGGCTGCCCTTCGGTTGACGCCGTGGGCGCTTTTTCCGGGCCGGTGCGCGCGCACCCGGAAGCCAACAGCGCGAACATGAGCATGGCGACGATGATGGCGCCGAGCCTCGAAGCATTTGGACGCAGATACATGATGCCGACCCCGTTCTGTCCGCTGTGATGTGGCACGGATACCAGAATCACATACCGATTGTGTTACGAATTTGCAGATTATCACACAACCCTGGATGGCACAAGGGGCATGCCTCAAACGAGAGGCCATCGACGCGCTCGGAAAAGCCCGGAGAGAGGCCCGTACGGCAATAGGAGAATGGATATCACGATTGCGGCTCCGATGAATGCACCATTGAGCCCATCCTAGACGCGTTTCCGCAGGTGAAAGATGGAGCCGACGAGGGGACTCGAACCCCTGACCTACGCATTACGAGTGCGTTGCTCTACCAGCTGAGCTACGTCGGCATCCCGGTAGCGGGAAACTACTCCTTGGCGGGAGCCCCGGAGGACCCGCCCGACCCGCCCGATCTCCGCCTTCTTCGTCTGCGTCGAGGCGCCTGTTCTCCCGAAGGCGGCTCGGCGGCGGCAGGTGTCTCTTCCTTCGGCCCTCGCCGAGGACGTCGCTTCGACTCGCGCTTAGGCTCCGCCTTCTGCTCGCCCTTCGGTTCGCTCTTGCTGCGCGTGCTCTCACCGCGCGGTCTACGCGGCTTGGGCTCACCAGCGGGCTCCAGCAAAGGTCGGTCGCCTTGCGTCAGCATCGACATCGCCTGTGCGGACAGCGAGACCTTCGACTCATCGAGTGCCTCGCGGTCGATCGAACACGGGCACCCTTTGTCCTTGCCGCACTTCATCGCCGCGAGCGGTACCGTGATCGACCCCGCCTGGGGGATTCGCACCGTGACTCGCTCCCGCGGAGTGTGGAGCTCCGCCACGGCACCTTCGCCGACTGGCGTGTCGATCTTCTCTCCCTTGCGAGGCGCACGCGACTTGAAGTCCTTGTAGGCTTCGACCTCGTACCGCAGACAGCACATGAGTCTGCCGCACAATCCGCTGATTTTCAAGGGGTTGAGAGACAGATCCTGCTCCTTGGCCATCTTGATGGAGACCGGCTGGAACTCTCCCCCGCCGAAACGGGAGCAGCAGAGTTGCTCGCCGCAGTGTCCGCACCCGCCGACCATCCGGGCTTCGTCCCGAACGCCGATCTGACGCATGTCCACTCGGACCTTGAGCTCCGACCCCAGATCCCTGACAAGGTCGCGGAAGTCGACTCTGTCCTCGGCGGTGAAATGGCAGATGACCCTGTCCCCACTGAAGGTATAGGTCGCGTCGACAGGCTTCATGTCGAGCTTGTGCTTATTGATCGCCTCCCGGAACTTCGCGCGGGCGACCTCCTCCTTCTCGGCGAGTTCGCTTGCCTGCCGAACGTCGTCTTCGGAGGCGCGGCGGATAACCGGCTTGAGCGGAGCCGCAAGTTCTGCGCGTTCCACCTCGCGCTCGGCCTCTTCGATCACGCCGATCTCGAGTCCGCGCTCGGTCTCAACGATGACGGATTCACCGACCGCCAGCGGCAGTCCCGCCGGGTCGAACCATAGTGTCTTTGACGCTAGTCGGAGTCGTACTCCTACGATCGCGGGCAAAGCAGAACCTCCCGAATGTCGAATAGCATTGCATCGATAGCCATTTGCGAGCTCACATTATACGAGATTCGCCGACGGGCCTCACGAACCGCCGCCAACGCACGATTCGCAGCCGGCGGAGTGATGACCGCCGCAACCTCATACATCGCGTCGATGACGTCTATATTCACTACCATGTCATCCAGGTGCTGCGAAAGGGCCAGACAATCCCGAAGCCAGCTCTCGGTGATGCTCAGCACCTCTCCGACGGACTCGCGCTCCCGTGCAGTAAGCTCGCGCTTATGTCGGATCTCGAGCGCCTTCCCTTTCGACTTGCCGAAGATCTCTTCGCGCTCTTTGACCTCGGCGGCCTGAGCGATCTTGACCTCTTCCAGCGGCGCGTTCACGAGCGTCAGCAGATCCTTGGAGGCTTTCAGGACATCGAACCCGTCGTAGACCGGAAGATCTTTGAGTATAGCAAGGATTCGCACCCGTGCTTCTCGGCGGGAAGAAGAATCGAGGAACTCCACGGCGCGGGCCAGGACTCCACCGGTCGCGGCCAGGGCGGCCTTCGCTTCTTCGGGAGCAGCACCGGTCTTCTCGGCGAGGATCGCCTCGGCGGTCTGCGGGGCGATCTGCGAGAAGCGCACGACCATGCAACGCGAGGCGATTGTGGGCAGGACCGACTCGAAGTGCGGCGCGAGCAGGATGATGGTCACGCCCGGCGGTGGCTCCTCGAGTGTCTTGAGGAACGCATTGGCGGTCGAGTCGCTCATGAGGTCGGCCTGCGCTAGCACATAGACCTTGCGCGAGGATTCGACGGGAGCTAACTGGATGTCGCGGATCAGCGGGCGAATCTGCTCGTCCAGAAGGTAGCTGGCGGTGCCTTCAGGTTCCCACACCTGCACGTCCGGGTGGACGCCTTTCTTGATCCGGTTGCACGCCGAGCATGCCCCGCATCCGTCATCCCCGCACATGATCGCGCAGGCGAAAGCCTTGGCGGCGCTCTTCTTACCCGTCCCGGGCGGCCCCACGAACAGGTATGCGTGGGCGATGGTCCCTTCCCGGACGGACTTCTTCAGGTATCCGGCGGCTTTCTTCTGGCCGACTAGGCGGTCCAAGACACAGCGCGCAATCACCTTGGTCGTCCTGTGAGCAGCATGTTGATCACAGGCAGTCGGCGCACTGCGGCTATCACCCTGTCGTGGACATCCTCTATCGTTCCGGCCGCATCGATGAGCGCAACACGGGAAGGCTCGCTTGCTGCGATTGTACGAAAGCCCTCCTGTACCCGCCGATGGAACGCGATGTGCTCCGCCTCGAGCCGGTCGGCTCCGTTCTTGACAGCCCTAACCAGCCCGATGTCGGGATCGAGGTCGAGGACGAAAGTGAGGTCGGGAACGAGGCCCGTCGTGGCGAACGCCGAGAGCGCAGAAATCTCCTCGAGTCTCAGTCCTCGGCCGAAGCCCTGATACGCCAGCGTCGAATCGGCGAACCTGTCGCACAGCACGATGCGTCCTGCGGCCAGATCGGGCTGGATGCGTTCGGCGACTAGCTGTGCGCGAGAGGCCTGGTAGAGCAGAAGCTCTGTCTGGATCGTCATCTCGCCGAGAGCCGGGTCGAGAAGCACATCTCGGACCCGTTCGCCGACTTGCGTCCCGCCCGGTTCGCGCATCACGACGACTGTCAGCCCGCGCTCCTCTAGAAGCTTGGCGAGCAGTTCGATCTGCGTCGACTTGCCGCAGCCCTCGCCGCCTTCGAAGGTGATGAACACGCCGCGGCCGCTCATGGTGTCGCCCCCGTCGCGACGGCGGCCCACTCGGTGGCGGCGGTCGCATAGAGGTCGTTGCCGTGCGCGTCTATCGCCACGATCGCCGGGAATTCCGCGAGCGTGAGGCGCACCAGCGCCTCGGGGCCCAGATCCGCATAGGCTACTGGCGTCGCATCCAGGATCCTCGTGCCGAGCAGCGCAGCGATCCCGCCGACCGCAGCGAAGTACACAGCCCCGAAGCGCTCGCAAGCGGCTCGGACTTCCTCGGATCGTGGTCCCTTGCCGATCATCGCGACGGTTCCGGCCTCAAGGAGCACGGGCGTGAGAGCATCCATCCGCGAGGCGGTCGTAGGTCCGATCGAGCCCGCCGGTCGGCCCGGAGCCGCGGGGGTGGGCCCCGCGTAGAAGAGCGTCTGTCCAGCAAGGTCGAACGGCAGGGCGCCGGGGGTCGCGCGGACCGCCTCGGCAAGTCGGAGATGCGCCGCGTCCCTCGCGGTGAAGACGACACCAGAAAGCAGGACCTCGTCTCCGGCCGAAAGTGAGCGGAGTGCGTCAGGTCCTGCGGGCAGATCGAAGGATATGGGTTCAGGCATCCAGGGTACTTTCGTCACGACCGCGCCAGTCCAGTGTGCGAAAAGCATACACTGCCGAGGCAAGCACTACCAACGCCGCGATCTGCAGGCTGAGTTGTGAACCGGTGGGCAGGAGCAAACCAGTGTCAAGCGGCAGGAAGCGCGATGCGACTTCGGCGAGTCGCGCCACGAGGTCGCCGAGTGGAGCCATGACGACCATCGAGAGGAGCAGCGCTACCCTGACGAGCGATTCGAGCGCGGTGAAGACCCTGCCGCGGATCTCGTCGGCGACATTCCTGATGACATAAGTATTGCCAGCCACCGTGACCGCCGCGATGCAGGCCCCGGCAACCGCCGCGCACAATCCCGCCAGCGCAAAGGTCGTGACCACCGAGAACACAGCCATCGCCACGCCGAAGCCGACAACCCCTGCGAGCAGCAGTCGCTGCAGGGACAGCCGTGCCGCGAGCTTTGGGACCCACAATCCGCCGGCCAACATCCCGGTCGCCAGGAAGAGCAGCATGAAGGTCTGAGGCGCAGCGACCAGGGTCTCGAGGAACTGGACCTCTCCCAGTGGGCCGAAGCCATCCCCGCTCATATTGCGCTGCACATGCACGAGGCCGACGGGAACGATCGTGCCTCCGCCGAGGATCGCCAGCCCCACCGTGACCATGAAGCCGCGCAGCTCGCCGTGGGCCCGCAGGAAGTGGAAAGACTCGCGCACATCTCGGCCGATCAGGCGGAAGTTCAGCCGCTCAGCCGTACGTTGCACGCGTGTGTCGCCTTTGATGCCGACGATCAGGGCCGCCGAAAGCAGGAACGTGAGCGAGTTGATGAACACTCCGGCGCGGGGGCCTAAAAGCGCCGGGGCGAATAGGCCGACCAAGCTTGCCACAATCGGAAGATCAGCGGAAATCACGCCTCTCACGATTGACTCGAATCCGGCAAGCACCGCACCCGAGGCGGCCAGTCCGATAATCATGCTGGCCTGCTGCGTGGCATATGCAAGGCCCTGGGCAGCGGGAACGTCCTCCTGCTTGACCAGGCGCGGGATGAGGGCGCTTCTGGACGGGAAGAAGAACAGCGAAGCGATCTCCATGAGCAGCACCACGAGATAGATGGCTGCCAGGTTGTTGGTGAAGAACAACGCCAGCGTCAGGACCGCCCTGACTATGTCGGCGACGATCATCGTCTTTCTTCTGTCGAAACGATCGACCAGCGCGCCTATGAACGAGGAGAGGAACAGCGCCGGGACGATCTTGGCGATCAGTATGCCCGCAACCGCCAAAGCCGAGCCACCCGAAAGCGCCGTGACCAGAGGCATCAGGAACCCAATGACCAGCCAGTCCCCCACGCCGCTAACGAACTGCGCGACCCATAGCCTGCGAAAACCCCCGTTGCCAGCCAGCCGCCTGTATGCGCCGCGTGCCGTCTCTACCGCTTCGTGCGTCTGTAGCGGCAGGCCCCTCTCAGCTTCCAACGAC
>DBEG01000060.1 GCA_002293965.1 Actinobacteria bacterium UBA912 | reverse complement strand
AGCTGTCCACAACTCGCCGAACAGTACGGACAGGTCGTGTGGTAGGTCTCTGCGACCGGAGCTGCTGAGGCAGAAGCCGGGTGCAGAGCGAAATCCGCACCGGCCGCTGCGGCAGCCGCTGCGGCAGCACCGGTCTTGAGGAAGTCCCTTCGGCTCATCCCTCTTCGCGGTTCCTTCTTGTGGTCAAGTTCGTCCATGCGTCCTTCCCTCCTTCACTTTTCTGCTATTACCGGACATATCCGCTTTCGTTGGGAGAATCACGCCGTCAACATCACTTGGGGGCGGGCATCACCGGCCAATGCAAAACAAACGCGCCAAGTGGTGTGCAAGAAAAGACCGGCCAACTGTGGGCGAGCCCAACTCCTGTTGAACCGGTCTTTGCGGTTTGCATCAAATCATTCACTTCCTTACCCCAAGGACTCCGTCAAGAAGCCCGTTTCCTGCTTTGAGTTTGTAGATCGGATAGGGCTGCCGGCCCACTAGTAACATCCGTTACAAACTCTCTAGAACACTATACCCTCGCCGCACTCGGTCGTCAACGGATACTCGCTAGTTGTCCCGATTTAGCGACGAACGGTCTTCCCAAATCGTCTCACATATTCGTCGACATCGAAGACCTCGATTCCCAGACGTCGGGCTTGACTGGCGAGTCGCACGTCCTGCGTACAAAGTCTCTTGGCACGTTTTGCGAGCACCAGGAGTGCGGCTTCATCGTAGACAAGGCCATGCTTGGCTACGAGATCCCTGGCATCCGAGTCCGAGAAGGCGGACTTCCGGATCAGTTTGCCCAGATCGTATCCTTCGACAAGCCTCCCCGCGAATACCGGATGGATCTGCTCCGGAGTCAAGAACAGGCGCAGCTTGCGGCGCAGAAGATCGATACGTCCGGCTTCGACCATCGCATCGACGAAGTCCTCCGTGACTACGCACTTACGTCGGCGGAGCAGGAACGGCAGCAGCGGCAGCAGCAACAGCGGCAGCAGCCATGCAATCGTCTCGACGCGGAAGCCGGGTGGCACCGGCAACACGATAGCCTGCTGCGGCCACTCCCAGACCTGGACCTGGTGGTTCTCTCGGTCGGTGACGTAGATCCTGCCAGCCTCATCCAAATCGATGGCGTTGGCGAACGCGAACTGCCCGGGGCCTATCCCCCGTCCGCCGAAGCTGGTGATCTTGTTGCCGTCGAAATCATAGACGTCGATAGCGTGCGCGAGCGCGTCCACCACGTACAGACGGTCCTGTTCATCCATCACCAGCCCGCGGGGTATACCCGCGGTAGCAATGATGTAGTCGAACGCGCCCTCGGCATCGAAGACCTGAACGCGCCTGTTGTTGCTGTCGCTGACAAAGACCCTACCGTCATCGCTGATAGCGATGTGGTTGGGGAAGAACAACCGGCCCGGACTCTCCATCATCTGCTCAACCATGTCGGTGGAGCCGAAGCGCCTGATCTCGACACCCTGCGGATCGAACACGATGACCCTGTGATTCTCGGCGATTCCGACATCGGTCGCCCAGATGTTGCCCTGTGCGTCGAAGGTGGTCCCGAGCGGACTCCACAGTTGCTCGTCCGTTCCAGTTGGCGCGATTCGGCGCAGATAGGTCCCGTCGGCGGAAAAGACGAAGATCGAACGATGGCGGCGGTCGGAGACGTAGATGTTCCCGTCCGGCCCTGCCGAGATGTGGTGAGGATTCCCGAGGCTCTCGTACTCCCCGTCACCAATCGCCGAGAAGGAGAAGCGGTACTCGCCGTTCAAGGTGTAGACCCTGACAGCACGGGCGTCCGTGTCAGTGATGTATACGCTGTCATCAAGCACAGCGACCCCCACAGGGCGGGTCAAGGCATCGGGCCCTCTGGGTCCGGCGATCGCGAACAGGAATTCGGGGGGCGCCACGACCTCAGCGGCATCCACTCCGATGCGCGGGATAGGTAGTCGGCGGTGGGTGAGGTAATACCACGACGCGAACAGCACCAGTGCGATGAGTGCGAGCAGGACCGCCAGCAGCACGATTTGACGTGTCCTGGATCGGGGTCCGCGCTGGGTCACTTCATCATCAGCTTTGACGCCTGTGGGCTCACTCACAAAACCATTCCTCCTCTAAGGTGGGTCCTACTGGGCTGGTGGCTGCAAGCGTTCCGACGCCGACTGTGCCTCGGAGTCACCGGGCACCAACGCAAGCACTCTCTGCCAGCCCGCCAAAGCGGCCTCGCGGTTGTCGAGTCGCTCGTACAAAGTCGCGACCAGGCGGGCCGCCTCAACGCTGTCCGGGTCGATAGCTGCAGCGATCCTCGCCTCGCTCAGCGCAGCGCTGGCATCTGCCGAGGCAAGCTCGGACGCCTTTTGCAACCTGGCGGGAGCGGTCCCCAGCTCTGCCAGGGCCTCCTGGGGTTCTGTGCGATCAGCCGGGGCATTTTGGGCTGCGACACGGAATCTCTCCGCCGCACCTGCGGTGTCTCCTTCGGCGAGTAGGATCCGGCCGTACTCGTAGTTGGCGTCGGGCCTAAGCGGATCGAACCGCAGCGCGTACTCGATGTTCTCGCGGTAGAGCACGGGCGAATC
This sequence comes from Actinobacteria bacterium UBA912, assembly GCA_002293965.1. Classification (GTDB taxonomy): domain Bacteria; phylum Actinomycetota; class Coriobacteriia; order Anaerosomatales; family UBA912; genus UBA912. The sequence goes on along the minus strand of DBEG01000060.1, from coordinate 3,717 downwards.
GATCTCTCGGTACGCGATTCCCAACAGGAAGTAGGTGTCGGCGACATCCCTCCGGACACGCGTCGCTTCGCGCAGGTACTTGATGGCCTCCTCGTACTCGCGGAGCTCCATCAGCGTGGCGCCGAGGTGCCGATAAGCCCTCTCCAGCCGCTGATCGACCGCATCGAAACGCCCGTCGGTGAGTACCTCGATGATCTTGCGCCAGTATCCTTCGGCGGTTCGCCACTCGCCCTGCTCCATCGCGATGAATGCCAATCCGGCGAGCGCCTGAGGGTCATCGGCTTGCGCGTTCAAGACCTCCTGATACTGCTCGGCGGCCTCGCGGAAGCGCCCTGCGGCCAGCAACGCATCGGCCAGACTCAGGCGCGCGCCGAGGTCGTTGGGGTCGTCGCGCACGATCTGCTCCAAGTTCGCTATCGCCCGCGCGGCCGGGGTGGCGGCGCGCTGCTGAAGCTCGGTCGCGATGATCACATAAGCGAGCACGCCCAACGCCAAGACCAGACCCCCGATAGCGACCTTGATGGCGAGATCCAAGCGCCGAGGGTTGTCGTTGCGTGCATCCACTATGGCGTTGCTCCTTTCGGCGTATCGAGATCGAATCGCATCATGCGATCAGAGTCTGAGGTCGTCGTGGCAACGCCGACACAGCTCCGACCCCGGATAGGGGGCGATGAGTAGGTTGTCGATGCCGAGGTTACCGTGGCACTCGTAGCATAGCCGGACGTCGTGTGCCTGGGCCGGTGCAGCCGGACCCGGGATCGGGCGTGTTTGGAACTGGGTGTGGCAATCATCGCAGACATACGGCCTTCCTACCCGCTCCTGGACGTTGAAGTGGACAGCGTGCTCGGCCAGGCGCGCATCATCGATCTGGGTGGCCGGTTCTGTTTCCATCTCCACGTGGCAATCCACACAGTTCTCGCGTAGCAGTTCGAGGTCGGCGACCGCCTCGTGGTGGCAATCCTGACACCACGACCGATCGGTGTGGCACACGTTGCAGTCATCCGCCAGGGGCTGTGCGCTTTGCACTGCATGCTGCGAAAGCCATGCCGGTTGATGCGGCATCGACGTCGTATGACACATCTCGCACGACTGGGAGGTGTGGCAGATCGAGCATGCACCACGCTGGCCAAGGAAATCCTGTCCGTGATCGGGGATCCACTCGCGAGCATAGTGCGCCTCGGGTATCACGGACTCGCTGACCCTGCCGTCGGCCATCTGAGCCCCGCCGACATGGCAGTCGGTGCAGAACGTCGAGGTGTGGCACATGGTGCAGGATTCCATGCTGGCTTCGGCGGTTCGTGTATGGACACCGGACATGAAGGCGGTCGTATGATCCGCGGGGACGAGGTTGAAAGCGGGAGGATGACAGGCACTGCAATCTTCTGTCGCCACTTCGCCCTGGGCGGCATGGGTCAGGCCGTGACACCGATAGCATGAGAGCATGTCCGGGACCACGGTCAGGTCCCGCTGATGAGGGAAGACCTCGTGGCATGCCGCGCAATCATGATCGCGCTCGAGGTGTGGGTCGTGCGGGAAGATGATCCTCTCGTCCCGCGTCTCGTCGACAGTGGCATGGCAGTATGCACACTGACTCATCGTCACTTGTTCGGTCGTGTCGACCCAGACCTCGGGGAGCACCGGCTCTTCGGGTAGCAAGCGCAGGTAGAGGCTAGGCATCGGTCCGACCTCGGGAACCTGGTCGGCATGGCAGGCATCGCAGTCCGTCGCGGCCGCATGGCACATCATGCAGTTGTTGACGCCGATCAGCTCGCTTGTAGCAGCGTGTGGCTCGGCGGCCCATGTTTCGACGTGACTCGCCGGTCGCAAGACGTGTTCGGGCGTGTGACAGGTGGAGCAGGTACCGGATGCCATCACCAGTTGCGGTCCGTGCAGCATCCCATGGCAGGCGAAGCAGGTCTGCATGACCGGCCGATAGGTTCGGTCGGCCTCGTGAGCCGGACGCACATGGCAGGCGGCGCAGTCAGCCGGCGGATGTTCCTGGTGATTGAAGGCCAGACCCCTGACATCGGACTGAGTGATCTCCAGGTGGCACGGGCGACAATCGAAGTTGCGTGTCGGCAGGGCCGTGATGTTCACCCGGCCATCATCCAGGGTCTCACCTGTGGCAGGTCGCCAAAGCAAGGCCGTGCCCGCTATCAGCACAACCAGCGCGATGGTCGCTAAGATCCGAATCTTCACTGGAGTCCTTCTTTGCGATCTACCGGCCGAAAAGTCCGCTCAAATTCTGACGCAGCCAGTCGGCCCACCTTGCGAGGAAGATCTCGTCCGATATCTCCTCGCGGCCATGGATGAAGCGGGCGTAGTCGACATAAGCCTCGTTCGCATCGGGATGGCACGGCGAACAAGTCTGGACCAGATTCCTCTCGTTGACCATCGATTCGCGGTCATCTACCGGACGGATGTCGTGATAGCCATGGCAATCCCAACATGCGGGTGCATCTGTCGCCCCCCGCCTGTACGCTGCGCCGTGATAGTAGTCGTCGTAGGAGTACCAATAGTCCTCATGGCATCGGCCGCACACCTCCCACCCGCGAGCGCGCATCTCGGCGCGTCCCTCGGGGTTCTCGGTGAGGAAGCCGATCTGGTGGCTACCGTGACAATCGCTGCACAACGGACGGTCAGGAGCCTCCGGATCGGCCAAGGCCTCGGCATCGGTCTCGGCGCGGTGCGCCCCCTTGCCAACCTCGAGCGCCTGATCCTCATGACAGTTCTTGCAGGCAGAACCTGCGGTCGATTGCCACTCGGTTCCAAGTTGCTCATGAGGTGCGGAGAATGCGAAATCCAGATGGCAGCCGACACACTGCACCTCGCCGTGGGCGGAAGCCTCGAACTGCCCGGGGTCGACGAAGTAGCTGATGACCCGACCGTCTCTGATGCGAGTGAGATCCTGGTCTGCGTGGCACACCATGCAGCCAGCTCTGGCTGCTGTGGGGAGAGTGAAGTCGACGTCGTAGCCCTCGATGGTCACGGTGGTGACGGCAGTCGCCTCAGGCAGCGGGGGCTGCGCGATCGCGGCGGGCGCGGTGATCGCTAGATGGACTGTCACCGTCAGCGCGGCGAGCGCCATAGACGCTACGTACGAAGAGAATCGCTCCATCGCGCCAGTCCTTCGGAGCGAGCGTTCCTGTAACCCTGACCCTCGACCCCTGAACAAAATCGCCACCATCCTATGCGACTCGTGCGATCACTGATATTCCATGCTTTGCCGGTTTATCGCAGGATAGGAAAGGCGGAAGGTTACGTCAACACCCGCTCCAGACTCTCGATCAGGTAGCCCACGTCCCCAGCCGAGATGCCATGGCCGATCGAGAAGCGCACCGTCCCGCTGTCAAGCGTCCCTATCGTCCTGTGAGCCCAGGGGCTGCAGTGAAGCCCCGGTCGGCAGGCGATTCTAGCCTGTCTGTCGAGAGCGAATGCGATCTCGTCGGCAGCGAGCTTGTCGTGGACGATGCTCACGACCGGCACGCGTTCCACTCCTATCGGCGGTCCAAGCACGCTCACTCCTGGAATCTGCGCCAGCCTCTCGATGAGCCTGAACGTCAACTCCAGCTCGAGCCTTCGCGACTCCTCGCCGTGCTCGCCGAGAAAACCGACGCCCGCCCCCAGGCCGATGATGCCCGGCGTGTTGAGAGTCCCCGCCTCGTACCGCTCGGGTCGCTCGGCAGTTTCGCCCTCTTCCAGCGAGAACGCTCCGCC
>DBEG01000071.1 GCA_002293965.1 Actinobacteria bacterium UBA912 | reverse complement strand
CTTCTGATGTAGGAGTCGTCATACTCGCTGATCCTGCCTGCGGGTGTGTTGATGACTAGCTGGATCTCGCCGTTCTTGATCGCATCCTCAATGTTCGGTCGCCCTTGATGCAACTTTCTAATCACAGTGGCTACCACTCCATGCCCTGCCAGATACCCGCAGGTGCCTTCTGTTGCCAGGATCTTGAACCCGAGTCGAGCAAACTCCCGAGCGGCCGGAAGTATCAACTCCCGGTCATGCTCGGCGACCGTGATCAGCACACAGCCTTCCGTTGGAAGCTTGGCACCGGTTGCTTCCTGAGACCGGTGATACGCAAGACCGAAGTTGCTCCCCATACCGAGCACCTCGCCGGTGGATCTCATCTCAGGCCCCAGCACAGGATCCACCTCATGGAACATGTTGAAGGGAAAGACTGCTTCCTTGACTCCGAAGTGCGAGAACTCTTTGCGTACAGTGCTGGCCTCGGAAAGCCCATCGCCCAACATGGCTCGAACCGCAAGTTTGACCATCTGTACGCCGCATACTTTGGAGACAATAGGGACCGTCCTCGAAGCACGAGGATTGGCCTCCAGAACATAAAGCGTGTCCCCTGCAATCGCATACTGGACGTTCATCAAGCCGACCACATTGAGTTCCACCGCCATCTTGCGAGTGTAGTCTTCGATGAGTTCAAGATGTTCGGCGGAAATCGAGACTGGTGGAATCACGCAAGCAGAGTCCCCCGAGTGAATGCCGGCATACTCTATGTGCTGCATGACTGCTGGTACGTAAGCGTAGTGACCGTCACAGACTGCATCGGCTTCACACTCGATAGCATTCTCAAGAAAGCGATCGATCAGCAGCGGGTGGTCCGGCGTGATCTTGGCTGCCGATTCAACATAGCGCAGTAGCATGGACTCATCATGGACGATTTCCATCCCTCTTCCGCCCAGCACATAGCTTGGCCGGACCATTAACGGATATCCGATGCGCCGAGCTACCGAAAGAGCCTCGTCAAGCGCATAAGCCATTCCGGCGGCAGGCATTGGAATGCCGAGCATTCCCATCATCTGGCGAAAGCGATCGCGGTCCTCGGAAAAATCGATGGCCTCTGGCGAAGTACCGAGAATCGGTACCCCGGCTGCCTCTAGCTGGGCAGCCAAATTGAGCGGGGTCTGCCCGCCGAATTGAACGATGACCCCCTCGGGTTGCTCCTTCTCATAGATCGCGAGGACGTCTTCGAGCGTCAGCGGCTCGAAGTAAAGTCGGTCGCAGGTGTCGTAATCCGTCGATACAGTCTCGGGATTGCAGTTGACCATAATCGTTTCAAAGCCTGACTCCTTGAACGCGAAAGCAGCGTGGACGCAGCAGTAGTCGAACTCGATCCCCTGTCCGATCCGGTTTGGGCCGCCTCCCAAGATCATGATCTTTCGCCGAGAGCTGGTTTCCACATCATCGGCGGCGCTATATGAGGAGTAGTAGTAGTCTTTGGAGCCCTCAACTCCTGAGACCGGAACCGGCTGGAAGCCCTGCCTGATTCCAAGTGCCTTGCGTCGCTCTCTGATCGCGGTTTCATCGGTACCCAGCAGCATGGCCAGGTACGCGTCTGAAAATCCGTCTCGCTTGGCTCTTTCGAGCAGGTCGTCTGGAAGGACCGCCGTGCTCAGGCCAGCACCAGCAAGGCCCTTGGGCCCCGCAAAAGTCAATATCTCGGTCTCCAGTTCGACCAGCTCGAGCATCTGTTCGATGAACCACCGCTTGACATGGGTCTTTTCGTGCAATCGATCGACCGTAGCGCCCTTCCGAAGCGCCTCGTACATTATGAAGTGTCGCTCGCTGGAAGGATGCGACAGCATGTCCATGAGTTCTTCTAAGGGTCTCTCGTGAAAGTCTTTAGCGAAACCGAGTCCATACCTTCCAATCTCCAGCGAACGCACAGCCTTGTTGAGGGCTTCTTTGTAGTTGCGTCCGATGGACATCACTTCGCCCACAGCCCGCATCTGCGTTCCAAGCTCATCGATTGCTCCAGGAAACTTCTCGAAAGCCCACCGGGCGAACTTCACCACGACGTAATCACCCGAAGGCGTGTACCTGTCGAGGGTTCCATCGCGCCAATAAGGGATCTCATCCAACGTCAGCCCGCAGGCCAACATTGCGCTTATCAGCGCAATCGGCAGTCCCGTCGCCTTACTGGCCAACGCCGAGGAGCGAGACGTCCGCGGATTGATCTCAATGACCGTGATACGACCTGTCTTCGGATCATGAGCGAGCTGAACGTTGGTTCCGCCGACCACACCTACCGCATCTACGATGTCATACGCATGCTGCTGCAGACGGGCCTGGACAGAAGGCTCTATGGTGAGCATCGGGGCCGTGCAGAGCGAATCTCCCGTGTGGACTCCCATAGGATCGACGTTCTCGATGAAACAGACCGTGATCTTTTTGCCGACAGAATCCCGGATTATCTCTAGCTCAAGCTCCTCCCAGCCCAGTACCGACTCTTCAATCAGGATCTGGCCTACCCGGCTAGCCTGGATGCCACGGGCTGCTATGGTCCGCAGCTCCTCGACGTTGTAAGCCAGGCCGCCTCCGGTTCCGCCCATTGTGAAGGCCGGACGAACCACCACCGGATAACCCAGGTCGGACGCGATGAGTTCTGCATCTTTGACTGTCGTCACCACGGTGCTTGTAGGCATCTCTATGCCCAGAGCATCCATCGTCTGCTTGAAGATCAGGCGATCTTCACCGCGCTGTATCGCCTCTTCACTGATGCCGATGATCTTGACGCCATAGCGATCGAGTACTCCGGCTTGAGCCAGTTCTGCCGACAAGTTCAGGGCCGTCTGCCCGCCTAGGTTAGGCAACAGAGCGTCTGGCCGCTCCTTCTCGATGATCTGGGTGATCGTCTCTACATTGAGTGGCTCGATGTATGTTGCATCAGCCATGATCGGGTCTGTCATTATCGTCGCTGGATTGGAGTTGACCAACACGATCTCATACCCCAACGATCGCAGAGCCTTACACGCCTGAGTGCCCGAGTAATCGAATTCGCATGCCTGGCCGATGATGATTGGACCGGACCCTATGATCAGTATCTTTTTGACATCATCTCGGCGTGGCATTGAACCCCTCTCTCAAGATTATGAATGCTGCTTGATTGTAGTGTTTTCAGCCCGAAACGAGTAGCCTCAGATGAATTGCCGAAGATGCACCAATGCCAAGACCGTTGCCCCTATTCGACCTCGATCACCTGAAAAGTGAAGCCCTCCCTCTGGTCGATGTCCCGAAACTTGGCTGCGACCAAGGTGTTGTCGTCGGCTGCGAATATCATCTCGTACTTCACGCCTGATTCCTCAGTTAGGTTCACATAACGGGCCGCATCGGCAGCGTCGTAAATGAGAAGATCCTGCCGGCTGTCGACAACAGCAACCCTGGAACCAATGATCTCGAAGTAGTACACCGCTCTGTCCTCGATTACAGGCCGGAACTCCTTGGTGACCGTCGAGTAGTAGCCGAACTGTTGAACACTCCAGTCCCACTCATGATAGTTGTCGAAATTGATCGAATAGAACCGATCTCCGAAGGCCACGGCGTACCCCGGATACTTGAACTGGATATCTCCCACCGGAAAATCCTCGACCTTGATTTCATCAGGATCGACCCCGTCGATCTGCGCGACACGGTAGTAACCTTCTCCATCGCGGACGTCGGTCCAAAGCAACCTGCCGCCTTCAAGGTGCAAGAAAGCGTTGTAGTAGCTGGGTATTTCGATATCGGCCACTGGGTGGGTACTTCCGCGGGCAAGGTCATGGAATACTACGTCGTACTCGCCGTCCTCTCCCAGGTCCATCCACGCAACGGTTCCGCCGTCCAGTTGCGGTGCGAATACCGGCTGGGAGGATGCGACTATCGAAATCTCTCCCCCTTGGCGAGGTCGAGCCATCACCTCTTTGTCCGACTCCCAAACGAGCCATTCTTGATTCACTCGCAGCCAGGCGATCTCCTCGGGCCAGGTCATGACGACCTCCCGCTGGCCCGTCTTAGGATCGACCGAGACGATCGTGTCGTTGATCTGGTTGCCGACGTCTGCAGTGAAATACAACATGTCCTCCACAGAGTTGACCGAGCCATAGTCCCTATATGGAAGTTCAAGCGTAGTCACCTCGCCGTAGAGTCCCGCCCCTGAACCGCTGTCTGGCTGAGGACCCCCATCATCACGACACCCCGTTAATCCTGCTGCAATCACAATCAACACCAACAAAGCCAATGCTATACGCTTCATCCCGCTCCTCCCGTCGAAAAGTCCCCACCCCATCGAGGTCGGGAGCCAGTCACCCAACTCCCGAACTCTCATGCTACCAAACCATGGCTAGGTTCGTTCCATCCTGATCAGCCCTGAAGCATGCTCTGAACAGCCCGTTCACAGTTGTACTTCCAACTGGGTCCCAAAAGATTCCAAAGAAGCGACTATCGAAATGTGGATCGACACTGCGCATCCTGATCGGTGCAGTTCTTTCGTCGTAACCGCTAACCGACACATAGTGCCGTGCGAAGTGTCCTCGGTATCGCGGAATGTACTGTGTTTCCACCAGGATGATAGGCACCGTGCCAGGTGAAGCCGAAAGTGAACTCGCTATGCGCCACACGAACGCATGCCTGGGATCTGGATGGTTGGTCAAATTGGAAGCCACGTAGTTGAACCGACCGAACGTGCCACTGTAGGAATTGAGAGCCCTGGCGATGCCGATACTGGTGCTTCCGTCATCAATAGTGCCTATCCGCCCAGCAAGGGTGGCCTGGGACGGGAGAGGCACCGTCGATCGACTGAAGGTCCTGTGCCAGTTGAGGCTCTGTCTCGCCGCTGCCGGGCCACACCAATTAGTCCTCTCTTGCCTGAAGGCAGGAACGTTTTTTAGCACCAGTCCAAACTGACCCTCTTGGATAATGCTCAATGCCCCGACTGTGCCAGAAGCCGCAGCAGGCCCTGACTCGAGTGTCCTCTCCTTGGCGACCGTCAGATCCTCCCACATCTTGGTTTGAGCGGACGTCAGCGTTGGGTCATCTGCCAACGCGCCTGTCACCGACGACCCGGACGCCCTTGGTGCCGCGAATGCGGAGCTGGCTGTCAACGCTCCCACCAGTGCAACTCCCACCACGAGTCGGAAGACCCGTGGCAGCCTCGCTTGTCTCAAAATCATGATATCCCCCTCGATACCTCATCTTGCCACAACAATACTCGGCGCATCCGATGGGCCTCTCCCCGGCACCATCGGTGCATTCTCACTAGGCTTCCATAGGCAACACCCTCTCTGCGTATGTCCCCTGACAGACCCCTTCGGCGGGTCGTAAGCCCGCTATGCGAAGGCGTGCTTCAGTTGTAGCAGCAGGGCCTATATGGAACCTACACATAATCGAAAGCGTGTCGCGAAATGCTCCTTCGGCTCACTCGGACGCGGGATGTGGCCAGCGCCATTCCCGCATGGCGGGCAGATCCTCTCCGTACTTGTTGATGTGCTCACGGTGCTCGACTAAGGCGTCGCGGATGAACTGCCCGGCGTATCCGGCGATCGGGGCGAGCGCGGGGACGCGGTCGATCACATCCCCGAACAAGTGGTATCGGTCGATGTCGTTTCGCACGGCCATGTCGAAGGGGGTGGTCGTGGTCCCTTCCTCCTTGTAGCCGCGGACGTGCAGGTTCTTGTGGTTGGTGCGCCTGTAGGCGAGGCGGTGGATCAGCCAAGGGTAGCCGTGGAAGGCGAAGATGATCGGTACGCTCGTGGTGAAAAGCGCATCGAACTCCTTGTCGGTCAGGCCGTGTGGATGCTCCTCGGGAGGCGTGAGTGTCATCAGGTCGACGACGTTGACCACTCGGACTTTGAGCTCCGGCGCCCACTCGCGTAGCAGCGCGACCGCACCGAGCGTCTCAAGCGACGGCACGTCGCCGCAGCAAGCCATCACGACATCCGGCTGCCCGCCGAAGTCGTTGCTCGCCCACTGCCAGATCCCGATCCCGTCCGAGCAATGCTTCACCGCCTCGTCCATCGTCATATATTGAAGGCCCGGCTGCTTGCCGGCGACGATGACGTTGACATGGTCTCGGCTACGAAGGCACCTGTCGGTGATCACAAGCAGGGAGTTGGCATCCGGCGGCAGGTAGACGCGGATCACGTCGCCCTTCTTGTTGACGACGTTGTCGATGAATCCGGGGTCCTGATGCGAGAAGCCGTTGTGGTCCTGGCGCCAGACGTGCGAGGACAGCAGGATGTTCACCGAGGCGATCGATGCGCGCCACGGAATCTCATGCGTCGCGACCTTCAGCCACTTGGCGTGCTGGTTGAACATCGATGTGATGATGTGTGAGAACGCCTCATACGTGTTGAACAGGCCGTGCCGCCCGGTGAGCACATATCCCTCGTGCCACCCCAGGCACGTGTGCTCGCTCAGGATCTCCATGACCCTGCCCTCAGGCGAGAGGTTGCCGCCATCGCTGTCGACAGGAAGCACCTCGGCCATCCACGTCTTCTGCGAGACCTCGTAGATGGCGTCGAGGCGGTTCGACGCGGTCTCGTCTGGGCCGAACACCCGGAAGGTCGAGTCGTTCCCCGCCATGACATCGCGGAGGAATCTCCCCATCGCCGAGGTGGCCTCGGCGAATGTCGTCCCGGGTCCGGGTACCGCGACCTCGTACTGCCGAAAGTCGGGCAGGTCGAGGTCCTTGCG
>DBEG01000042.1 GCA_002293965.1 Actinobacteria bacterium UBA912 | reverse complement strand
CGCGATCATCCATGACATCGAAGCTTCTAGTCCTTGCCCGAAGGTTCAGAGTCGGAGCCTACCAACTCAGGCTCACCCGGCACCGATACACTCTCGGTCTCTGCAGCACCCAAACGCATGGTGATCGAACAGATGACACCTGATGGATCGTCGATCACCGTGACACCCTTCGGAACCACGATATCAGCTACGGTCATGGTCGAGCCGACTTCCATGCCAGACATGTCGACATCGATGGTATCCGGGAGTTTCGCGGGCAGTGCTTCGACGGTGACTTCACGAACATCGTGAAGCATAATGCCGCCCTCTTTGACTCCAGGTGCTTCTCCCACAAAATGAAGGGCTACCGTAGCTTGAACCGGGCGGTCCAGGCGTATCGCCAGCAAATCCACGTGCACTATCTCACCCTTGATCGCACCCCTCTGGACCTGCCTGATCATCGCATCCACGGGCTTGGCTGTGCCCGCGATGTGAAGCTCAAGCAACCCTGGTGCGCCTGCATGGCTGTGTACGAACTTGTCGAACTCAAGTCGCCTCAGAGAGACCGGGATCGTCTCCCGCCCTGGTCCGTAGACGACGGCCGGAATCAGCCCGTCCTTGGCCAGGCGATGGCTGGCTTTTCCGATGACTTCCCTCGGCAAGGCAGTGATTACCGTTGAATCGGTCATGAGCATGACTCCTTTCCCCGGCAAGCTGGTTATCAGCGAAGCCTAAAGTAGACTATACCCTAGAGCTGGAAGTCTGGGTCAAAGAGCTCCGATACCGACTCGTTGCAATAGACGTTCTGGATCGCGTGCGACAGGAGTGGCGCGACGGACAACACGCGGATCTTCCCACCGGTACGCTCCTTGGGCACCGGCAGCGTATTGGTCACCACGACCTCGGTGATCGGCGAGGCCTCGATCCGCTCGTAGGCTGGCGGCGAGAAGATTCCATGGGTGGCAGCCACATACACGGCTCGCGCACCTGCGTTTACCAGTGCTTTCGCTCCCTCGGTGACCGAACCTCCCGTGTCGATGATGTCGTCGGCGACGATGCAGACCTTGTCGGCGACATCTCCGATCACGTATGTGATCTCGGCCACATTATGCTGGGGTCTCCCCTTGTGCATGATTGCCAGTTCAGCCCCGAGCATGTCGGCGAGCTTCTTGCACACCTTGACCCGCCCCACATCAGGCGAGACAACGACGATGTCATCGAGTTTGAGTGACTCGATGTAGTCGGCCAGGATCGGCAGAGCGGTCAGGTGGTTCACCGGCTGGTTGAAGAAGCCCTGGATCTGCCCCTGATGCAAGTCCATGGCGATGACGCGGTCCACCCCTGCGGTCGTCATCAGGTCGGCCACGAGCTTCGCTGTGATCGGCTCACGGGCTGCTGATTTCTTGTCCTGACGAGCATACCCGTAGTGGCTCACCACCGCTGTGATCGACCTCGCGCTCGCTCGTTTCGCTGCGTCGGTCATGATCAGCAGCTCCATCAACGTGGAGTTGATCGGCTCACAGATCGATTGTACGAGAAAGACATCGGCACCACGAACCGACTCGAGGAATCTCACATATATCTCGCCATTGGCGAACTCCTTGATCCTGACGTTGCCCAGCTCCACTCCGAGGTGCTTGGCGACTCCCTCGGCAAGCTCAAGATTGGACCTGCCGGAAAAGACCATCATCCTGCTGTCAGTCTCGATCAGGTGCACCTTCACTCCTTCGTGTCGTTCGGACCGTTGCGTCGACTTTGGCGCCGGCTGGCCCAATCTGGGACTTGCCGCTGCTCTGAGCGTTCGATTCCAAGTGCTCCATCCGGCACATCCGAGGAGATCGCCGAGCTTGCTGCCGTGACGGCATCGCGCCCGATGCGGACGGGCGCTATAAGCATGGTATCAGACCCGACAAAGGCTCCGTCCTCGATGACGGTCCTGGATTTGCGCTCCCCGTCGTAGTTGCATGTGATGCTCCCTGCCCCGACGTTGACGTCCCTACCAATCGTGGCGTCACCAATGTAAGAGAGGTGCGGCACCTTGGAATCCGGCCCGACCTCGGAGTTCTTGATCTCGACGAAGGCACCGGCTTTCGCGCCGTCCATTAGCACGGTGCCGGGCCGCAGATAGGAAAACGGCCCCACCGTGGCACCCTGGCCGATCCGGGCGGATAATACGACCGACGAGTCCACCTTGGCCGCCGCGCCGATCTCGGAATCCTCGATTCGGCTGGAAGGCCCGATGTGACATCCGTCCTCTATCACGGTGCTCCCTAGGATGGTCGTCATGGGTTCAATCACGACGTCCCGACCGATCCTGACCTCCGGGCCGATCCAGACGGTGGACGGATCGATCATCGTGACTCCCGCAAGCATGTGCCTCTCGTTGACTCGCGCCTGGAGCCACGCAGTTGCCTCGGCGAGTTGGACTCGGGTGTTGACGCCAAGAAGCTCCTGGGCGTCTTCGACCTTCGCCGAGACGACACCCAGTCCCTCCTCATGGAAGAGCGACACCATGTCCGTCAGGTAGAATTCGCCTTGCGCGTTCCCAGAATCGACGCGATCCAGATGCTCGAAGAGCGCCCGGGCATCGAAGCAGTAGGTCCCCGTGTTGACTTCGCGAATCGCAAGCTGCTCTGCGGTGGCGTCCTTGTGCTCGACGATCCCGAGCATGCTGCCGTCCTCGGCACGCACGATGCGCCCGTAGCCAGAAGGGTCGTCAACCTCGGCAGTAAGCACCATCACAGCCGCCGAGGAGTTCTCGCGAAGATCGATCATCGACCGGATCGTCTCAGGGCTGATGAGCGGTGTGTCTCCGCTTAGGACCACCAGCGAGCCCTCGACTCCGGCCAGGGCATCCTTCGCACACAGCACGGCGTGGGCGGTTCCCAGCTGGCACTCCTGTCGCACGAAGATGAGTCCCGGAAGCAGGGATTCGACAGCATCGGCTTTGTGTCCAGTGATCACGAAGACTTCGCAACCGGCCTTCTCGGCGGACTCCGTCACCAGACGTACCATCGGTACGCCGAGGACTCGGTGGGCGACTTTGGGCAGGTCGGAGCGCATGCGTGTACCTTCGCCTGCAGCTAGGATCAGCGCGACCGCAGACATGTGACGCTCCTTACAGTAGGGGACCGGCGACTTGAGCTGGCAATATGGCTGGGGCGGT
>DBEG01000163.1 GCA_002293965.1 Actinobacteria bacterium UBA912 | reverse complement strand
CCGGGAGGTGAGGCGCACGCCGCCGGTCTCTGCTTGGCGCCAGACCGCCTTGCGACGCCCGGCCGACCAGTAGCTATTATCGCGGAATGCAAGAGTGTTCTTCTCGACGGTTATGCAGCGCGCGGGGCAGTAGGTCACGCAGCGGTGACATGCGCGACACTTCTCGTCATGCGGGATGGGCCGTTCGCTGAAATCATAGACTGACCAGCCACACTGCTGGACGCAGCGCCCGCACTTGTGACACTTGTCGTAGTCGATCTTTACCCTGAACTCGGGTTGGACGTATGTCTGTTGCATGTCAGACCGCTACCTCCAATATCGTATCGCACAGGCATTCGGTGGCCGCAACTCGGGCGATCACAGGCTCGCCTGCCTTCGGTGCCCATACCGCGTCGGGCGCATCAAGCACCGTGCGCGTCGCGCTCTCCTCGCTCGCCACCATGATGCGTGAGCCCTGCCGAGCGGCCACCAGTGGACGTAGCTTGATGCGGTCGTTGAGCGCCACCATGCCGCCATCGAAACCAAGCACTATCGCGAACGGGCCGTTGAGCATGCCCGGGCCGTACACGGCGCGCAGTGAACGCATCAGTGCCGCTTCATCGGCACCCATTCGGTCGATCTCGGACCAAAGCGGAGCCGCGAGTGCCTTGCAGGCGAGCTCGATGGGCAGGCGGTGACGCCGTAGCAACAGATCGAAGAGGTACGCCGCGACCTCGGTGTCGGTGCCAAGTGAACAGGAGTAGCCGAACTGCTCCAGGTAACGGGCGTTGATGCCGTAGCTGGAGATCTCCCCGTTGTGTACGATCGACCAGTCCAGCAGTGTGAACGGATGAGCGCCGCCCCACCAGCCCGGAGTGTTCGTGGGAAAACGGTTGTGGCCTACCCACGTGTGTCCACCGTACTCCTCGAGTCGGTAGTAATGCCCAATCTCCTCGGGGTATCCGACGCCTTTGAAAGCACCCATGTTCTTTCCCGAAGAGGCAACGAATGCGCCGTCCACGGTGGCATTGATGACCATCACGACGCTGACCACCAGGTCGTCGGCGGAGATTTCACGCTCGAAAAGCACGGATTCCAGCGGCTCCATGAAGTACCGCCACAGGATCGGAGGGTAGGTGATGCCTTTGACCGGCCGAGTGGGCAGCGGTTCGGCTCGCTCGATCGCGAACGTATTCCTCAGCAGCTCCTCGGCAGTATCCTTCGCCACCAGGTCGTGGTACATCATGTGGAAGCAATACAGCTCGGCCAGTTCAGGGTAGATGCCGTAGCCCGCGAAGCCTCCACCCAGACCGTTGCCGCGATCACGCTGGACCGCCATGGCCCGGATGGGGTCCTCGCCGCTCATCAGCCCGCCGCTCTCGTCGCAGATGCCCATGAGACCGCAGCCGCCGTGGATCTTGAAGGGCGATTCATCCCGGTAACGGGCCGCCGAGAATGTCTCGTACCGCTCGATGTCGTACACCATGACGATCAGTCCTCTCTTTGAGTCAACAGGCGGGCGACCACGTCGCCACCGCCCTCAGGAAGAGCTCCCAAACGCAACTTCCTGCGAGCAGATTCGCGTGGCTTGCCCAGTGTCCCGGTCGCCAGGAACTCGCTGTAGGCCGCAGCTACGGAGCCGGGCCCCGTTCCGCGCTCCATCGCGATCTCCTTCAAACGACGGAAGGTCTCGGCCATCCCTATCCGACTGTGGCACAGCTCCTGGCACGTGTAGCAGTGAAGGCACTTCCACAGCTGACCTTCGGCGACAACGTCATCGAGACGCCCTCGAATGAGGTCCCCGATGATCTCCGTCGGCTGGAATGAAGGGTCGATCTTGCAGACCGGACAGTCGTCCTTGCACGCCAGACACGAGTAACACGTGCCGAGGAGTGATACATCGAAGTACATCGCGAGCTGTTCTTTGTCCACCGCTCGCTCCTGCCAGACCTCGAGAAACGTATCGACCGGCACTCGGTGCATATCGAGTCCGATCTCCTCAGGAGAGTGCCCCATGGCCAGTGCCATTAGCTCGGCGAGGTAGAAGACCGGGATATGCACCTCTTCGTTGGCCCGCTGCAGTGCCGCCTGGTTCAGGTCGAACTGCTGGAAGCAGCTCGGGCAAACGACGACTAGGGCGTCTACCTCCTCACGCATCAGATCCGAGAGCTTGCACCTGGCGAACGCCAGCGACGCCTCGCGCTCACCGACCCGGTCGAGCGCGCCCCCACAGCACTGCATCTTCGACGGATAGTCGACCACCTGCGCGCCAAGGGCAGCAACAAGCTCCTCGACCTTGGTGGGGTGGAGCGGGTCGTCCCAGGAAACGGCAGGCTGTGGGCGCAGGAGGTGACATCCGTAGTGCACCGCCACGCGCATGCCCCATAACGGCTGCGTCACCTTCGCAGCTATAGCGGCTGCCCCGACCGTGTCAGACAGCCACTCGGCGAAGTGTGTGATCGCAAGATCGCCTCGGTAGTGAAGGTCCTCGGCCTCGAGCCGGTCATTGATCTCGCGGCGCTGGCGCCAATCGGACCGCAGATGGCTGGCTGTTTCTCGGAAGGTCGAATAACAGCCGTTGCATGGGGTGACCACATCAAGCTTGGCGGCCTCGACTATGGCGAGGTTGCGCGCAGCGGCAGTGAAGAACGCTCGCTCGCTGTTGGCCTTGACCAGCGTGCCCTCCGGACAGCAGGTATGCCGTGCCAGCTCGTGGACGTTCGTATCGAGATCCTCGAGAACCAGCCGCGTGGCCTTCTCGATCATGGGGAATCTCGCAGGGATGGTGCATCCCCAGAAGATCGCGAACTCCCGCATATTCCTGCCTCCGATCCTTCGCCTTGCCGAGAAACGAAAAACGCCCACCCGGATCGATATGGATCCGTGTGAGCGTCGTTGCTCTTCTCTTCAATTGTTCGGCTCGCCATTGAGCCGATGAATCCATGATAGCATCCGGTGCATTGTTGCGCAACGGGACCAGCATGCGCGGGAAGCGCCCTAGTCGCGAGCGTTCTAGCGCGGGTGCCTACTTACCCCTCGGCCTCCGATGCGAGGATCACTGCCTCGGCTACCTGCCGAAGCGACATCCTGCGGTCCATGGCGAGCTTCTGGAGCCGCTTGAACGCCTCGGGCTCGGTCATGCCTTTAGCCATCAGCACGCCTTTCGCGCGGTCCAGCTCCTTGCGCGTCTCAAGTCGCTCGGTGAGGTCGACCACCTCGGCTTCGAGGGTGCGCGCCTCGGCAAAACGCGAGATCGCAACGGTCATCGCGGGGATGATCTCGCGTTTCTCGAACGGTTTGACCAGGTAGGCCATCACACCTGCCGCCGCAGCGTCCTCGATGTAGGACGGCTGCGAGAACGCTGTCACGATCACG
>DBEG01000150.1 GCA_002293965.1 Actinobacteria bacterium UBA912 | reverse complement strand
TTGATGTAGTGCCAGTCCCCAGCGATGACGTCGGCCCACCGGTATAAGCGCGACACTGAAGGCTTGGGTTCGGGTGCCGGCCCATCCCCGTTCGTCGATTGATAGAGCCACGCGAACGGCAGCTGGACTGCCACGGGAGTCACCACCCTCACGCAAGCCACTAGTGTCGACCATCTTCTGATCGGGAAAGGAAGGCCCAAGGCGAACATCAGGTCCCCGAAGGCCATCTCGCATCCAGCGTCGCGCAAGGCTTGCGCCATCCCCCACCTGTCCACTGCCGAAGTGACCAGCACCTTCTTGCCCTGGAACTCCAGACCACATTCGTCGATCAAGTAGCGCACCACGCCCGCCTCGACCGCCCCCTTCAAGCCGCTACCATCGACTATCGGAGTTCCCCCTGCAGCAGCCTTGAGTTTCTTGGCGTCCCGGAAGTAGTAACGACGACCCGCCGCCTTGAGGTACATGTCGATTCCGCCCATGCCGAAAGCATCGACCTTGCCGTCCAGTTCTTCGAGGATCTGTGCGGCACGCTCGAGGGAGCCGTCCGTGCCTACCCGGCTGATGGTGAACATCTCTCCGCCAAGCTCGATCTCCAGGGTATGGTCCCTGGAAGAAGGCCCGATGGAGACTCCTACGACCTTCTTGATGCTGACCACCTCTCCGCCTTGTCGGCTGCCTCTCGCAACACCGCGCTCACCCTGCCGCTGCGCCCCTGACCCGAGCGGGCGGACAGAACGTCGTCGAGGAGCGTTTCGAGTGCGACGAGATCCACCTCGACATCCTCTCGCAAAGGCGAGGTCCCCAGCGGAATGCCGATGACTTCAGCGCCGAGGATGCGCTCCACGAGTTCGATGCGCCAGTCGCTGGCCAGCAGGACCACCAGGTCGAAATCGCGCAGGGCTGCGAGTGTCTCCAGGAGCCTGTTGAAGACGTCGTATCCCGACGCCGACTCCACGTCCTCGCGCTCCTTTTGCGAGAAGACGAGCACGAAATCGAGACCTTTGCTCTCGGCAAGGGATATGACCGACTCGACATTGGAGACCGGGAAGCCGACCAAGGCCACTTTGGGGCCTCGGCGGATCTCGCCCAGCGACTCTAGGAAGGACACGAACGTGCGCTGAACCTTGTGGGAATTAGCCACCTCTTCTTGCGTGGAGCCGTTCTCGCGGTCGGTGAGTATCTCGTCGATGACCGCGGCGAGTTTTTCTCGGCTGATGACTTTGTTGCCGATCCGGTAGAACCTCATGGATCGATGCCTTTGCTGCGCCCGTAGATGATGAGCAGGCCCTTGAGTGTGAGATCGACGTCCGCGTGCGTGATGGTGGAGCACAGTGGCCTCATGCGCTCGGCCAGACCACCGGTGGCAATGACGGGGGTCTCAGTGCCCAGTTCGTCCCAGATGCGCCTGACCAGCCCGTCGACCATCACCGCCTCGCCGAAGACGAGTCCTGCCTGGATGCTCGATCGGGTGCTCGTCCCGATGACAGTCTCGGGCGCTTCGAGGTCAACGACGGATAGGCGCGCGGCCTTCTTGAAGAGCGCTTCGGCGCTGGTCTCCACACCAGGGGCGATAGCGCCACCGATGTACGCGCCCTCTGCATCTACTACGTCGAGCGTGGTCGCAGTCCCGAAGTCGACCACAATCACCGGAGCCCCGAAGTCTTCGACTGCGGCAACGCTGTTGGCGATGCGATCGGCTCCAACCTCATGCGGGTTGTCATAGCGTATCGGCATGCCGGTCTTGACTCCGGGGCCGACAACAACGGGTGGCTGGCCAGTCGCATCGATCGCAAGTTCCTCGTAGGCGCCGGTCAGTCTGGGCACGACGCTAGCGATCACGATCGCATCGATATCCCCCCAGGACCTCCCGTTCGCCGAGAGAAGAGCGGCGAGCTTTACCTTGAGCTCGTCTGTGGTCTGCATGGCGTCTGTCGATATCCGCCAGTGGGAGTGCAGCGTCGCCGAATCCGTGGTGCCAAAAAGCCCCAGCACGGTCTGTGTGTTGCCTATGTCAATCGTCAGGATCATGAGCTGGTCATCCTCAAATCAACAGTCAGTCCTCAGAAATAAGAGGCGTCCAACGTGCATGTTATCATCGAACCTGCCCGGTGACGCTAGAAACGGAGATCGCATGGTGGGAGGAATCGCTGCCCCGAAGGTCCTTGTCGTCGATGACGAGCAATCCATCCTCGAGTTCATATCCTACAACCTGAAGAAGGAGGGGTATGAGGTCGCCACCGCCGCAGACGGCGACAGTGCGGTATCGCTTGCCGAGCGCACCGCGTTCGACCTGGTGATACTCGACATCATGTTGCCTGGAATCGATGGTTATGAGGTTTGCAAGCGGATCCGCGAGCACTCGAATGTGCCTCTTCTGTTCCTGTCGGCGCGCGACACAGAGATCGACAAGGTCGTGGGATTGGAGCTTGGAGGCGACGACTACCTCGCCAAGCCCTTCGGAATCCACGAGTTGCTGGCCCGCGTCCGGGCGCTGTTGCGGCGCTCCACCCACAAGTCGCAGGAGGTAGCGGCAGGTTCCGCCCGCCTGGAAGCCTCCGGGATCGTCTTGGACAAAGGGACCCACTCCGCGATGTTCGGCGATGAAATGATCGACCTGACACCCCGGGAGTTCGAATTGCTGGCCACACTGATGGCTCAGCCTGGGATCGTTCTGAGTCGCGAGCACCTACTTCGGCAGGCCTGGCAATGGGAGCATCTGGTCGAGACAAAGACCGTCGACACTCACATCAAACGGCTGCGTGACAAGCTCGAGCTCGCCAAAATCGATCCGGCCGTGATCGAGACCGTTCGAGGCTACGGCTACCGGATCGCGCCTTGATGTCGTGATTGCCCCGCCCCCCGTCTCTTTCGCCGAGGAAGCATCGTGCGAACTTCGATAAGAACACACCTGCTGATATCCCTGCTGGTCATATCTATTGCATCCGCCGGGCCGCTTTCGTGGTACTTCCTGCAGGAGGTCCAATCGTACGGCATCCGCAAGTTGGAGGAGCGACTCACCGCCGAGGCCCGGTTGTTGACCGCCATCGCCGCCGAGACTGGCATCGAAGAGCAGGATGCGCTGAGCACAGCGCTTCGGGAGACTGCACTTGAGGCCAATTCCAACCTTGCGATACTCGATTCCGAGGGCGCCCCTGTCGCAGTGTCGGGGGACACCCCCGCGAGTGGCGCAGAGCTGGTGAATCTTCCTGAGGTTCGCTCGGCTTTGGAAGGCTCGGTCGGAGTGAGGAGCCGACCCGGAGCTGACGGCAAGATCAGGTTGAGCGTGGCATTACCGATGCTCGAGAACGGCAACGTCACCGGAATCGCAATGGCTTCAGCGGAAACCTTCTCGCGCTTGACCCTGCTGCGCGATCATGCACCTACGCTGGTGCTGTTGGCAGCGATCTTCACGCTGGCGACGTTCCTGCTCGCGGAAATCCTTTCGCGTTGGCTCTCACGTCCGCTTCGCAACATCGCTTCCAGCGCGCAGATGTTCGCAGCCGGTGACCTGGGAGTGCGGGTTGCTCCACAAGGGCCGCAGGAAACACGCACCGCTGCCGAGGCCTTCAACACGATGGCCGATCAGGTCAGTCAAATGGTCGACGAGCTCAAACAAGAGGAGAGGCGCAAGTCGAGGTTCGTCTCCGATGTGAGCCATGAGATCCGAAGTCCGCTCACAGCGATCCGCGGGACCGCAGAGACGCTGGCACAAGGCGATGTCGATCTCGAGGACACGAAACGATTCCTAGCCACGATCGTCAAGGAGTCGGAGCGCCTTTCCCGACTCGCCGAGGATCTGCTCGCCTTACAGCGGATCGAAGGGGCTACCGGAGAGCTGCCGATGCGGAGGGTGAGACTTCGCTCTATCGTCCTGGGAGCGGTCGACTCGTTGGAGCATACCACTTCGGAACGTGGTATCGATGTGAGGGTCACCGGTGATGCACCTGATGTTCTCGGCGATCCGGATCGGCTACAGCAGGTGATAGCGAACCTGCTCGACAACGCCTCGAGGCACACTCCGCAAGGAGGGATCGTGAACCTCGAGATGCGACACGAGGGTGTTTTCTCCGTGGTCTCGGTGAGCGACGAAGGTCCCGGCATAGCCGAGGAATCCCTACCCCACATCTTCGACCGCTTCTACCGCACCTCTGCCAGCCGAGACCGAACGACCGGAGGCGCGGGGCTCGGGCTGGCGATAGTGCAGTCGATTGTGAAGAGACACGCTGGCGAGATCGACGTCGAGAACCTGACCCCGAAGGGCGCCTGCTTCACCGTCAGGCTGCCGGCTCTGAAAGACTGATCCGCTTCACGCCGCCCGTGCCGTTCTTGGGGTCTGCCACTTCGTTTAGTAGCTCCGCAGTCTCAGGATGGCAGGTAAAGAAGATGACCTGACGATGCCGGGACAGCTCGACGATTGCCTTGGCCAAACCTTCCCGCCTCTTGGGATCAGCATTGACCACGACATCATCCATTATCACGGGCAGCCCGACCCCGACTGTATCGAGGGTCTCGATCAGGGCGAAGCGCAGCGCGAGATAGAGTTGTTGCGCGGTGCCCGTCGACAGCTCCGACGAGGGGATCACCTCCGAATTCCCGTTGAGGACGATGAAACGGCCGTCACCCGGAACTACGACTCCCGTGTATCGCCCCTCCGTGATGTCGGCGAATATCTGGCCCGCACGTTGTATCACGGCTGGCTGACGGTTCTTCTCATGCTCCTTTTGGGTGCGCTCCACGAGCCGGGCCGCTATCGCGAGTACGGCATACTCCTCGAACTTCTGCTGGACCAGCTCTTCGAGGCCCGTCATCTCGAGTCTCGCGGCGGCCATCGAGGAATCCCGCTCTTCTTCGCCCAGTTTCTGCTTGAGTTCCGTGTGATTCCGCAACACATCGTCATACTTCTCGCCTAGGGCTTTTGCCTCAGCATCGGCTTCCTGGCTTAGGGCACTAAGTTGGGCCACGTCGGCACCTGGAGGCAGGTCGACCTTCGTCAACACCTCCTCGATCTTGCTCCGAGTGACTTCCATCTCCTGTTGCCACTTGGTCAAGTCGTCCGTGAGTCCATCTATCGTGCGCCTGACCGTCTCGCGTTGATGCATGGCAACCGTGTTCTGATCCTTCATGTGCTTGATACTAGCTGCTACGCTCGCGACATCCACAAGCGAGGATGCCGATGGAGCACTCCCCAATCCTTCGACGGCTCTATTCAGACGTTCGCGGTAGCCCTCGCACCATGACTCGTCTTTCGACCGTAGCTCCCGAGCCTTCCTGAGTTCCGCGATCACGGATCGCCACTCTTTTATCGCAGTGACCGTCGTCGCGACTGCCGCAGGATTCTCTCCCGCACAATCCAGTCTTTTGTCGGCCAGCCACTGGCTCCAAGCTTGCAGGTCCGATTCGAGCTCAGTCTGGCGAAGCTCGGCGTCCCGCTTCGCAGAGTTCATTTGCACGGCGATCTGGACCGACGCAGACTCTGGCTGCTTGGATGGTCCCGCCCCACGACTGCGCCAGAGGAAGAATGCGCCGGCTCCCAACACAGCCAACCCAAGCACCAGCGACACAATCTCACCCAGCGCAGCCCCCGATGCAACCAACAGAAATCCGGCTGCCGCCATGATGATCCCCGGCGAGCGATATCCAGACGCTGCAGGTTGCGAAGTAGCCTCAGAGACTTGCTCGGACTCCTCAAGTCGGGACGCAATATCCTGTGCTTTGCGTCTAGCCTCGTCTGACGCATGCTCCTTCTTGAGCAGCTGGTCCCGCCACTTCTCAATGCCTGCGATGCTGTCCGGCCCGACGTCGGCATCGTCAGCCAGTTCAGGAGTTATCCCGACATCCTCAAGGATCACCTGCGCCTTGACTTGTAGTTCGATGATGCTCGCATCGTGATTCGCGATCGCGCTTCTTCGCTGTTCGAAGCCAGACAAGTCGCTCAGCACCGCCTCGATGGCGGGGGTTGCAACATAGAGGTCGTCATCGACCTTGATGCCTCCCAGGGCCTGATTTGCTCTATCCAGGTCCGGCCCGGCCGAGGCGATCTGCTTGCGCATCTCATCCCAAGTGTCCTCGAATGTCCGCAGCTCCTGCTCGTAGACAGCTAGCTCCTTGGCCACTCTCTGCGCCTGCTCTCTCGCGGCTCTCGCCTCTTCGAGTTCGTCTGCTAGCCCTCTGTATCTCTCCTGATCAGCAGCGTATCCGCTGGCCTTGGCCTCCAGCTGCGTTATCTCGGACTTGAGCGCCTTGATCTGAGCCTTGAGTTGATTGAGGATCGGCTTGGACTTACTAGGTGCCCAAAGCTCCCCGGCTTCTTTCTCTAGACCGGCCTTCACGTCGGCGGGATTGACCGCCAGACCCGCCTGAGCAGCGAACAGTCGAGATAGAACTCCATCATCTGAGGAGGTACCCT
This sequence comes from Actinobacteria bacterium UBA912, assembly GCA_002293965.1. GTDB lineage: Bacteria > Actinomycetota > Coriobacteriia > Anaerosomatales > UBA912 > UBA912. The sequence goes on along the minus strand of DBEG01000150.1, from coordinate 17,893 downwards.
TCTCGATCTCGGCCAACTCGGACAATCCAAAGCCCAAGACGACCCTGAAGGCTTCCCTACTGATACCCGATGTGACGTTATTGAGGATGCCCTGCTGATCGCTACCGCTCAGAGTCGTGACGCTGACCGGCCCGCCGTGGGCTCCTTCCACCCGCTTGACGCTCCACTCACCGCTGTCATCTGTAAGAACCAGCAGTCCCTGACGCTTTCCGCTGTCTGAAACGTACGAGGCTTCGGTGGTGCCGCTTTTGCGAGCGAATCCGTAGAAGAGCTGCCTTACCAGATTCGCAAAGCTGGTCTTTCCGACCTCGTTGGGCCCGAGCACCACATTCAATCCCTTATCCAGATCACCGAGTTGTGCGCCTTTGAGCCTGCCGAAATGTTCGGCCACCACTCTCTTTAGTCTCATCATCGGTCCTCCTCCAAAAGGCGGCTCAAGCTCAGATCGCGAGCTCTTCTGATCAACTCCGCCTCGTCTCGTTCGAACTCGCCGAAGGCTTTGTCGACGCCACCCAGCACCTCATCCATGAACTCCTTTGCCGCTGTAGGATCCTCCAGCGCCTCTGTGAACCGGATCAGGTCACCTGTGAAGTCCTCGACCTCGCGCAGGAAGTCTATATCGAAGGCGGGATGTGTACGATTGCGCACTCGCTCGACCAACAGCCACGGGGTCGCTTCGAGTTGTTCGCGGCGTAGCTCCTCGACTACTTCGTCGAACGTGCTGCCCCTTGAGATCGAAGCATTGACTTCGGTGCGGCCGACGAGATCGATCCTGACTATAGCGGGGCGACCGCCCGACTCCCCACGGCAACGCGTGCACTCATCCCTCAATGCGTCGACAAGGTCATCGACGTTATTCATCTGTCCTACATCGATGGTTGCTTGATGCCAGCGCACCGCGTCGGTCTCGACGAACTCCTCTTCGGTCACTTCACCGCGGTTCATCGTCACGACCCAGCAACCGTGAGCGCCATCCTCCTTGGGGTTGAGGCCCTGTGGGCTGCCGCTGTAGCGAATCTTGGGCGAATCCCCCAGATCTTGTTTCTTGTGGATGTGCCCCAGTGCCCAGTAATCCATCTTGGCATTGCGAAGATCCTGCAGGCTGCAGGGTGCGTAAGGCTCGTATCCCTGCTGGCCGCCGACGTTGGCGTGTAGCACCCCGATCGCGGTCTCGTCTCCGGCCTGCCGAGAGAAACGACTGGCTAGGTTGTCGGTCACAACGGCTGTCCCGAAACCCTGCCCGTACAGTGCGCAAAGGGTCTGGCCGGAGGCGTCCTTGACCTCAATGCGTTCGACCTTGGTCGTGGAGAAGTAGTGCACGTTGTCGGGCATATCGAGTCCAGCCGAGTACCCGTTGGCGGGATCGTGGTTGCCGTGGACGAGGTAGACGCCTATGTTTGCCTCGGCAAGTCGCTGCATCACGGAGCGGAAGCGAAGCTGGGCTCGCGTGCTCTTGTCCTTGGTGTTGTATATATCACCTGCGACAACCACGAAATCGACCTGGCGTTCCACAGCGATGGTGGCGACGCGGTCGAGAGCCGCGTAGGTCGCCCTAATGAGCTCCTCTTGAACCCTGGCGTCCTTGGCGTTCACTCCAACGAACGGTGCGTCCAGGTGGATGTCGGCTGTGTGGACGAACTTGAACGACCTGCTCATCTTTCCCCTATCGATCGCGAACCTAAGTTACACGATCTATATTACTCAGGGGTCTGACATCGAGGAAGGTCGGGTTGTTTTCAGGCGGTCGCCCTCACGCTGACCAGCCCGGTTCGGCGGATGGATGAGGCCACTCCGACCGCGACCGCGGCCTTCGCGGCATCGAGCGCGATGAAGGGAGCGACGCCGCCAATGAATGCCTCGGCAGGTGAGAGACCGGCCACGAGCATGAGCTGAGCCCAGCCGAAAGCGTAGATCACCGCGACTCCTACTGCGCAGGCGACGCCTTCGGCGATGATGGGAGCGACTCTGCCGCAGAGCGCTTTGACCAGCAGTGCGACCGCCAGCGCTGCCGCCGCGAATCCGAAGAGGTACCCGCCGGTGGGGCCGATGAGCACGCCGATGCCGGACGCGAATCCCGCGAACACGGGTACGCCGGCGGCACCGAGAAGCAGGTACACGCCCACTGCCGCGAATGCCGCCAGCGGACGCAGCAGCAGTCCCGCGAGCAGGACCGCGAAGACCTGAAGGGTGATTGGCACCGCGCCGATCGGGATGGACACTTGCGCGGATGCCGAGATGACCGCTGCGAACAGCGCGATGGTCGTGACGTCTCGGACGCTGAAGAGTCTGTCTCGGGTTGCGAGGGCCGGGCTTGATGTCATCGTAGTCTCCACTTGTAAACCGTCGCTTGTAGTTGGTTTACAATACGCACGCCGATACCCCCCGTCAAGCGCTGCGCCCTACTCGGCGCTCGCCCGAAGCGTCACGTCACCTGCCGAGACAACCGCGATCGCCCCGTCTTCGGCGTGCAGCACGAGCCGCCCGAGCCCGTCGATCCCCTGCACGATCCCGGCGGCGCGCACGGCTCCGGTCACGTCACGCACGACCACATCGGCACCGGCGAGCGTCGACCGGCGCTCATACTCCTCGCGCAAGGCGTCGAATCCCCGGGCGTTCCACTCGGCGAATGCCGGCGCGATCCCGTCGAGCACGACAGCCGCGACGTTCGCCAGCCGAAGATCGGCGCGAGAACTCGCCACATCCGCAAGATACACCGCGCCTTCGATCCGCGTGGCTGACGGCCGGACGTTGATGCCGACGCCTGCGACCATCCACTCGGCGCGGTCCGCCTCGGCGGACATCTCGATGAGCACGCCCGCGAGCTTCCCGGGGCCGAGCAGCAGGTCATTGGGCCACTTCAAGCTCGGTTCGACGCCGAGCTGCGAAAGCCCACGCGCCACGCCGAGGGAGATCACGAGCGCCATCGGTGCCAGGTCGGCGACGGCTACCTGGGGCCTGAGGATCGCCGAAAGATATAGGCCGCCTTCGGGCGACTCCCACGCGCGACCCAGGCGTCCGCGCCCCGCGCTCTGCCTGGCGGCGAGCACGACGGTGCCGTGCGGCGCGCCTTCGCGGGCGAGCGTGCGCGCGTCGTCGTTGGTCGAGCCCGTCTCGACCCCGCCTTCCAGCCGGACCCACATCGGGTCGCGCAAAAGGGCGCTCACGGCTCCGGGCACGGGGAGATCGGGTGCAGCTACCAGCGAATACCCGACTCCGGTCACCGCCTCGACCTGGTAGCCTAAGGTCCCCAGGGCTGCGACGTGCTTCGCGACGGCAGCGCGGCTGATCCCCAGGCGCACTGCAAGCGCCTCGCCCGAGACCGCGGCGCCGTCGGCCTCGATCAACGCGGCGAGCACGTCGGATCGTCGGGTGCTCATCGGTCGCTGGCGGGTGGCTCGCTGGCTGACGCGCTCTCGGCGGTGGGCGCACTCTCGGCGAGCACATCCTCGGCGGCAGACCCCTCGATCTCATGGAGGTGCATGGCCTCCTCGAGGACTTTCTCGCGACGTTTCCTGTAGAAGCGCCTTCTGCCGAGGATCGCCAGGGTGATCACCGTGGCGAACAGCAGCAGTCCGAATATCCCGAAGCCGCGGGCGATGCTCAAGGCTTTGTCGAAGTTCTCCCCGACCAGCACGCCTATCGCGCACATCAGCGAAGTCTGCGCAATCGCGCCCAGTAGCGTCCACCCCTGGAAGTGGAGCACGCGCATCCGGGTCACTCCCGCGATGACCGGCACGAAGTTCTTCAGACCGGTGGCGAAGCGCGCGAAGAAGACCGCCTTGGGGCCGTGTACCTCGAAGTATGCCTCGGCCTCGGCGACGCGCTCCTCGGTGATGTGGAAGCGATGCCCGTACTTGAGCAGGGTGTTTCGCCCGCCTTCGCGCCCGAAGAAGTAAGAGATGTTCGACCCGATCACCGTGCCCACCACCGAGCTGATCCATACCGCCGGCAGCCACAGGGTGCCCGTCTGGGGCGAAGTGAGGAACGCCGAGGCGATCACGATCGTCTCGCCAGGCGTGAACGACCCAATGACGAACAGGTTCTCGAAAGTCGTGAAGAACACCACAAGCGAGTACCCGTGGGTATCCAACAGGCCCAGCGCCCAGTCGATTATGGGGATTCCGGTGATGGTGTTCATGGTGACGTGCCCGTCCGTTACCTTTTCGATCGCCGAGGAGATCCCGGCGCATGCTCTCGATGATATTGCATGCGCAACCATCCGAGAATCCCCTAAACGAAAGTGTGTGTCGTTGGTTGTATCCATCGGCCGGAAACCGTATGGTTGCATCATCCATGATTCCTGTCATCACTCGAAAGGCGTATCGATTGAGCTGCTATGTGATCGGCGCTGGAAAAACCCGGTTCGGCCCTTCCACTCACGCTATGCCCCGCCTCGCACAGGAGGCCATCCTCGGTGCCTTGGATGATGCTGGGATGTCGATAGAGGATGTCGAGGCGTTCATAGTCGCCAATTTCCTCGGCGGGCCTAACGAATCCCAACTACACCTCAACTCCGTGATCGCGGGCTTGTTTCCTGACGTGCGGCGACCGGGTTGGCGAGTGGAGGCGGCGTGCGCTTCCGGAGGAGCTGCGGTGCATCAAGCGGTCCACATGCTGGCAGCTTACGACCCCATCCTCGTCATCGGAGTGGAGCGACTATCCGGACGCCCGAGCGGTGAACTCACCCGCAACATCGGTATGGCTGGGGATGTCACCCTCGATCAGCTTCAGGGTCTGAACTTCCCCGCATCCTACGCCCTTGTAGCCCAGCGTCACATGCAGCGATACGGCACCCGAACCGAAGACTTCGAGATCCTCAGCTTGAAGAACCACGCCAATGCACAGCTCAATCCGCTGGCCCACTTCTATCACAAGCAGGTGAGTCAGTCCGACATCGATTGCGGGGCGACCGTGGCGACTCCGCTGCGACTGTTCGACTGCTGCCCGGTGTCTGATGGTGCTTCGGCAGTGATCCTGTCGGCGGAGGCAATAGATGCGCGCAGCGTGCCATTGATCGGCACCGGATTGAGCACGGATGTCATCTCACTCGCACAGCGTTACGAGCACACCACGTTCGCAAGCGCACGTGAGGCGGCAAGGATGGCCTACGCTCAGGCGGGGATATCCCCTGCGGGCATCGATTTCGCCGAGGTCCACGATTGCTTCACCATCGCCGAGATCGTGGCTATGGAGGATCTGGGGCTGGCCGCTCCGGGAGAAGCCGTCGAACTTATCCGAGCCGGGCAGACGAGTATCGGCGGCGCTCTCCCGATCAATCCGAGTGGCGGCCTCAAAGCCGGCGGGCATGCTATCAGCGCCACCGGTGTCGGTCAGGTGTACGAAGTTTGCAAACAACTCCGAGGTGAGGCTGGGGAGCGCCAAGTGCGTGACTCACGCGTGGCCGTCACTCACAATGTCGGTGGCGTCGGCGGAACCTGCGCAGTGCAGGTCCTAGGGAGGCCCACATGAGTATGCGGCCATGCCAGGGTTGCGGACGCAGGTACGGGTATCCGGTCGATGTGTGCACCGTCTGTCGCTCCCCACTAGGCGAGACCGGAGAACGAAACGGCGAGGTCGTCGCGGTCACTGAGGTCGCCACACCGTCACCAGGTCACGAGGACGTACCTTATTGGTGTGCGCTCGTGATGCTCGACGATGGTAGCTATGCGATCTCGAAGCACGACGCTCCCATCGGGATCGGCGATAAGACGCACACCAGTGCCAGAGAAACAGCAACCGCATTTCGCATCGGCATCGTGGGGTCGGGTGTGATGGCGCGTGGCTTGGTGGAGCTCTTCCTGGCGAGAGGTCTCGAGGTGGTCTGGGTGGCTCGCTCGCTGGAGCGCCTGGAGATCGCCAGGGCCAAGGTCGAGTCACGACTGGTGCGCGTCATGGACGACGAACAACTCGCTTTCGCGCTCTCAAGATTGGCCCTCTCCGATGATCTCGCACACCTGGCCGCGTGCGATCTGGTAATCGAAGCGGTCGTGGAAGAGATCGAACCGAAGCTTGCAGTCTTGCGAAGCATAGAGCAAGCCGTTTCTTCCGAGTGTCTCATAGCCACGAACACCTCATCGCTGCCCCTCGATGTTCTCGCCAGTGCGCTTGAGCGCCCGGTACGCTTCGGAGGGATGCACTTCTTCAACCCGCCGATCCGGATGCGGCTTGTGGAGATCGTACGATCGCCTCAGACGGATGATGACACCGACGAGCGGTTGTTCGAGTTGAGTCTATCGCTTGGCAAGATCCCGGTCCGCGTCGCCAACAGCCCCGGTTTCGTCGTGAACAGGGTGCTTATGCCACTGCTCAACGAGGCTGTTCGCGCTCTCGAAGATGGCGTCGCACCTGCCGAGGACATCGATGAGGCCATTCGGCTCGGACTGAACCACCCGATGGGTCCGTTGGCCCTTGCCGATTTGATCGGATTGGATGTGGTCGTCAACATCATGGACGACCTACATAACCGGCTTGGAGATGCCGCCTACGCGCCTCGACCGATGCTACGGCAGTTGGTCGAGCAAGGTAAGTCCGGGCGCAAGGCCGGAGCAGGATTCTACGACTACTCAGCTCCGCCGCTTCCCTGAGGCTGCAGGGTCAAAGGCCGCGATCCGGACGAGACTCTAGAACTTGAAGTATATCTTGCGCCGGTGGAGCCACCCGGCCAAGAGGAACCACATCGTCACCTCGGCGAGAGAGAAGAACAGCGACGCCGCCGCCGCAGGGATGTAGCCTGAGAGCCAGATCCCTGCATTGGGGAAGAAGCCCGTCGTTCTGCCCACCAAGAGCAGGATATTCGAGCAGATGTAGATGAGCAGGGCGTTCCTGCCCATGGGAACCAGCCACTCGAAAGGTTTACGATGGCGGCTCAAGTCCGCCACCCAGAAGATCGCAACCAGCGCCACCGTCGCGATACCCGATGACAGCAAGGTGAACGTCGGCGTCCAAAGCTGCTTGTTGATAGGCAGCAGAGCGGCTCCGGCGATGCCTAGCAACGCCCATGTCGCCCCGATCATAGCGAGCTGCAGGACTTTTTTCCTGTCGCCCGCATGGGCCAACAGCCATTGACCGACGAAAAGCCCCAGGAGTGCTTGTGCACCGGAACTAAGCGTGCCGAGGATTCCCTCAGGATCGTATCCTCTGCCGAGGTAGGTGTGGCTGACTCCCATGACCGTACGGTCGATCCAGGCCGCTATGTTGTCTGTGGGGGACTCCAGATAACCAGCTGACATACCAGGCGCGGCAACCAGCAAAAGGACTGCGCCGTGTATCAGCAACAACAACGCCGCTACGGACAGGACCACCCGCTTGCGCGAGCGTGTGAACGGCCACGCGATGAGCAACGACAGAGCGATCTTCTGCAATACCCCCAGGTAACGCAGGGGCGCGAACGATAGCGTGCCAGCGGTCATGCGCACACTGTACTTCATGAAGTTCAGTGCGAGTCCGATGCCGAAAAGAACCCCTATCCTTCGGAGGAACCCCGGTGTGGCAGCTGGGATCGAAAAGCTGTTCTTGGCGCTGACCGAGTAGGCCAACGAAACGCCTGCCAGGAATATGAATGCGGGGAACACGAAGTCGGCGATGCGGAACCCGTGCCATTCTGGATGCACTAAGAAATCGGGGAGCGCAGTAATGATCATGGGATGGCCCATGAAGATCATGAGAGCGACGACTATCGCGCGCGCTGCATCCAGCGATATTATGCGTTCCTTACGAGGCGAAGCTGGCGCTGAGTCAGTTACTGGCATGGTGATCGCTCTCATTTTCGGCGCGTTGCCATCAGGATGGACCGGATGATAGCATAACGCGACAATGCAGAAACCAATCTGGCCCCTGTCGAAGCGCACCATGATGACTCTAGTTGCTGCTTCGGCGATTGCAGCGATAGTCCTCGGTATCTTTCTCTGGCTGGAATGCCGCGGTCCGATCGTCGAACCTCCCCTGGCGCGTGATGTCGCTATCATGATCAGTCCTCACCCGGATGATGAAAGCTACGCTCTTGGACAGACGATCGCTCATCAGACCCTGAACGGCAGGCGCGTCATCAGCGTGCTGCTTACCGACGGCGAAGGAAGCGCCCTCATCCCCCGATGGATCCAATCCAGCGGCCGCGATGTCAACGCCGATGGGATGATCGACAAGTGGGACTTCGCTTCCGTGCGGCGCTCGGAGTTCCGGGAAGCGATGCGGGTCCTGGGGGTCGAAGAGATCATATTCATGGGTCGTGCGGATTCCAAGGGAGCGAGTGGCTTGGAAGACACCGAGCTTGCAGCCGAGGAGGTAGAGGAGCTCCTGAGACCGCTGACCGAGAAGTACCCTGGTGCCCTATGGTTGACGACAGCGGGATACGCTCCGAACGAATCCGACCTGGGTGACCATCTTGCGCACCCAGACCACGTCGAGACTCTTCCAGCAGTCCTGGCAGCTGCCCGTGCGGGCGGCGGCACCGTCTACACATTCAAGGTGTATGTGTACTTGCTTCCCGAGTATAATCGCAGGGCTCCGTTCCGCGTCAGAGGGTCATCAGAGGAACTCGCTATGAAAAGGGAAGCCATCGATGCGTACTCGGAGATCGGCATACTGAGCACACCGGAACTGTTCGAAGCCGCTAGCACCGACCCCTTCGAATACATGGTCCCGATCCCTCTTCAGTAGGTGGGCTGTTGAGCAGCGATTCGCCCCACGCTCACTCCCCGCCCTCGTCCAGCCCGTAGTCTAGCGGCGGCGCGAGGGTGAGCGCACTTGTCGAGACCCTGTCAACCCCGACCTCCCGAAGCGCTGCGAGCCGTTCGAAAGCCACCGAGCCGCTCGCTTCGATGAGCACCTGCGCCCCACGTCGCGCCGCGACCTCGCGCACCGCACCGACCGCGAGCCTGAGTGCGGCGTCATCCATGTTGTCGAGCAACAGCATGTCCGCACCTGCGGCCGCCGCCTCGATGGCCTGCTCGGCGGTATCGGCCTCGACCTGCACCAGCAGGTCAGGCGCGTGCAAACGCGCCTTGGCGACGGCTTCGGCGATCGACCCGGCGAAGCGGATGTGGTTGTCCTTGACGAGCACCATGTCGTACAGCCCCACGCGGTGGTTGTGCGCGCCGCCGATGCGCACGGCGTACTTCGAGAGCCCGCGCAGCCCCGGCAGCGTCTTGCGGGTGTCGACGACCGCGAACCCGTCGCCCGCCTCGGCCTGCCAGCGCGCAGCCGCCGTGGCGACGCCTGAGAGCACCATGAGCGCATTGAGCGCACTCCGCTCGCCGGCGAGGACCGCTCGCGCAGGACCGCTCACGCGTGCGACCGCCGTGCCCGCCGAGACACCCGCGCCCTCAGGCAGCAGCGGCTCGACCTCGACTCCGCGGGCAATCCCGACTGCCGAGGAGAGCATCGCCCACACCCGCGCAGCGATCGGCAGGCCGCACAGCACGCCTTCGGAGCGCACGACGATGTGGCCCTCGAAGACGGCGTCGGCCGGGACGAGCGCTGCCGACGTGATGTCGCGCTCGAGCAGGTCGGGCGCGCCGCCGGGGAGGCGCAGCTGCGAGGCGTCGACGCCGAGGTCCTCGGCGAGCGCAAGCGCGATGATGTCGTCGGCGGGCGGGATGGCGACGAGCGGTCGCTGGCGGCCGGTCATCCGGCGTCACCGCCCTTCGTCGGCTCGAACCTGACGGGCTCGCCGCGGCACCAGACCAGGTGGCCGCGCCAGCGGTCGTCTCGGCGGTCGGGGAAGTCGTCGCGATAGTGGGTCCCGCGGGTCTCCTCGCGGGCGGCGGCGGCCTGCGTGATGAGCGTGGCGACCGTGAGCAGGTTCACGAGTTCGGGGTCGTCGGCGGCCCCGGACGCGCTTGCGAGCGTAGCGATCCCGCGCGCCGCGTGTGCGAGCGACTCCGCCGAGCGCGTGACGCCGACGAAGCTCGACATCACCTCCTGCAGCTGCTCGCGGATCGCGGCGGCCGCGGGGGCGTCGGGCACGGCGGCTGCGGCCTGCGGGGCCTCCGAGTGCGGGGGCGCTGCGTGCACTGCGTGCGCTGCGGGTTCCTCGGCAAGTAGCGCTCGCGCGATCCGCCGAGAGAACACGAGTCCCTCCAAAAGCGAGTTGGACGCGAGTCGGTTCGCGCCGTGCAGCCCGCTCGCCGCGACCTCGCCGGTGGCGAAGAGGCCCGCAAGCGAGGAGCGTCCGTCGATGTCGACCCGCACGCCGCCGATCATGTAGTGGGCGGCCGGTGCCACGGGGATGAGGTCGGTCGCCAGGTTGTATCCGGCCTCGACGCACATCTCCCAGATGGTCGGGAAGCGCTGCTTGAGGTAGTCGCCGCCCAGGTGGCGCGCGTCGAGCCACACGTTCGGGCGGCCGCAGCGCGCCATGACGCTTTCGATCTCGCGGCTCACGACGTCGCGCGGGGCGAGTTCGGCGAGTGGGTGGACGCCCAGCATGAAGCGCTGCTCGGCGCAGTCCAACAGGTAGGCACCTTCGCCGCGCAGGGCTTCGGTGATGAGGAACTTCGGGCTGGACTCGTGGTCCAGAGCCGTCGGGTGGAACTGCACGAACTCGAGGTCGGTGATCTCGGCACCGGCGCGCCATGCGGCCGCTACCCCGTCGCCGGTGGCGATCGCAGGGTTGGTGGTCACGCGGTACACCTGCCCGCAGCCGCCGGTCGCAAGCACGACGGCGTCGGCGCGGCACTCCTCGGCGATCCCGGTGGCCATGTCACGGACGATCGCGCCCGTGCAGCGGCCCTCTTCGACCAGCAGGTCGACAAGGAAGCGCTCCTCGAGGATCTCGACCTTAGCAGCCTGCCGAACGCAGCGCGACAGCGCGTCTTGCACCGCCGCGCCGGTCGCATCGCCCGAGTGCAGGATCCGCGGCAGCGAGTGTCCGCCCTCGCGGGCTAGGCTCACCTTCCCGGGTGCCGAGTAATCGAAGCCGACCCCGAACGCCTGCAGCTCGCGCAGGGCCTCGGCGGCCTCGCCCACGACCGCCTGCACGACCTCGACGGCGTTGATCCCGGCACCAGCGGCGAGCGTGTCGGCCAGGTGCAGCTCGACCGAGTCGGTCTCCCCGACCGCCCCGGCGATGCCTCCCTGCGCGTGCCACGTGCTGGTGTCCTCGACCCGCGACTTCGTGACGAGCGTGACCGAGCGTTTCCCAGCGAGACACAGCGCCGCGGTCAGTCCCGCGATCCCGCTGCCCACCACGAGAACGTCGCAGCGCCTCTGTCCGCCGATGTCATCCAATGGCGATCATGCGCTCGACGGCGGCCCGAGCCCGGGCTGCGATGTCTTCGTCGACGTCGATCGCGTGCTGCGCAAACAGCAGCGAGTCGCGGACCTTTTCGATCGTCGTGACCTTCATGTTCGGGCACAGCATCCGCGGCTCGATGTTATAGAACCGCTTGCCCGGCGCGGCTTTCGATAGCGCATGGAGCAGTCCCTCCTCGGTCACCACGATGAACTCGTCGGCCGGACTGGCGGCTGCATGAGCGAGCATCTGGCTGGTCGAGAGCACCGCGTGTGCGAGATCGACGACCTCGGGGCGGCATTCCGGGTGCACCAGCACCTCGGCTTTCGGGTGCGTCTCAATCGCCGAGGAGACCTGCGCGATCGTGACCTCCTCGTGGATCGGGCAATATCCGGGCCACGGGACGACCTCGACCTCGGGAAGCGCCCGCGCGACCCAGGCCGCCAGATTGCGGTCGGGGCCGAAGAGCACCTTGGGCGCGCCCAGTGAGCGGACCACGGCGACGGCGTTGGCGCTGGTGACACAGATGTCGGTGAGCGCTTTGACCGCCGCGGTCGAGTTCACGTATGTGACCACGGGGATTCCGGGGTTCTCGGCGCGCCACGTCGCCAGGGCATCAGCGGACATCATGTCGGCCATCGGGCATCCGGCGGCCGGTTCGGGCATCAGCACCGTCTTGCCGGGCGCGAGGATCTTCGCGGTCTCGGCCATGAAGTGCACTCCCGCAAAGACGATCACATCTGCCGAAGTCGCAGCAGCCTGCCGGGAGAGTCCTAGCGAATCGCCGACGAAATCCGCGACGTCCTGGACTTCCGCGCGCTGGTAGTTGTGAGCGAGTATGACCGCACCGCGCTCGGCGGCAAGGCCTCGGACCTGCTCTGCGATGGCATCGTAGGCGCTCATGGGCGGTCCTTTGGCGACACAAGCGGCGCGTTGTCGATCAGGCGCACCGACCCGACGCGGCCGGCCACGAGAGCGCGCGCGGGGCGGTCGACCACCGACATCGGCGCGAGCGTGAGCGGATCGACGACGACCGCGTAGTCGAGCTCGGCGCCGGGTCTGGCGGTGAACTCGGCGGCCATGAGGGCCTCGAGCGCGTCGGCGGACGCCTCGCCTTGCGCCAGCGCCGCCTCGGCCGCCTGCAGCGCTGCGTAGAGCGCGAGCGCGTCGGTGCGATCGCCGGGGCCGAGCAGCGCGTTTCGCGATGAGAGCGCGAGCCCATCCCGGTCACGCACGACGGGGCACGCGACGATCGTGGTCGCGATATCCAAGTCCCGCACGACCTTCTCGACGATGCGGAGCTGCTGATAATCCTTCTCGCCGAAGAACGCGAGCTGCGGTCTCAATATGCCGAACAGCTTGGCCACGACCGTGGCGACGCCCACGAAGTGCCCCGGACGCGAGCGCCCCTCCCAGATGTCACCCAGCGGGCCCGGATCGACCGTGGCCGCGCCGGGTGCTCGCCCGCCGCCGGGACCGTACATCACCTCGGCGGTCGGGGCGAAGAGCAGATCGACGTCCTCGGCAGCTAGCAGGGATGCGTCCCTGGCCAGGTCACGCGGGTACGACTCGAAATCCGTCGACTCGCCGAACTGCGAAGGGTTCACGAAGACCGAGGCCACGACGTATGCGGCCCGCTTCCGCTTGGCGGCACGCACCAGCGACAGGTGGCCTTCGTGCAGGGCGCCCATGGTCGGCACGAAGGCGATCGTCCTGCCTTCACGCACCGCATCGGCGATTGCCTGCCGCGCCTCCTCTTTCGATACGACCTTCTCCACCGGCTAGCCTTCTTCCAGCGATTGAAGGACTTCGGCGTGGGCGGCCGGGTCGAGCCGGGTCGACTGCTCATCGCCGGGGAACTCGCGCCCTCGCACCTCGGAAACGAACTCGCCGAGCGCCTGGGTCATCGCCGAGCCGATCTCGCCATAGCGCTTCGCGTGTTTGGGCGACTTGGGGCCACCAAGGCCGAGGATGTCGTGGAAGACCTGGACCTGCCCGTCGCATCCGATGCCTGCGCCGATGCCGATCGTCGGGATCGCAAGCTGCGAGCTGACGACCTCGGTGAGTTCGGCGGGGATGCACTCGAGGACGATAGCGAACGCGCCCGCATCCTGCAGTGCGAGGCAGTCATCGCGGAGTCGCCTGGCCGCCTGCGCGTCTTTGGCTTGCACGCGATATCCGCCGAGCTGGTGCACGGATTGCGGCGTCAGGCCGACGTGGCCCATGACCGGGATGCCGGCTTCGGTGAGCCTGCGTACGGTCGGCGCGATGGCTGATCCGCCTTCGACCTTGACGGCTCGTGCGCCTGTCTCGGCAAGTATGCGCCCGGCGTTGCGTAGCGCGTCGGCGGAGCTGACCTGGAATGTCATGAAGGGCATGTCGACCACGACGAGCGCGCGCTGCACGCCTCGCACCACAGCGCGACCGTGGTGGAGCATGTCGTCGAGTGTGACCGGAAGCGTCGAGTCGTAGCCGAGCACCACCATGCCGAGCGAGTCGCCCACCAGCACGACATCAGCACCGGCCTCATCGGCGAGTCGGCCCGAAGGCGCGTCGTATGCGGTGAGCATCGCGATAGGTAGAGCTGCGCGTTTCATCTCAAGCAAAGTCAGGATCGAGACCCGTGATGGTCTCTGTGAGGAAGATGTGTCGCCCATGGGCGCTCCTTTCCCGGTTCTACCGTCTCAGTCTCCTCCTTGCGGGAGATCCAAGCGGTCCCGTACGGGGTGAGAACGCAGTATATCATCAGGCGGGGTCAGGGGCATCCTCGATGTCCGTGACGAGTATCAGTCGGCCGCGTGGAGCTCATCGATGATGTCCGCCAGATATGCCAGGACGCTACGCGGCATACAACACCTGCTTGGTGAGCTCGATATCAGCCGCGATGAAGCGGTTCTTGACCGCACCGGCGGACACGAGATCGACATCTGAACCAAGCAGCTCTTTGAGGTCATCGAGTAAGGCGAAGTAGGACTTGGCCTTCTCGTAGGGCTCCATAGGCGCGAATTCAACGAGCAGGTCGATGTCACTTCCACCGGGACGAAAGTCGTCGCGAATTGCTGACCCGAACACGTACATGCGGGCTACATGGTGTCGCTCACACAGGGAGACGATCGCATCATGCTTGTCCTTGAGTATGGGAATCATGCCATCGACCTCCACCGGTATCTACAGCCCCGCAAGAATCATTATCGTGGCATCACTAGGAACATTCAACTTTCGGCGACTACCCGATCACTCCTCCCCCGCATCGCTCCAGTCGATTGGTGCCGCTGCGATCGATGCGAGTAGCTCTCGCGCCCGTTCGGCATCAGGCGCGGGCACCTTCAGCGTGTACCGCCGAGTGAACCCGTAGGGATCGCTGGCAAGCTTGGGGTCGAACGGGTCCCATATCCACGCGATGCGCTCCTGCGTCAGGACCATCTCGGCCAAGGAGCCCTCGACCTGCCCGGCCATACCGACCTGCCCCGGAAATCCGCCGAGGACGAACGCTGGCCCACGCGTGAATGGCGCCGGATCCTCGCCGAACTCCAGCACTGTCTCCCACTCATGACCAACGGCCGCCACCGATGGCGGGCGGGAGAAGCCCGGCACCGGACCCAAGTCGCGGACCACGCGCCCGACGCGCACGCCATCCCGCGTGACCGGCGACCCGTCGGGCCACCTCGCGGCGGCATCGACCTCGAGCAGCGGCGTGATCACGAAGTCCCGCTCGGCCATCCGAGGGTGCGGGATGATCGCCGCGCCACTGGTGCGCTCCTCGCCTTGCGCGAGCAGGATGTCGATGTCGATGACCCGCGGTGCGTTGCGCTCGGCCCCAGGATCGCGCCCCATCCCGACCTCGATGTCTTTGACGGCCGCAAGCAGGTTCTCCACCTGCAGCGAAGTCTCGATGATCGCCACCGCATTCACGAAGACGGGGCTGCTCGCACTAGGCCAGGGTTCGCTCTCAACCGCCGAGGAGACCGCCAGCACCGAGGTCCCTTCGAGCGCCTCGACATGCTCGAGCGCCTTGGCGATCGCGGCGAGCTTGTCGCCGCCCGCCAGGCCCAGATTGCTTCCCAGCCCGATGTGGACGCGCATGGCTCTCACCCTCTCGATAGTGCCCTGGCAACGCACAGGGCCTGGACGGTCTCGGCGACATCGTGCGTCCGGATCACGGCGGCACCACTTGCGGCCCCCAGCACCGCTGCTGCGATGCTGCCGCCCAGGCGATCCTGGGGCCCGCCCGCCGAGGCGCCACACAGGTCCGCGATGAAGCGCTTGCGCGACGCCCCCAGCATGACGGGATAGCCTGCCGAGGCGAACTCGTGCAGCGAGCGCATCAGCGCCAGATTGTGCTCAAGCGTCTTACCAAAACCTATCCCCGGATCCAGACAGATGCGTTCGCGTGCCACTCCTTCGGCGAGTAGCGCGTCCGCTCGGGAAAGTAGATGCTGCTTCACCTCGGCGACCACGTCGTCGTAGACGGGCCGCTCCTGCATCGTCGATGGCTCGCCGAGCATGTGCATGACCACCAGTCCCGCATCCGAAGCGGCGGCCACCTGGCGCATCTTGGGGTCAGCGAATCCTGTGACGTCGTTGATCACGCTGGCACCCATCTCGATGGCCGCCGCGGCCACCGACGCGTGGCGCGTGTCGACGGATACCGGGAAGCCCCCCTCGGCAGCTAATGCAGCCACCACGGGCAGCACGCGGGCCGCTTCCTCATCGGGATCGACCGCGTCCGCGCCCGGACGGGTGGACTCCCCGCCCACGTCGATCATGTCAGCGCCGGCGTCGAGGAGGCCCTGCGCGTGTCGGACGGCGCTCTCGATACAGCCGTAGCGGCCGCCGTCGTAGAAGGAGTCCGGCGTCACGTTCACGATGCCCATCACCAGCGGACGGTCGCAAGTCAGTTCGATGGTGCCGCATCTCCAGATGCCCATGATCGCCCGATCCTTCGCGTCAAGCGCGCCTATCTGCCGATGGTGATGAGTGACATGGCCTCGGCGCGGGTGGCCGGGTTGCTCTCGAAAAGTCCCCTCACGGCGCTGGTCGTCGTTATCGATCCGGGCTTCTGCACGCCGCGCATCGACATGCACAGATGCTCGGCCTCGATCACGACCATGACTCCGGCCGGCTCGAGACATCGCACCAGCGTATCGGCGATCTGCGAGGTGAGTCGCTCCTGGACTTGCGGGCGTCGCGCGTACGCGTCGACCACGCGAGCGAGTTTCGACAAGCCGCATATCCGGCCGTCCTCGCCCGGGATGTAGGCCACATGCGCCCGCCCCATGAACGGCGTCAGGTGATGCTCGCACATCGAGTACAGCGCGATGTCGCGCAGAAGCACCATCTCCTGGTGCGCCTCGTTGAAGGTCACCCGGAAGTGCTCGGCGGGGTCGACGGTCATCCCGGCGAACACCTCCGAGTACATGTCGGCTACTCGCCGAGGCGTTTCGAGCAGCCCCTCGCGGTCAGGATCCTCCCCGACGCCCTCGAGGATGAGCCGAACGCCCGCCTCTATCTTGTCGCGGTTCACGCCCGGCCTATCGCCGGTGGCGAATCGGGGACCTCGGTTCCATCGCTTGAGTCCGGATCGGCATCCCCGGCTTGCGGCTCTTCGGCAGCGTCGGCCTGGGAAGCCGCGACCTTCTGCTCCTCGGCGTCGTTGTCGGCCTGCTCGGCCTTCTTGGCCTCGGCGTCCTTCTCGGTCACCAGGAACTCGTCCCAGCGGTTCTCGAGAAGCGCGGCGAGCTCTTCTTTGTCGACCGTCTCGCGCTCGATCAGCACGTCGGTGATCAGCTCGAGCTGGTCACGGCGCTCCATGAGGATGGCCCGCGCCCTGTCATACGACTGGTCGATGAGCGTCTTGATCTCCTTGTCGATCTCGTACGCGATCTCCGGACTGTAATCCGCATTCGCGCTGAAATCCCTGCCCAGGAAGACCTCGTGATTCGCATCGCCGAAGGTCTGCGGCCCAAGCTTCTCCGACATGCCGAAGCGCGTCACCATCGCCTTGGCGATCTTGGTCGCCCGCTCGATGTCGTTGCTCGCGCCTGTGGTGATCTCGCCGACCGCGAGCGACTCGGCCACGCGACCGCCCAGCAGCATCGCGATGTCGTCGAGCATCTCGCTGCGGGAGTTCAGGAACCTGTCCTCCTGAGGCAGCGCCAGCGTGTAACCCAGCGCCTGACCTCGGGCGATGATCGAGATCTTGTGGATCGGATCGGTGTGCGGAAGGACGTGGCCGACAAGGGCGTGCCCAGCCTCGTGGTATGCGATGACCCGCTTCTCCTCCTCGGAGATTATGCGGCTCTTGCGCTCGGGTCCGGAGATCACGCGCTCGATGGCCTCGTCGAGTTCGAGCATGTCGATCTTCTTCTTGCCGTGGCGGGCTGCAAGAAGCGCAGCCTCGTTGACCAGGTTGGCAAGATCCGCTCCGGTGAATCCGGGGGTGCGGCGCGCCAGGACTTCGAGATCGATCTCGTCTTCCATGGGCTTGCCGGCGCTATGGATCTTGAGGATGTCGTGTCGGCCCTTGAGATCCGGCCGGTCCACGACGATCTGCCTGTCGAAACGCCCGGGACGCAGCAGCGCCGGGTCGAGGATGTCGGGGCGGTTGGTCGCCGCGATCAAGATGATGTTGTCCTTGATGTCGAAGCCGTCCATCTCGACCAG
>DBEG01000147.1 GCA_002293965.1 Actinobacteria bacterium UBA912 | reverse complement strand
GCAGATCCTCTCGGCGGTTATAGGGTTACGCTTGTGCGGCATCGCCGAGGAGCCCTTCTGCCCGGCCGTGAACGGCTCTTCGGCTTCGAGGGTGTCGGTGCGCTGGAGCGCGCGGACCTCGGTGGCAATCTCCTCGGCGGTGGCGGCCACGGTGGCGAGCACCGCGAGGAGCTGCGCGTGGCGATCACGCGGCACGACCTGCGTCGATAGCGGCTCCGGCGTCAGGCCAAGACGCCCGCACACGTACTCCTCGACGAACGGGTCGATGTTGCTGTAGCTGCCGACCGCGCCTGAGATCGCGCCGCTGGCCACGACCTCGCGAGTGCGGACCAGCCGCTCCTCGGCGCGCTTCATCGCCCACGCCCAGCGGCCGAACTTCATCCCCATGGTCATGGGCTCGGCGTGTATGCCATGCGTGCGGCCAGCGCAGAGCATCTCGCGGGTCTCGAAAGCACGGCGCTTGCAGACCCGGCCGATTCGCCGGACGTCGTCGATGAGGATGTCGACCGCCTGCGCCATCTGGTAGCACAGCGCGGTATCCCCCAGATCAGAGGAGGTCATGCCGTAATGCACCCAGCGGCTGGGCTTCGGGCTCGCTTCGGGGATGCCTGCGTCGATGTTCTCGGCCAGGTTGGTGAGGAACGCGATGACGTCGTGGTTGGTCTCGCGCTCGATCTCGTCGATGCGCGCGATGTCGAACGCCGAAGTGGCGCGGATATGGGCGGCCTCCTCGGCGGTGATGCCGATCTGCCCGAGTTCGGCTTGCGCCTCGCAGGCGAGGAGCTCGATCTCCTGCCATATCTTGAACTTGTTCTCCGGCGCCCATATCCCGGCCATCTGCGGGCGTGAGTAACGAGGGATCATGCGTGTGTCACCTTCCGGGTCTCGCGTCGGTCCGCTGGCGGCTTACGTAATGATCGACTAAAGCACTTCAACGACTCAGAGCCTATCTTGCCAATAGAAGGGACGACGACTGTTGTGCGCCACCGCCGAAACAAAGATACCGCCACTTCGCACCGAGTAAATGATTGAGAACGGGAATTTCGGCATCCTACTTCTTCGGACCTGTTCGATGATGATCGGCGATGATTCCGGATGTTCGATCAATCGCTGTAGCGTTGTGTCGACCGTGTCAAGAAACTCGGTTCCAAGTCCGGGGCGCCCCAAGTCATAGAAATCCGCAGCCTCGCGCATCTCTCGCTTAGCGTCCGGATGGAAACTTGCTACCACGCTCACTTCCGAGAGGCTCGCAGTTCCGCGAAGACCTCATCCATCGGGATAGGCTCCACCTTGCCCGAGGCCATCTCCTTATCGCGACGAACCGCTTCTTCAAGCCACAGCCTCTCGACCTCTGCCTCAGAAAGATCATCAAAACTGTGAAGGATATCGCGAGCCAAACCCGCTCGTGTGGAGGGGTCCAGTTGAAGTACTTTACGCTTGAGTTCATCGATGGTCATCGTAGTCCACCTCATCGGTCTAGAATCAGAGTACGATCGTACACCCCTGATGACATGCTGGCCACCACTTTGGACGCTGATTCAAGCGCAATGTGGCCTCAGCCTGGGCACAATCAGCTTATCATGAAGCGCCTAGACCGGACACCGTCGCCCCCTGACACCACCACGCTCACACAAGCAGTCCACAGTCATCACAGGGACGCCACCGCCCCTTATCGTGAACCAACCAGCCACTGTCAGCGGAAGGACGCACCATGACGACATCCAGGCTCATCTCTTGATCGCCCGTGGTGGCGAATGGTCGCTCGGCAACCAAATGGAATACCATCACCACATCCGGTTCCTGCCTGACGGCAGCGCACTGATGCGTGCGACTACCGGGGTGTGTCCTACAGCTCGTCGCCTTCGTCTGGCTCGATGTCGGGAACCTTGGCCAATACAGCGTCGTAGGCCGTGCGGTCGCCGAGCGCACCCCGCTCGCGCAGGTACTCCACGGTCATCAGTGCTGACATCTTCTCGGCAAGAGCGGTGGTGATCAGCTGGTTGATGGACACGTTCTCCGCTTTCGCTAGCTCGCGCACCTGGCGGTGCAGTGACTCCGGCAAACGCAGGCTGATGGTGCTCATGATGTGACTCCTATCCTTCTCAAAAACTCACCAGGCCGAATCGCTTCCACTTCGAATGCGGCCGCCTCTGTAAAATCCTTGACGTTATGGGTGACGATCACTCCGCATCCCGCAGCCACCGCCAGTTCGAGCACGTGATCGTCGCTTGGATCACGCAGTATCGGTCTCCACAGGAAGTGTACCTCCTGCAGATGAGCGACGCTGCACAGGTAGTCGATGAAGGCCTCGACGTCAGTGGTTGTCAGACCCAAGCACGACTCTTCTCTGCGAAGCACATACTCATACTCAAGCACCAGCGGGACTGATAGCACGATAGCGAAGTCAGCGGTACCGACTTCCTTGAGAAGTCGGTGTGACGCGCCCTTCGAGCTGCGTAGTCCGGAAAGAAGCACGTTGGTGTCAATGACTATTCGTGAACTCATGACGGTATCATATATGATACCGCCTATATTCGCAAGCAGGGCGCGTCGGCCGGTCTCCCCCGCTCCCTACCGCTCCCGTCTGCTCGCCCGCCACTTGAACAGCAGCCCCATCGCGAGCAGGACCCCGAGCGTCATCGCCACACCCGCTGCACCGGCGACACTCGTCTCCTCGCTGACGGCGGGCCACTGCGTCGCGCCGCTAGGCTCCGCAGGCGCATCGGGCGCCGCGCGGAAGCCGTAGCCGGGAAGGAACGCAAGTCGCTGCTGCACCTCGCCGACCGCCTCATGCAGCGGGGTCGAGGCGCCGCGTATCTCGGCGGTTCCGGCTACGCGCTCCATCGACCAGTCGAGTCCGTCCGGACTTGCCGAGGCGAACCACGCCACCATCGACGCCCCGAGAACCGCAGCGACCAGGAGTCCGACGGCCACCCGCCTCGTCCTGGGCGGCTCGATCCCGGCGCGCCTGGCGCCCGCGGCGATCAGCTCGGGTTGTGCCTTGAGGATGAACGCCAGGATCCCAGCGGTCACGATCCCTTCGATGATCCCGATGGGCAGGTGGATAGGCAGCATCATCGCGAGGAATGCGGTAAAGGGCAGCTCGGTGACGCCGGAAAGCGCCGTCTGCGCCACCACGCCAAAGGCCCCGAGCTGCAATCCGACCACCGCACCCAGCACGCCGCCGATGAAGAGCCTTCGGACCGTCGGGTCATCCCCCACAATGCGGCGATAGATGAGTGCGTAACCGATGAAAGCGGGGAAGAACCCGAGGTTGAAGATGTTCGCGCCTAAGGCGAGCAGCCCGCCATCGGCGAAGAAGAGCCCCTGGATCACGAGTATCGAGACCATGACGAGGAACGCCGCGTGCGGTCCGAGCAGGGCTGCAAGCAGCAAACCGCCGCCCAGGTGCCCGCTCGACCCGGTTCCCGGGATCGTGAAGTTCAGCATCTGCGCCGAGAAGACCAGCGCACCCGCGACGCCCATGAGCGGTACGATCCGCTCGTCCATGTCCTCCCGCACGCGTTTTATGCACCAGGCCGCCGTGCCCGCAGTCGCCGCGAGCATCACCCCGGCCACCGGTGGTGAGAGTAGAGCGTCCGCCATGTGCATATCGTGCCTCCTTGATCGACTGCCGGATCGACCGGTCCGAATGTGACGCGCCATCCGATTTGTGCTACTGTTCCCAAAAACGTGTTACCCTGCATCAGCCAGATTATTCGCCCGGGCGCGCACCGTCAAGCGTCAAATGCGTCAGAAGGAGGTAGGCCGTGTCACAGATCGTCAGATTCGGCATCTCGGCAGATGAAAGTCTGCTCGCCCGCTTCGACACACTGATCGCCGAGAAGGGCTACTCCAACCGCTCCGAGGCTATCCGCGACCTCATCCGCAACGCCTTGGTCGAGGAGGAGTGGCGCGATGACCAGGCGCTGGCCGTGGGCACGGTCACCCTGGTCTACGACCATCATTCGGCGGACCTCGCCGAGAAGCTCACCGAGCACCAGCACGACCACCACGACGCGATCATCTCCTCGCTGCACGTCCACCTCGACGCTCACCACTGCCTCGAAGTCGTGATCCTGCGCGGCAAGGTCGAGAAGATCGGGCGTATCGCAAGCGAGCTTATCGGCACTAAAGGCGTGAAGCACGGCAAGTTCGTCGCTACAACCACCGGCGAAGGTATATCGTAAGGGGCTTGCTGCACGATGCCATCGATCCAGGAAGGGATATACGACCTCGGGCGGCTCGACCAGCTCGCCTACAGGGACACGGCGGTGCATCGCCTCGATCCGCGTGCGAAAGTGGTGACCACGTTCGTGTTCCTCGTGTGCGTGATCTCATTCCCGCCGCACGCCGTCGCGCCTATGCTTCCCTTCCTGCTCTACCCGATGTACCTGACGCTCGAGGGCGGCCTGCCCGTCCGCTTCCTGGTGCGGAAGCTCGTCGCGGTGGCGCCGTTCGCGCTCCTCGTGGGCATCTTCAACCCGTTCTTCGACCGCGAGATCGTGCTCTTCTTAGGCGAGATCGGCATCTCGGGCGGGTGGGTCTCGTTCACCTCGATCATGCTGCGCTTCTTCCTGACCACCTTCGCGGCGCTGGCGCTGATCGCCACGACGAGTTTCCACAGCGTGTGCATGGCGCTCGAGCGGCTCGGCGTTCCTGACGTGCTCGCGACGCAGATGCTGCTTCTGTACCGTTACATCTTCGTCCTCGGCGACCAGGTCATGCGCATGGCGCGCGCCCGCTCGCTGCGCTCCCACGGGGCTCGCGGGATGGGGCTCAAAGTCTACGTGAACATGCTCGGCCACCTACTGCTTCGCACCCACGCGCGCGCACAGCGGATCTACCAGGCGATGCTGGCCCGAGGGTTCGACGGGCACGTGCGGGCCAACGTCGACCTGCGCCTCTCGGTCCGCGATGTCGGCCACGTACTCGGCTGGTCGGCTGCTTTTCTCACCTTCAGATTGATCGACGTGCCGCTCTACATCGGCAGACTGATGACGGGAGCACTATCATGAGCCACCACAGCATCGAAGCGACCGGTCTGTCCTTCGTCTACCCCGACGGCACACGCGCGCTCGACGACGTCTCGTTCCGCCTTGGCCACGGCGAGTCGGTGGCGATCGTCGGGGCGAATGGCGCCGGCAAGTCCACGCTGCTTCTGCAGCTCACCGGCTTCCTGCGGCCCACGGGCGGCCAGGTCCGCATCGGCGAAGTGCCGATCACGCGCGAGACACTCGCCGACATCCGCAAAGCGATCGGCGTCGTCTTCCAAGACCCCGACGACCAGCTCTTCATGCCCACGGTCTACGAGGACGTCGCGTTCGGCCCCGTGAACCACCGCTTACCTGCCGAGGAGGTCGCATCGCGTGTCACCGAAGCGCTCGCGAGAGTCGGCGCGACGCACCTCGCCGACAGGCCGCCCTACAGGCTCTCCGGCGGCGAGAAGCGAGCGGTGGCGATCGCCTCGGCGTTGGCGCTTTGCCCCAACATCCTGATCATGGACGAGCCCTCCTCCAACCTCGACCCCAAGGCGCGTCGCAGGCTCATTGAGCTTTTGGCCGGATTCGAGCACACCAAGGTCGTGGCCACGCACGACCTCGACCTGGCGCTGGAGCTATGCGAGCGGACGATCGTCATGAGCGCGGGGACGGTGACCGCCGACGGGCCGACCCGGGCGATCTTCGGCGATGACAGCTTGCTGGAAGCGAGCGGTCTGGAGAAGCCGCTGGGCATGCAGGGGTGCCCTTTGTGTGGGGGCGAATGAGGGCTTCTCGGCGGGGATTGCGCTGGTCAGGGCCGGTATTCTTCGATCGATACGGCCGTGTCGGGGAATTCGCTGAGTATCTGCTTGTCAGAGGTCACCAGCGGAACCGAAAGATGTCGGGCCAGCGCGACGAACTCGCAGTCATACGCGGAGCACTTCGAGGACTCCACCAGCTCCAAGACCCTTCGCGAATCCACCTGGTACTCTCCGTCCTGCATCAGCGTCTCTGCCTCTTGCATGAATTCGATCGCTGCGCCCGAGGTCAGTGCTCCGCGCCTCATGAACATTGCCAATACACTCCGGAATTCGCTCCTCCACAACAGTGGTGCGGCCCACTGCGTGTCCCGCTCGACAATCGATCTGGCCTGCTCCGTCTTCTCCCCGCCCAGTAGCAGGTATGCGATCAGGTTCGTATCAACGACGATCACTTACGCCCCTCGGCTTTCGCCTGCCGAAGGATATCGTCAGTCAGCGGCGGGAGGTTGCTCTGTCTGCGCAGGGCATCGGCGCGAGCCAGGAAGGCGGTAGGGTCCTCTCGCCTGGGGAGCAATGCGCGCTCAAGGCAGTGGATGATCTCTTTGTTCATGCTCCGCCGATGCTCGGTAGCGCTTCGCCTGATACGCTCGTAGAGCTCGTCTGGGATGCTTTTGACCGTTATGTTCGGCATGATGGTCCCTCCATGGTTTCAATATGCAACCATTTCGCAACCATTGTACATCCGACTCGGCATTGGGGCAAGCATAAGGCTGCCTCGATCAGAATATCCCGCCAGGCGTCGTCTCTTCGAGTAACCCGGACTGGATGACCGCGCGGAAGGTGTCGATCGGGATCGTAGTGTCCCAGTTGCCGGTCAGCTCGGCGGTCGCCCAGATAGCGAACCATACGCCGGCCACCGCGAGTGGCCAGATCCACGCAGGGAAGCGCCATTTCCGGGCAACGCGTGGTGTGATGCAATCGTCGACCGGGCAGACCTTCACGCAGTCCATGCACCCGTCGCACTCGACCGCGCGCACATCGCGAGCTGTGTGGACGTCGACGAACGCGTGACACGCGCGGGAGCACTTTCGGCAGTTCACACACTTGGTCTCATCGCGCACCACGGTACACACCGACGCCAGGCCAAAGATGCTGTACAGCCCGCCGAGCGGACAGAGCCAGCGACACCACACCGGCCCTAGCAGCATCGAGACGGTGAACGTCAGCAGCACGATTGCGATGAAGGTCGGGTGGAAGAAGCCTTCGAGGATCTTGATGTCTGCGACCCACATGTACGGCAATTCGCGAAACCAGAGCGCCTCTTCGACAGAAACCATGGTCAGCCAGCCGAAGAACAGCGCCGCGAGCACGTACCGAAGGCCGATTGCGGAGCGGTCGAGCCAGCGCGGAGGGCGGAAGTTGCCTCTGCCCATGACCTTGCGTCCCAGTGCCGAGGCGAACTCCCAGAGAGTCCCGACGGGGCATACCCAGCCACAGAACCCGCGCTTGAGCAGGAGCGAAAGGACGATGGCCCCGATGATGATCACGAGTCCGGCCGGCAGGAGAGTGTCCCACCCGCCGCCTTTCAGCCACGCGATGAAGCTGGTGAAGTGCCCGATGGGCAGGATTCCCGCAACCGCTTCCGGCCGAGGCACGAACTCGCCATATCCGCGAGCCCACTGGGTGAAGCGCAGCAATTGCCAACACAGCCACACGAAGATGACGAAGAATATCCCTTTGATGAACCATCGACTGGACACTACCTGGCGAGCATAGGCGAGCACGTTCAAGTGGCAGGACCTTTCAGTGAATAAGGGCTGGCGGAATCATTGAGGCGGGGAGAGTCACACGCCGAAACCAACGAGGGATGGTACCACATTCCTCGGCGGTTGGAGGGGGGGGAATGATGGGTGGCCAACTGGACTTTGCTACGGCACTCCTGCTGTCGTTCTGGCAGCGCTTACCACCGCAGGGGATACCACGCGGACGCCGAAACTACAGGGTTGCGGCTGAACAATGCTGCTTTCGGGATGAAGTTACTGGTCTGACCGTCCCTTCAGATGCTTCGTGAGGTCATGGAATACGATATCTTGCGGCAAAGATGTGTCGGTGAACCAAACCACATCTGCTCCGTTCGGCAGGCGATTCGAGAACGCATGCCGTATCGAATCCAGCATCAAGTCCTTGCACATGAGTGCCGGGTCAGAGCTCTCAATCAGCAGCAAGGTCGTGAATCCCTTCCCTCTATATGGCTCTAGCTTGGCCAACTTCTGGCTCAGTTGAGCTTGAAGCCTGCCAGGTAGCGTGTCGTCATCCGGCGGGGATCGACGGAACCTTAGCCCTGGTGGTCTATCGCTTGCCTTGTTTACATGAAGTCTAAACGGGATTCCCGGAATCGATTGGACAGTTGATCCCCCATCCGGCAATGCTTCAGCTTCCTTGAGAATCCACTCTCGAAGCATCCGATTGATCGCCCGCCAATCTTGGCCCTTGTCAACAGCTTCCCATTCAAGAGTGATTCGCAGTCCGGCTGTAAGCAACGGCGATAGCTCTGACTCCAGCTCCCCGATGACTTGCCTGAACTGTGCCGAACGCATCCGCTGGTCTGGGACGGTGTCGATACTCGTATGCTCGATTGCAAATTGCCCGGCAATCGCATCAATATCCTGAGAGCGGCGGTTCTCCTTATCAGGCCAACGATTGACCACGAGGCCAGGATGAGTGCTCGACGCCAGGTGCTCAACAAATTGCTCGATGATATTTTGGTCAGTCACCAAGAGTCCTTTGCGGCCCGCCCAACGTTGATACGCATGTCCACGATACACTACCCCCACACACACTTCTCTGCTCAGACTACCCCGTCAACCGAGGGAGATGTAGTCGAAGAACCGTCTACGGGGCCGAAAGAGTGACCCCTAATCGCCGTTCAATGCACCCACTCGAACTCGATTTGGACCGATCAGAATGTCATATCCTGGCATCCCGTCATCGTAGAAGAGACTTGTTACAGCAAAATCGCTGACGCTCTCGCCATAAGTATTGGCAATGGTGCCCCTCCGGTACCAAAGAAGAGCCGCCGAACCGAGGTCATTGGCTAACATGGCCTCATTCAACGGACTGGGGTATTCCTCGGCCATGAACGGCGCATCCCCGAGCGTTTGGAAGAAGTGTCCCGCGTCGCTGGATGCCATGTGGACGCCAAC
>DBEG01000010.1 GCA_002293965.1 Actinobacteria bacterium UBA912 | reverse complement strand
GACCGCGAGTTTCGCCGGGCTTGCCGACATCGCGTACGCAGAACCGGGTGCGCTCGTGGGCTTCGCTGGTCCGCGCGTGATCGAGCAGACCATCCGCCAGAAGCTGCCCAAGGGATTCCAGCGCGCCGAGTTCATGATGCGCCACGGCATGGTCGACGACGTCGTTTCGCGCCACGATCTGCGCGAGCGAGTCGCGCTGACGCTCGGCTACCTGATGCCGGCGACTGTCTCGGCAGGTGAGGGATCATGACGCGACGACACGAGATGGAGTTCGAGCGGCCAGTCGTCGAGCTCGAGCGCAAGATCGAGGCGCTGCGTCGCCTCGACACCGCCGACAAACCCGAGCTCGCCGCGGAGATCGAGGCGCTCGCAGCCGAGGTCGGATCGCTGCGCGCCCACCTGTGGGCGAACCTGACCCCGTGGGCGCGAGTGCAGATATCGCGGCACCCGCAACGCCCGCGGACACAAGATTACATCGAGGCGCTCTTCAGCGACGTCATCGAAGTGCACGGCGACAGGACCTACGGCGATGACCAGGCGATCTTCGCTGGCTTCGGCACGATCGCCAAGCGCAAAGTGGTCGTGCTGGGACACCGCAAGGGCAAGAACACCCGCGAGAACATCGACCGCAACTTCGGCTCGCCCAGCCCCGAAGGGTTCCGCAAGGCGATGCGCCTCATGCAGCTCGCCGACCGCTTCGGCCTGCCGATCGTGAGCTTCCTCGACACCGCAGGCGCGTACCCCGGCATCGAGGCCGAGGAGCGCGGGCAGGCGTTCGCGATCGCCGAGTCGCTCGCGGTG
Source organism: Actinobacteria bacterium UBA912 (assembly GCA_002293965.1). Lineage (GTDB taxonomy): Bacteria > Actinomycetota > Coriobacteriia > Anaerosomatales > UBA912 > UBA912. The sequence goes on along the minus strand of DBEG01000010.1, from coordinate 1,701 downwards.
CTCGCCGCCGTGCGCACACCCGTGGTCGTTGCGGGTATCGGCGAAGGCGGGAGCGGCGGGGCACTGGCCATCGGCTTCGGCGACCGCCTCATCATGCTCGAGAACGCATACTACTCCGTCATCAGCCCTGAGGCCTGCGCTTCGATCCTCTACAAGGACGCTTCCCGTGCCGAAGAGGCCGCTGCGAGCCTCAAGATGACCGCGAGCGACCTGGTTGCGCTCGGGATCGCCGATGAGATCGTGGCCGAACCGCCAGGAGGGGCGCACAACGACCCCGACCCGGTCGTCTCGGCAGTTGGGCAGCGGATCATTGCGGCTCTCGATGAGCTTGTCGCGGTCGATCCGGCCGAGCTTGTTGAGAGAAGATATGCCCGGCTTCGGGCCATTGGTGTTTTCGAGGAGGTCGAAAGATGAGCACGGACGCACCGATCCGACGAGTTGGGATACTGTTCTCGGGAGGCCCGGCGCCAGCCGCCAATGCGGTCATCTCGGCGGCGGCGATGTCGTTCCTGAACGCCGGCATCCAGGTGATCGGCTTCCTCGACGGGTACGAGAACCTCGAGCGCTTCTCGGCGGATTCGCCCCTGCGAGAGGGCACCGACTACATCTGCCTCACCCGCGACCTCGTCTCCGGGATCCGCACGCGCAAGGACATCATCGTGCGCACCTCGCGCTCGAATCCGGGCAAGGCCGTGCGCTCGCTTGAGGACCTGGCCGACCCCGAGAAGAACGCCCGGCTGCGCGCGGTCCTCTCGGCGTTTGAGCATCACAAGATCGACGCCCTGGTCTCGATCGGCGGCGACGACACGCTCAAGACCGCGAACTACCTGCATCTGATGCAGGGCATGGTCGAGGGCCTGCGACCGGTCAAGGTCGTCCACCTGCCCAAGACCATCGACAACGACTACTACGGCATCGACTGGACCTTCGGGTTCACCTCGGCGGCGCACTTCGCCGCAGCGTCGATCCGCAACATCGGCGCGGACGCGCGCTCCACCAAGTCGTGGTACGTGCTCGAGCTCATGGGCCGCAAGGCCGGCTGGCTCACGTACGCCGCCGGGATCGCGGGCGAGGCCACGCGGATGCTCTCGGTCGAGGACTTCGACGGCGAGTTCGATGCCGAGAAGACCGCCGAAGAGCTCGTCGACCTCATCCTCGCGCGCTCCGGCGACGGACGCGAGTACGGTGTGATCTGCATCGCCGAAGGGCTCGCCGACATCCTCGCCTCCGGGCAGCGCCCCACCGAGGTCGATGAGCACGGCAACCCGGTGCTTGGTGCGGTCGAGGTCGGCGAGTTGCTCGCCGGAGCCATCGAGCGCGCGTACAAGCGGCGCACGGGTTCGACCCGGCGCGTGCGCTCGAAGCAGATCGGCTACGAGACCCGATGCGCCGAGCCCAGCGCGTTCGATGTGATGCTCGGCTCGCAGCTCGGGGTCGGGGCGTGTCGTGCGCTGGTCGATGACTCGCGCAGCGGCGTGATGGTCAGCGTGAAGGACCAGCTCGACATCGTGTACGTGGACTTCAACGAGCTCATCGACCCGGACACGCTGCTCACGAGGGTGCGCTTCATCCACCGCGACAGCGACTTCTACCGGCTAGCAAGGTCGCTCGAGTATCAGCAGCTCGACCACGAAGAGCTCGGCTGTGACTGACGCCGACACCACGGGCGGGTACGTCGGACGCGTGCTGCACGTCGATCTT
>DBEG01000095.1 GCA_002293965.1 Actinobacteria bacterium UBA912 | reverse complement strand
GAACATCTCGAGTACATAGTACTTGGGCTTGCCAGGTTGCTCGATGACCTTGTACAGATCATCCCGCTTCCACGCCTGTTGCCACTTGGGCTCTATGGAACTCGGGTCGTAATCGCGATTCACAGACACTCCTCCAGCCAGCTTATGGTAGTCATCTTGGGATTCTAGCGGAGCAGAACGCGATTAGGAATCGCTTCTCAAAGCCCGCGACCCGTGGCGGTGAGCCACTCGCCTACCCCGCGGTAGATTGTGCGTGCAACTGAATCGGCCCAGGCGGGATCCGCGAACATGACCGCATCCTCGGCTACGGCGAGTGACCCAAGGGTGATCCGGACTGCGGGAGCAGTCACCGCCGTCGTCACAGGATCGCCACGAATCTCGCCATGAGTGGTAGTCTTTCCGTCCTCGGTGAACGCCGCACCGATCCCCCTTGCCAGGCTGGCAGCGGAGTCATAGGTGCCGGGCGCAGACACTCTATTGAGCGAGCGGATGTATATCCCCGGCTCCTCGGCGCGAGTCGTCAAGTCAAAGCCGATGATCGCCGAGATCGTGCCCGTCACGACTTCCGAGCGAACCGCAGGCGAGGTGTTCTCCATCGCCATCGAACGTGTGATGATGACCCTGGCTCCCGCCGCTTCCAACAACGAGCCGACCCGCCGTGCGACCTCTAGGGTGGGATCCGTGACAGCGGCCGTGGGCGAGGCAGCAGCGGATGGAGGCAGTGGGACCTGTATCGGAGAGGGATCGATGGCGATCACATGTCCCGTCAGATTGAGCGGCAGCAGGGTGGAGACATCCTCGGGTGCGGCCGCGATCTGCAATCGAACGAAGTCACCGGTTCGAACGGTTGCTCCGGGAGAAGGGATCGTCGATAGGACCGTGTCCATCGGCGCATCAGATGCTACTTGCTCTTCGATCACCGTGAGGCCCCTGCCCTCAAGTTGTGCCCTAGCGACAGGTAAGGAGAATCCGAAGACATCCGGCATCGTGAACTCCTCGATTCCTGCGGAAACGCGGAGAGTGACAGCTGTTCCCGGCGCAACGGAGGCTCCCGCCGTCGGTTCTTGCGACAAGACGGTGCCGGGTGGCGCAGGATCGAACACCTGCTCGCCAACGAGGATATGCAAGTCAAGGATGGCTAGTCGAGCCTCGGCCTCTCCATCGGAAATGCCTACAACATCGGGAACGACCACACGTTCCAGGCGACCCGCTATAAGGATTGCGGCAAGTGTGACGATCGCGATGACGACCAGAACCCCCGCAGCGATATAGACCTGCCTCGGGATCAATGGGGGCCTTACCGGCCTATCCCGTTCGATCATGTGAAGTGCCCTTCGGTATCTAGTCGCCTGACGTCTCAACCATCAATATTACCACCACTACCGGGTTGGGACTCCCGGTTCGAGGCGATGACTGGCCGGAGCACGCAAGTCTACGCCATGAATGACACGAAAGTACGCCGACGGCAGACTTCTTGCAATATGTAGTCGACCGGGTATATCCTAATGCGCCATTCGGAGTCAGTATCAGCCATTAGAGCACCTGAGGAGCCATGACCAATGCCTGCGTATGACTTTCGCTGCACAAGCTGTGGCAATACGGTTGAGATCTCACTCCCGCAAGGATCGACCCATGACGATCCGTGTTCTCTATGCGGTGCTCCCATGAAGAGGGTCTTCACCCCAGTGGGCGTGGTCTTCAAGGGCTCGGGTTTCCACAACACCGACTACAAGAACAGACCGAAAGAAAAGCCTGCCGTCGCTGGTTGCGATTCGGCAGGCTCCAAAAGCGCCTGTGACACATGTCCGGCGAAGTCCGGTTCGAACTCTTAGTCCATCCGGACCCAGAAATGCTCTCCTCCGGTCCGGTAGACGGTCTCGATGAACCTCACCGTGCCGGTCTTGCCGTCCATTGCGATCGAGTGCGTACGTGATCCTGCCCCGAAGTACTTGACGCCGCGAAGCATCTCGCCGTCGGTGACTCCCGTCGCGATGAATGCAGCCTCATCGGTGGCGACAAGGCAGTCCATGTCCAAGATCCCGTCGATGTCACACACTGCCATCTGCTCGGCGCGCTCACGCTCCTCTTGGCTGCGGAATGCGAACCGTCCCATGAAGTTGCCGCCGATGCAGCGCATCGCTGCGCAGGCCAGTACGCCCTCAGGAGCTGCTCCGATCCCCAGATAGAGGTGGATACCCGTGCCTTCAATCGCGGTGGCCACTGCGCCGAACACGTCTCCATCTGAGATCAGGCGGATCCTGGCACCCGCTTGACGGACCTCGGCGATGAGGTCGACGTGCCGGTCCCTGTCCAGGATGCACACCACGATGTCCTCTACTGGGCGCTTCAAGGCCTTAGCGACAGCCTGGACGTTCTCGGTCGGGGTGGCGTCGATATGCACCGCATCCGCAGCCATTGGCCCGACAGCGAGTTTGTTCATGTAGGTATCCGGGGCATGAAGCAGAGACCCTTCGGGCCCGAAAGCAAGAACCGCTAGCGAGTTCGGCTGCCCGAAAGCGGTCAGGTTCGTCCCTTCCAGCGGATCGACGGCGATATCGATACGCTCTCCGCCAGCTCCGACCTCCTCACCGATGAAGAGCATCGGAGCTTCATCACGCTCGCCTTCGCCGATGACGATGCGCCCCGATATGTCCAGGCCGTTGAATGCGCCGCGCATGGCCTCCACGGCGGCCCCATCGGCGGCGTGTTTGTCGCCCTTCCCCATCCAGCGACCGGCTGCAAGTGCCGCGGCCTCCGTGACCTCGAGCATCTCCACTATCCTTGTGCTACGCATCGAGCCTCCTTATCGAACCGGACCATCAAACCTACCTTCGGCGGAGCAAAGCGGCGAAGTGACCGTCGAAACCATCGATCTCAGGGATCGTCTGGAAACTCCCTCCCCGTATGATCGACTCTCCGAAAGGATCCACAGCATGCGTTGTCAGGTCCACGACCTCGAAGCCCTCACCTGCCGAAGAATCCAAAAACCCATGCACGACACCGGTGTTCTCCTCAGGGATCACCGTGCAAGTCGAGTACACCATGAAACCATCGGGGTGGACAAGTCCCGCGGCACTGGCGAGTAGCTTCGCGCCCAGAGCGGCCATCTCGGCGATTTGGGCGGGTTCCAGTCGCCACCTCTTGTCAGGGTGACGCCTGAGCGTTCCGGTCCCACTACACGGCGCGTCGACAAGGACCATATCAGCGGTGCCCGGGCCGCTAATTGCTGATAGCGCCTCGGGGTCGGATGCATCCACACACGCTGTAGTGACGCGCGGGACGCCCAGTTGCTGCATGCGCTCGGCGATGACCTCGGTCTTGAAGCCATGGATGTCTGTCGCCACGACGTCAATCGAGAAGCCCGACCGTGCCGCCGAGAAGTGCATGAGCGCACTCTTGCCGCCCCTGCCTGCTGCGACGTCGATCACACGCATGCCTTGGGCAAGCGGCATCATCGCGACTACCGCCTGTGCGGCCGCGTCGGCCACGATGGCATGCCCTTCGGCGAGTACGCCTGAGCGCAAGACAGCCGAAGCAGAGCCGCATCGGATGCAACCCGCTGGCCCGAAGGGCTCGGGGGAAGCGCCCGCCATCTGCAGGCGCTGCAAAAGGCTCGCTTCATCGCCTTTGAAGGGATTGTGCGCCAGGTACAGGGGTGCCGGTGCGGCGTGCGCACGCATCATCCGGGAGGCTGCGTCCCAGCCCAGGTCCTCGGTCAGACGCTTGGCCAGCCAGTATGGGAAGCCGGTCAGTCGGGCGAGCGCTTCGGGGTCGACATCAGCGTCGCCGAAAGGGAACTTTGGAGCCTCTTCGGCGATTCGGCGTAACACGGCGTTGGCAAGCCCTTTTGCGCGGGGTGCGATCCTTCCGACCATCTCGACGCCCTGGTCGACAGCGACATGCGCAGGTGTGCGTAGGCACAGCAACTCGTAGGTCGAGAGCCGCAGTGCGTCGAGCACTTTGGGCTGCACGCCCGACAGGCGCTTCAGGTGCCTGGCGAGGACCTCGTCGATGACGCCGCCCATCTCGACGGTGCCGTACGCCAGCCGAGTGGCCAGCGCGGCGTCGCGCTCATCAAGCCGTGAGTCGCCAAGCTCTGCCGAGAGGACCTCGTGCGCCCACGATCCGCCTCGGCGGACTCTGGCGATGACCCGAAGTGCCACTCGGCGCGCAGGAGCCACGCTCATGAGGCCGGCTCCCACCGCGAATCCTCGGCAAGACGCAATCCACAGGCGAACGCCTTCCCGCACACGGGGGCCTTGCCAGCGGAACACACGAACTCGAGCAACAGGCCGCCATCTGCGAAGCCGACTACCAGGCCGTCTGGGGTCGTCACGAGCTCGCCAGGCCCCACGGGTGTCTCGGAGACGCTGGCGCGAAGGACATCCAGCGTGCGATCGCAGATCCGCATCTTCGCCCGGGCGCTCGCCGAAGAGGCACGCACCATGCGCGAAGCGTGTTCGACTCTGATATCGGGAGTCAGCCTCAGGTCGTCATCGGTGATCTTGGCAGCATAGGTCGCACGTGAATCGTCCTGCGGGATCCACAGGGCGGTTCCGGCCTCGATCTCGGCGAGGGTCTCGACAAGCGCTTCGGCACCTAGTGTGGCCAGTGCTGCGGTAAGCTCGGTGACCGAGAGTCCGTCGATAGGTATCGAGCGGATCGCCGCGGTGGGTCCTGTGTCGACTCCAGCTTCCATCTGCATGATCGTCACGCCGGTGACCTCATCTCCGACAAGGATCGCCCGATGGACCGGCGCCGCCCCCCTGTAGCTTGGCAACAGCGAGGCATGGACGTTGATGCAGCCGTGCGGCGGAAGTGCCAACACTTCGGGCGGGAGGATATGCCCGTAGGCTGCGACACAGATAACGTCAGGAGCGTACTCTGACAGAAGCTGCAGAGCCTCCTCATCTCGCAGGGTGTGAGGCTGGTGGACCGGTATCCCCGCCTCGAGCGCGAGTTGCTTGACGGGTGTGGGGGTCACCTTCTTTCCGCGCGAGCGCACCCGGTCGGGCGCAGTGAAGACGGCCACTACCCTATGCGACTCGATCAGGGCCTGAAGTGAGGGCACTGCGAAGCCAGGTGAGCCCATGAAGACCACACGCATACGTGCACCACTCCCCTCGTTATCGGCGGCCGTTATCAGCGAGAATGCGCTTGCGTCAACTCCATGTAGCGCTTGATGGCCGACTTGCGTTCCTCAGGCGTGGCCCTGTCCAGGATTATGATGCCATTCAAGTGGTCGATCTCGTGTTGTAGCAGGCGGGCCAGCAGTTCATCAGCCTCGATGCGAACTGGGTCGCCCTGCAGGTCGACGGCCTCACAAGACACCGCGACCGGTCTCTCGATCGGAATCTCAAGGCCCAGCAGCGACAGACAGCCTTCCTCGACCACCTCGGTCTGCTCGGAATGCCGAGTAATCACTGGGTTGCATAGAGCCACCAGCCTGTCATCGAGGTCGTAGACGATAACGCGCTTCATCACGCCCACCTGAGTGGCAGCAAGTCCGATGCCCGGAGCCTCATACATCGCACGCGCCATCTTCTCGACCAGCGACTTGAGGTCGACATCAGTCGTCGGATCGACCGGCTGTGCGACGAGCTTCAGGGCAGGACTTGGGTGTGACAGTATCTCCATCTGCGGGCAGTGCCTTCCTTTGCGGATCGAAACCGACTCTTCGGGTCGGACGAATGATGTCATAATGCCGAATCTTCGCACAGCAAACAACCTGCCGACATAAGCGCGACGGCTCAGCGACTGGTGCTGCGGCTCACAGCAGGAGCTAGTGGCTCACACGATGTCCTGGCAGTCGACATCAACAGCCATCTTGACGCCCTTGTGCGCGGTACTGCGAAGTGACTCGCGAAGGAACTTCGGCAAATCGACGCCGGACTCGGCTTTCACGAGGATGTACCAGCGCCAGGCGCGTTGGATGCGTGCGACCGGGGCCGCACTCGGACCGAGGATGCGCACTCCCGCTGGCAGGTTCTGGCGAAGACGCGCAGCCGTCGTAGTCGCGGCATCGCGCACCACCCGCTCGTCAGGGCCGGTAAGAAGCACACTGGCAAGACGGCCGTAAGGCGGGTACGAGAGCTCGCTTCGAGCGTCGCGCTCCTCGGCGAGGAACGCTGCTCTGTCCTGCGCCGCGACCGCCTGGATCGCGGGGTGCTTGGGCTGGTACGTCTGGATGACCACATGCCCGGTGGCTACACCCCTTCCAGCCCGGCCGGCAACCTGCTCGAGCAGTTGGTTGGTGCGCTCTGCGGCTCGGAAATCCGGAAGCTTGAGGATCGTGTCGGCATCCATGACGCCGACCAGCGTGACCTCTGGGTAGTCGAGCCCCTTGGCCACCATCTGCGTGCCGAGTAAGACACCGGACTCAAGGGCTTCGAACTCCGCCAGGCAGCGGTCGTGGCCGCCCTTGCCCCGCGTGGTATCCGCGTCCATGCGGACCACAGGCAGCTCGGGAAAGAGCAGCGCGAGCTCCTGCTCGACGCGCTGCGTACCAGCGCCGAACTTGCGCAGGTAAGGGCTTGAGCACTCCGGACACAGCGTAGGTACCGCCCGGCGCGACGCACAGTGATGACACGCGAGCGAGGGACCGGACTGGTGGAAGGTCATCGAGATCGAGCAGGAGTCGCATGTAGGCACGTGGCCACACTCGCGACACAGCAGGAATGACGCGAAACCGCGGCGGTTGAGTAGCAGGACCGCCTTGGCCTTCTCGGCAGCTACTTCGGCGAGTCTGGCAGTCATCGCGCGGGAGAACATCGAGCGATGCCCCACGGCGAACTCGGCAGTCATGTCGACCACGGTGACTGCGGGGCGAGCGCCACCGCCCACGCGTTCGGGAAGCAGGACGCGCTGGTAGTCGCCGGTTTCGGCACGATGCAGCGATTCCATCGACGGAGTTGCAGAGCCGAGTACGAGCGTCGCACCGGCGGCGGAAGCCATGCGCTCAGCGACCTCGCGCGCGTGATACCGCGGCGAGCTGCCCTGCTTGAAGGAGCTTTCGTGCTCCTCGTCGATGATAATCAGCCCCACATCGGCGATAGGTGCGAACAGCGCCGAACGGGCGCCGACCACGATGTCGGCCAGGCCCTCCCGGATCCGGTCCCACTCGTCGAGTCGC
>DBEG01000119.1 GCA_002293965.1 Actinobacteria bacterium UBA912 | reverse complement strand
CACCGGCAGCGTGGCGCTCTTCGCCGACACCGTGCACAACTTGGGCGATGCGGCGACGGCGATACCGCTGTGGATCGCTTTTCGGCTGGTGAGCAGGCCGCCTTCTCGGCGTTTCACGTACGGACTCGGTCGCTTCGAGGACCTCGCGGGCATCTTCGTGGTGCTCACGATCCTGGCGAGCGCACTTCTGGCTGGCTGGGAGTCCGTAGGCCGACTGCTCGACCCGCAACCGGTCCAGCACCTCTGGGCCGTGGCGGCAGCGGCGATCATCGGGTTCTTCGGCAACCAGGCGGTCGCGGCGATCCGCATCCGCGTGGGCCGGGAGATCGACAGCGCCGCACTCGTGGCGGACGGGCAACACGCACGCGCCGACGCGCTCACCAGCCTGGGTGTGCTCGGCAGCGTGGTGGGCGTGTGGCTCGGCTTCCCGCTGGCGGACCCGATCGTGGGGCTCGCGATCACCGCCGTCATCCTGCGCATTGTATGGCAGTCGGGCAAGACAGTCCTTTCGCGGGTCGCCGACGGAGTCGACCCGCAGGTCATCTCGGCGATCGAGGCCGAGCTCGACGGGATCGCAGGCGTCGAGCGGGTCGTGACAGTGCGGGCACGCTGGCTGGGGCATCGTATGCGCGCCGAAGTCACGGTCGCCGTCGCGGGCGGGATCTCAGTTGCCGCCGGACACGCAATCGCCGAGGAGGTCCGGCAGCGGCTGCTGGACCGGCTACCGTACTTGTCCGACGTGATCGTGCACGTCGATCCGGAGGAAGTCTAGGGGTAGGACACATCCCGCGCCGTGACCACCATGTGGAGTAGTCTGCCTTTCGTTGACCGCACCCCAAATTGTGACCGCGTTAAGAGACATCGCTTATGAACCGCAGGACGGCTGTGTACTGGTGGATCAAAACTGCTCCTCAAGTGTTGGGCAGAGAATGCCGAACAACCAAATACGGTCCGCTGATCGCAAAAAATTGATGGGGAGAATATGACCCGAATCCGTGTACTGATAGTTGATGATTCTCGAGCCATCCTCGGAATCCTGGTTGCAGCCTTGCAGGATCGAGGTTTTGAATGTCTTACAGCAAACGATGGGAGACAGGCACTGGATGTCCTTCAGGACAATGCGGTGGATCTTGTTCTCACTGACCTGTGGATGGACAATCTTGATGGGCGTGGGCTTATTCAGGAGATGAAAAGACATCCGGAGCTGGTCAATCTTCCAGTTGTCGTGCTGACAACCGATACCACCCCTGAGAGCCGCCAGGGATTGATCCAGGCAGGAGCACTTCATGTGCTGAACAAGCCCTTCAGCACCCAACGACTCATCACTGCCATAAGTCGTGCTGTAGATGTGGGCTGCAATGGCAGATCTTCTGTATACATCAAGTCTGAATCGTCGTGAGGAGATCATTTCCGATGCAGGTGCGCACTCGCAAGACATCACGCTCTACGGTCGTGGGAGTCACCGGGTCGGTTTCGCGTGCCGAGTTGCCCCGATTGCGTGGGGCACTCGATAAAGCCATTCAGGCGACGGAAACCTCAATCGTAGTTGACGTGCGCAGAGCGGAAGATATCGAGTTGGCGTTCGTGCAGGTCGTCGTCAGCGCGTTGCGAACGGCTGCGGTTGGTGACCGCAAGTTGTGGGTGAGGGACAGCGAAGGTGGACCATTTGCATCGGTCGTGAATGCCCTTGGATTGGAAGAGGATCTCGCATTCAGAGGTGAGAGGGAGAGAGAGGGTGCGCCCTGTGGCTAGAAGAGTGCTGATTGCAGATGACTCGATCAGTTCACGAGGCATGGTCAGCCTCGTACTTCGTTCGAGCGGGTTCGAGTGTATAGAAGTGTCCGACGGGCAGCAGGCTATTGACCTCCTGCAATCGGAGAGCGTCGACCTTCTCATCACCGATCATTGGATGCCGAGTATGACCGGCCTAGAACTAGTGAAGCTTGTTCGTGAGCGATCGGCCATAGCTGGTCTCCCAATAATCGCTATGACCACTGATGTAGATGTGGCGAAGAGCTCCGATTTGAGAAACGCAGGCGTGACTGCCTGCCTCAATAAGCCGTTCACACGGGAAGAACTCGTTTCAGCAGTGATACGCATTCTTGGAGAGTGAGTTGGAGTCTATGAGCGACGCGCGTCTTAGCGCAGACATAGCGGCCCTTCGCACGGTATTCCGTATGGAAGCCCGCGAGTTGCTGGAAAACCTGCAGTCATGTCTGCTTGATCTTGAGCGCGCGCCGGGCACTATGGAACTAGTCGATGCCACGTTCAGGCATCTGCACACACTCAAGGGAATAGCTTCGATGTACGGCTTCGAACGCGTGGCAAACATCGCCCACGGACTGGAGTCTTCGTTCGAGAAGGCTCGCCAGGGATCGACCGAGGTGACCCGCGATGTGATCTTGTTGGCGTTGGACGCACATGATTGCATGCTCTCGCTAGTATCTGGGGAGGAGCATGAGGAGGCGGGAGAATCGACTAGGGCGCGGGCTGACGACCTGATTGCATCAATCGGTGGGAAATTCGAATCAGAGGCCGAGATCGACTTCAAAGTGGCGGAACCAATCGGCCTTGCTCGGAACAAGAGATACCTCATATCCCTCAGGCCGGCGAGCAACGCACTCTTCCGCGGACTTCGCCCGCTCTCCATTCTCAACGAGCTACGCACGCTTGGCGAGTGCAAGGTTGTTGCCAAGACCACCGACGTTCCTCTGCTGGGCGATTTAGATACTGGTACCCTCTATCTGTCGTGGGACATCGAGATCTTCACTGATGAGGCTCGTTCGCGAATAGAAGACGCGTTCATGTTTCTCGACACGGAAGAGTTCTCAATCGTCGAGGCAACTCCCGAACTGCAGTCGGAAGCGGATATTGAACGCAGGAGTGGAGGCGACAGGCGCAGCGCTGCCAGAAGGACCGACAAACCTGGAACCGAGGACACGGTCAGGGTTTCAGCGGGGCGCCTCGATCAACTGGTGGACATGGTCGGTGAACTCGTGACTGCTCATGGAGCACTCGCGAACGCGGTCTCGTCGAATGAGTATTCCCGGGTCGGTGGAATCGCAGAGGATATAGGCAGGTTGACGGAAGGACTCAGAGTCAGCGTCCTTGACATCCGGATGGTTCCGATCGGGACTTTGGTCGGTAGGTTCAGGCGACATGTCCGCGATCTCGCAGGTCAGCTTGGTAAAGAGGTCGATATCGTGGTCGACGGAGCCGAGACCGAGCTTGACAAAGGCGTTCTTGACCGGATTGCTGAACCCGTGCTCCACGTATTGAGAAACAGCATCGACCACGGGATTGAGGCACCAGAGGTCCGACTTGCCACAGGCAAACCACGGAGGGGCACTATAACCCTCTCGGCTTTCCAGACAGCCGGCAACGTGTATGTCAGGATCTCCGACGACGGGCAAGGAGTAGATTTGTCCTCAGTCGCACTCATCGCCGGAGAAGTGGTGGGTATCGAGAAGGCAGCCGAACCCGGAAGCGCCGGACTCACGGAGATGTTGTTCCGACCCGGATTCTCAACGAACAAGTCGGTCACGAACGTTTCAGGCCGGGGCGTCGGTCTCGACGTGGTGAGGCGAGTCATCCAGGAACTCCGGGGCACTGTTGATTTGAAGACGGATCCCGGCAAGGGCACGACGTTCATTTTGAAGCTACCGTTGACGCTTGCCATAGTGGAAGGTCTCGTGGCTCACGTAGGGGAGGAGCGATATATCTTTCCTCTTGCGGTGGTTGAATCGTGTGTCGAGGTCCGTCAGTCGGCTGCATGGCGAGAGCACGGCCGCGACTCGATCGAAGTGCAGGACAAGCTGTTGCCCCTCATCAGCCTCAGGCGTTATTTCGAGGTTGGCGGTGAACAACCATCCGCGGAGATGGCGGTGGTCGTGTCCGTCGAAGGTGAGAGGTTCGGCGTAGTAGTCGATGCGGTCAGGGACAGCATACAAGCGGTCATCAAGCCGCTAAGTATCTTCTTGAGAGGATCACCGAGTTTCTCGGGGACGACCGTCTTGGGCGACGGACAGGTCGTGCCTGTGCTGGATGTGAGTGGCCTGCTGAGGGCTAACGGCGGCGGCTCAAGACCTGGATGAAGTGTTGAAGAGATGATGTTATGAGTAGTACCGGCGAAGCTGCACGGACGAGAAGATCATGAAGGGAAGTGTGAAATGGGTCGCTACACCAAGATTGGGAGAAGGCTCCTGTCGGATTTTCGGTGGTGGTGTTGTTAACCGTAGGCATTGGAGCTATGGGGGCTTGGGGACTCCGGCAACTTCTGACGGAGGTTGAACCGATAACGAAGACCGACCTTCCCGGTATCTACTACGCCAAGACGGTCGATGGAACGATTGCTAGGATCGACGGGCTAGAGAGCCAGTCTCTGGCAGAGGGCATCAAGGGCTACAGCTATGTGGCAGAGCAACTGGATGCCCAGCGGGAAACCTTGGACTACGGCCTTGCCGGGTTAAGAGAACTGGAGTCGAATGAGGAGTTCGAGGCCCGAGAGATGGAACTCGAGCGTAGTGTCGAGGAGTGGTTGGTCGGACACGATCGATTCGTAGAAATGATCAGGTCTGCCGAGGAAAGAGGCGACGAGCAGCTACTGGTCGATGCTCGAAACCAAGCAATCGGGACTAACGATGAAGCGTTCGGTAAAGTTGAGATCGCAGCGACAACTCTAACCGACTATGCTGTAGAGCAGGCGGAAGAGCAAGAGAAGATGATGCTCTCGACACAGGCAACAATCGAGATCATCATCATCATCGCCGTCGTTTTGGCAATCGTTTGTAGTGTCGCTATCGCCACAGTCATCACGCGCTCGGTCACAGGACCGATCAATGAGGCCGTTGCACTTGTAGGAGTGTTGGCGGACGGAGATTTGACGCGTGATATCGACGTAAAAGGGCGCGACGAAATCTCACACATGCTCACGGCCATGCAACGAATGAACGAAGAGTTGCGTAGTGTGATATCGGGCATCCGAACGATTGCCGATAACGTTGGTAGCGGTTCTCAGCAAACCTCGGCTTCCGCACAGCAACTGTCGCAGGGAGCGACGGAGCAGGCGGCTGCTGCAGAGGAGGTGTCATCTTCCATCGAGCAGATGACAGCGAATATTAGGCAGAACGCCGAGAACGCGCAACAGACAGAGCACATCGCGCTAAAGGCTGCCGCCGACGTCGAAATAGGGGGGGAGGCAGTAACCCACACTGTTGATGCCATGAAAGAGATTGCAGGCCGCATAGTCGTGATTGAGGATATTGCTCGCCAG
>DBEG01000110.1 GCA_002293965.1 Actinobacteria bacterium UBA912 | reverse complement strand
CTTGGTTTTTGAGCGCGGGCTTCCATTCTCTAGGTAGGAGATGCCTCGGTCAATCGCTTGCCCCCTCTCGCCGGCTCGAACCTGGCGGCTGCCGGACCCCATCGTTCTGATCTGAGGAGGCAAGGTACTGTGTCGACTGGGTGATCGGTAGATCCAGGATCAACGCCGACAATCTGCGGAGGCCGGCAGACAGGCCGACCCCAAAGAGCCACAGACAGGAACACGCAACCGATGGCCCGTCACACAGAACACAACACCAGCAGGATCTACCCGGTGGCGGAGGCGTTCCGCGCCAACTGCCTCCTGCGTGACGGCTCGCTGCTGTTCGAAGGTTCCTCGGTCTGGCGCCCGGACGTCCTGGACCAAATCCACAAAGCATTCGTCGCTACCCCCGACGAGGGCGACCGGTCCTTCATCGTCAAGTTCAAGGATCAGGTCGGCAAGGCTGGGCCGGAGGTGGTCCGCCTGGCTGCGGAGATCCTGTGCGTCTACTTCCTGTTCCCGTCCAACGTGGGTGGCGCGCGCAAGCGGCAGGTCGTAAACGAGGTTCTGGGCTGGGCCGGCGACAGCCTGCCTGAGTCCCACCTGGTGTCCGGTGCCTTCTCGAATGGCATCGGCAGCGGCGGTCAGGGCTACAACACCCGTCGACCATTCGAAATTGCGTTCCTGATCGATCTCGTCATCGCATGGAAGAAGTTACCCCCAGACCGGCAGGCCGCGGTAGCCGGGGACCCCTGGCTCTTTCAGGAATTCGTCGACGGTATCGAGGATGCCGAGTCCAAGCAGTTGCGGCACATGCTGCTGTACCTGCTGTTTCCGGACCACTTCGAGCGAATCGCGAGCAGCAACCACAAGAGGAGAATCATCAAGGCGTTCTCCGGGTTGGTCAGCACTGAGCCGGAGGACGAAGACCGCGCGATCCTGGCCATCAGGGGCGAGCTCGAGAAGCTGTTGCCGAACCAGCAGCTTGACTTTTACTGGTCGCCGCTCCGTGAGGCGTGGTACGACGACAGCGAGGGCGCATCTGAGGGGGCGCCGCTGGAGGTCATCCAGCACAAGAAGCAGATCGTTCTTTTCGGGCCTCCGGGCACCGGCAAGACATACCGTGCCAAGAAGTTGGCGGAGCGCGTCATTCGATCCGCCGCCTTGAGTCAGATGGGGCCTGCTCGGTACTTCCAGTCTCAGGCCGTTATTGGTGCGGCAATCCAGGACAACGTCCACCGATTGCAGCTGCACCCGGCGTACAGCTACGAGGACTTCATCCGGGCGCTTCACATTTCCAACGGGGGGGGCACCGAGTATCGGGCGGGCTACCTGCCCCGGCTCATCGAGGACATCGAGAAGAAGCCTCGCGCGGAGCGGCTGCCACACGTCCTGATCCTCGACGAGATGAACCGGACCGACTTGAGCCGGATGCTTGGCGAATGCTTCTCGTTGCTCGAAGACCGCAACGAGACCATTGAACTTCCAGCCCGCGACGGTGATGGGGCTGCGATGAAGCTGCGCATCCCGGACGATCTCTTCGTGATCGGCACCATGAATCTGATCGACCAGTCCATCGAGCAGATCGACTTCGCGCTGCGCCGCCGCTTCCTGTGGTTGCTGTGCCCATTTGACGCCGAGGCTCTGCTCGGTGCCGCCGAAGCCAAGTGGAGGGACCTGAAGTCGGGCCTGGACTGGGATCGCATCGAACCGGACTTCCGCAAGTTGGCCGCTGCAGCATCGGCGTTGAACAGGGAGATCCACGACAGCCCGCTGCTTGGCGCCCAGTATGAAATCGGGCACACCTATCTGCTCGACGTGGTCGTGTTCTTGCGCAACTTCCTTGGCCCGCGGCCGTCGCGCAAGCAGAACTACCTCTGGAACAAGAAGGGCGAAGCCCTTGAGCCTGTGGTGCAGGTCTGGAACCTGTCCCTGCGTCCGTTGCTGGAGCAGTACCTCGCGGGTCTTGATGCGACCGCCCGCAACGCAGAGCTTGACCGGCTATCGAAGGTTCTCCTCAAGCCCACGGTGACCGAGTGAGACTCGTCGCGCGGGACTGTTCACCGCTCGCTCCGCAGCCGACGGCCGCAGAGGCTGCTTGGCTTCGCCGGCTGGCGACCAACGTACGCGCCACGGATCTCGTTGTTCCAGTCTCCGGCGAACGTGACGAGGACGAGCCGGTCGTCTACTGCGCCTGGGACGGCACCTGGTGGGCTGGCAGATACGTCGGCTCGCTTTCCTTCGAGGGGAACAGTCTGACCATCGAGCCGCGCTTCGGCCTGGCCACGCTGCGGAACTGGCTCTTCGAGGCGACGTCAGTCGTGTTGACCGACGCACCAGGAAAGCTGCGGGAGGACGAGTCCTTCATAGCGCAACTGCTGGCATCCGTCTGGGCTCACGGGTTTGTCGAGGCAGCACGGCACGGGCTGCCCGCACTGCGCCGTGACGTCGCGACGAGGGGCCCGACGATTCGAGGACGGCTCGACGTCTCGGCGTCGCTCCGGTTAATCGCTGCAGGCGGAGGCCAGGTCGTGTCCATACGCTCTGAGCGGTCACTGGATCACGCTGCATCCGACGCCATCGTGGCCGCCTACGAGGTGCTGCGCCGCTGGCTTGGCGTACCAGACGAGCAATGGATGCCGGCACGCGCGAAGGAACTCATCCCGCAGCTGATGTCCGTCACTGGTGCCCGCCCGCGCGTGCCGACGAAGGCCGAGCTCGACCGAATTCGCTACACGCCGATCACGGCGGGCTTTGCGCCCATCGCAGAACTCTCCCGCCAGATTGCGAACCGCAGAGGTCTTGCCGCCGATGTCGATGCCAGTGGCGAGACGAAGGGCGTCCTCCTTGACGTGGCCGAGTTGTGGGAGATGTACGTGCTCAGCGTGCTGCGGAAGGCGGCGGCGCCGCTGACAGTGACTCACGGCACCCGGGAGAAGGCCGCCACCAAGAAGATGCTTCACAGCGACGTCACGGGCCAGGGTTTGGGTACGCTGATCCCGGACGCGATCCTCCATGCTGGAGGGCAGGTTCAAGGCGTGGTCGACGCAAAGTACAAGTCGCTGCACCCATCTGCAAGCGCACCGAATGGTCCGCAGCGCGAGGATCTGTACCAGATGGCCGCGTACCTCGGCCGGTTCATTCCTGCAGTCGGCAGGGTGTCCTGGGGCGTACTGGCGTACCCGCTGGACCCTGCGCGGCCGTCGATCCCGCAGGCAGAGCAGTTCAGCCCCTGGAGCTTGGATGGCGGCAGGAAGGTCGTATTCACCTCCCTGCCGCATGTCGCATCGGATGCGGTCACCAAGCTCCGCACGCTGATTGATCCGATGGCACCGGAGCGGTTCGCCTGGCAAGCGCAGGCCTAGCCTCGGGCGCGGGGCGAGCCCCATCCAGAATGCCTGTGACCGTCCACTACGCGAGCTTGGCGCCGACTTCTTCACAGACGCTCTCCACCACAGCAGCCACTTCGTGCAGGAAGGAATTGCGATCCGGCGAAGGGGTCACGTCAGGGATAGGCGCCGCGCGCTCGTAGATGCGCTCGCCGATGATCGAAGCGCGCGCGTAGCTGGAGCCGCGACCCGACTGGTTGAACGCGGACTGCCATTCCGGCATCCGCTCGGCCCGAACGCGGCGGGTAGCCAGGTCCAGCGTCTTGGCGGACAGCGCGTTGGCCAGGCCGTCAAACACCTGTTGCTTGTGCGCGTCGTCGGTCGGCTCGGCCGGGTCCCACCGGAGTGGGTTCTGCAGCAGCACATACAGCCGATCCTGAAGCTGCTTGCGGAGATCCGCGACCGGCTTGAGGTTGTCGTACTCGTCGCCGAGGCCGGGCGTGCTGAGTCGACGGCTGAGCGCCCAGATGCGCTTCCAGTGTTCCTTGCTGACCCCAGGCTTGTAGTCGAGGCCCAAGCGCGGCCACCACGCATCGTGGAAGCTCTCGGCCGCGTTCTTTACGGCCAGGACGAGATTCATTCGGTCGTACACCGGCTGTGCGAGGACGGGCGCCGGCTTTTCCACGATGACATCGATGGCGGCCAACAGCGCCTGTAACTGGCCGATGGTCCGCTTCTGGGTCTTCTTCGCGGCATCCAGATCCTCGTCGATCCCGCCGACGAAGAAGCAGGCATCCTTCAGGCGGCCGCGAAGCGCACGTTCCGCGAACGGGCCCAGTTCCTCGCCAATTGAGGCGAGGACGTTTTCCGCAGAAGCCAGGACGTGCTGCTCCTTGGCCGCTGCGTTGGGCAGATTGTCACCCTTGACCTCGTCGAAGTGCGTGAACACGAGCAGCAGCTTGCTGGCGCTGCCTGACGTGATCATCTCCTTCATG
>DBEG01000128.1 GCA_002293965.1 Actinobacteria bacterium UBA912 | reverse complement strand
GAGCGGGACCACCGAGCCGCGGGACGCGAGCACGTTGCCGTAGCGCGCGGCGATGAATCGCGTCTGCGGGGCCCTGAGGTTGCCCTCGATGTATATCCGCTCCTGGATGGCCTTGGTCATCCCCATGACGTTGACAGGCTTGCACGCCTTGTCGGTCGAGATACCGACCACCGTCTCGACCGGCAGGTCGTTCTGTGCGATGATGCGCACAAGGTTCTCGGCACCTTCGATGTTGGTGCGGCACGCCTCCCACGGGAAGTACTCGCAGCTAGGCACCTGTTTGAGGGCGGCTGCCGCGAAGACGATGTCAGCGCCCTTGACTGCCCGAAGCAAGCTCGCCTCATCGCGCACATCGCCGATGATGAACCTGAGCATGTGCTTGGAGTTCTCGAAGATGATCTCGTCGGTGGCAGTGGTGCGGTGCATGAAGTCGAGGCGCATATAATGCTGCTTGGCCTCATCACGCGAGAACACGGTCACGCTCGCGGGAAGACCGTGGGCTCCGGACAGAAGGCGCTTCGACAGCGCCTGACCGAGAGAGCCGGTGCCGCCCGTGATCAGAATGTCCTTACCTTCTATTCCTGCACTCAAGATGTCTCCTTTGTCATTTTGCCTGATCAGTCAGCCTACGGATACTCTCCAGCATCTGTTCGCCGAACTTCTCGTCCTGAAGCGCCAGCGACACATTGGCCTCCAGCCACGAGATCATGTCCCCAGTATCATAACTGAGACAGTCGATGGTGACGGCGAACAACTCCTCTTCGCGCAATAGCTGCCGAAGGGCGTCTGTGAGCTGGATCTCCCCGCCCCGGCCGGCATCGACCTTGGGCAGGATCTCCATGATCCTCGGCGTCAACAGATATCTGCCGAAGATTGCGAGGTTGCTAGGGGCTTCGTTGGCCGGGGGCTTCTCGATAAGGTCGGCAACCTCCCAAACACCGGGCTCGACCTCCCTACCGGAGATGATGCCGTAGCGCGAGACCTTATGCGGCTCGACCGGTACCACCCAGACAACCGATCCACCGTACTTCTCGTAGACTTCCTTCATCCGAGTCAGACAATCGTTGTGTGGTACCAGGACGTCTCCAAGCATCACGAAGAACGGATCGGATCCAACGAAAGGTGCGCCGCAAAGGACGGCGTCCCCTAGGCCGCGTGGGGTCTTCTGCCTGACGTAGAAGATCTGGGCGATCTCGGATATCTTGCGGATCTCGCGCATCTTCTGGGTGTTGCCGGTGCGCTCAAGCATCTCCTCGAGCTCCATCGACCTGTCGAAGTGGTCCTCGATGGCGCGTTTACCTCGGCCGGTGATGAGCAGGATGTCTTCGGCACCTCCGGCCACCGCCTCCTCGACCACGTACTGGATGACGGGCTTCTCGACCACAGGCAGCATCTCTTTGGGCTGCGACTTGGTCACCGGCAAGAACCTGGTGCCCAGGCCGGCAGCGGGAATGATGACCTTCATTGGATCGGATTCCTCCTATACCGTCTTGAGCACTCGGGTGGCCGCGGCGATGAACCGCTCGATGTCCTCATCGCTGTGAGCGAGTGACACGAACGTCGCCTCGAACTGACTCGGCGCCAGAGCGAAGCCCTCGTCGAGCATCCCTCGGAAGAACGCGGCGTACCTCTCAGTGTTCGAAGTCGATGCGGTCGACCAGTTAGAGACCTCCAGGTGCGTGAAGAACATGCACGACATTGAGCCTACGCGCGTACAGAACGTGTGCACTGCGGCATCGCCTGCTGCCCGGCACAAGCCGTCGGCAAGCTTCTTGCCCTTGCGCTCCAGCTCCTCGTAGACGCCAGGCGCGCTCAAGGCCTCGATCGTCGCCAGTCCGGCCACCATCGCCACCGGATTGCCCGACAGCGTGCCGGCCTGATAGACCGGACCCACCGGTGCCAGATGCTCCATGATCTCGCGTTTCCCGCCGAAAGCTCCCACCGGGAATCCACCCCCGATTATCTTGCCCATCGTGGTCAGGTCGGGGGTCACGCCGTAAAGCTCCTGCGCCCCGCCGAGAGCCACGCGGAATCCCGTGATCACCTCGTCGAAGATCAGCACGACCCCGTGTGCGTCGCAAAGCGCACGCAGTCCTGCGAGATACCCGGGTGTCGGCGGGACCACGCCCATGTTGCCCGCGATGGGCTCAAGGATGATCGCGGCCACCTGCCCTGTCCAGGCTTCGAGCGCTTCTTCGACTGCCGAGAGGTCGTTGTACGGCAGCACGATCGTGTCGGCGGCAGCTCCAGCGGTGACTCCGGGTGTGCCCGGAATCCCAAGCGTCAACAGACCGGATCCGGCGGCCACAAGCAGCGCGTCTGAGTGGCCGTGGTAGTTGCCGTCAAACTTGATGAACTTCTCGCGACCGGTGTACCCGCGCGCAAGCCTAAGTGCGCTCATCGTCGCCTCGGTCCCGCTTGAGACGAAGCGTACCATCTCGACGCTCGGAACTGCCGAGATAACCGCCTCGGCGAGTCGGGTCTCTGCGCACGTCGGCGCACCGTAGCTGGTGCCCTTGTCGAGCTGCTCGCGCACTCTGTCGAGGACCACATCGGGGGCGTGGCCGAGGATCATCGGCC